>CAZVXK010000064.1:12597-14039 GCA_964631665.1 uncultured Candidatus Cloacimonadota bacterium | reverse complement strand
GTGCAATACCAGATCTCGGTCGAGATCAAGAATGCCAGGGGAAAACAGGTGGAAAAGCATGAGGAGAAGCTGGTCATACCGCGCCGGGAATGGCTGCAGGACACAGCCTTGCCAGTATTTTTCCAGGCTGAGCTTCCCCCGGGGAAATACACCGCCTCGCTGCGGATCAGAAACCTGGTGCTGGGTGATAAACGTAATCTGAAAAAGGCTTTCACGCTTCAGGACAGTTTCACTGAGATCGGGCAACCCTACTACCTGATCCAAAAGGAAGAGATCAGGTTCCTGCCTTCGGGTGTGGGGGCTTATGATCAGCCCATCCAGTCCTGCCAGATCAGTCAGAGATTTTCCAACTCTGTGGATAGCATTCATGTCTATGTGGACGATGCGGTGCTCAGGTTTATCCAACCCCAAAGCCCCTTTAGGCTGGAACTTGCAGATCGGATGGGCGATGCTCCTCCCCAGCGGATCATCATCAGTTTTTTTGAGGGGAACATCCGTTACAATATGGAACCGTTTCTGTATAGCCAGTGGTTTTCCTTTGACCTGCGCTATACCCTGAAGGAGCAGATCCAGCAGCTGCGCTACATTGCCTCCCAAAATGAATGGCAAACCCTGCGGGCACTGCCGGAAGGCCGTTATGCGGAAGCGATCGAGAAATTCTGGCAGGTGCACGATCCCAGCCCCGGCACGATCCGCAACGAAGCCCGGGAAAGGTTCTACCAACGGATCATCATTGCCGACGAACGCTATACCATCCATAAAAAACTGAAGGGATGGGCCTCCGACCGGGGTAGAATCTATATCAAGTATGGAGAGCCGGATGAGATACTTTCCGAAGTCCATCCCATCGGGCTCTATCCCTATATCAGCTGGATCTATTACAAACTGAATCTGGAATTCATTTTCGCCGATATTGGCGGTTATGGACAGTATGTATTGAGGAACAAAGATGAAGAGTATTAAGTTACTGGCATTGATGCTGTTGCTGCTGATCAGCAGTGCGCTGGGAGCGGTGGAAACGCTGAACATGCATGTGAATGTGCACCGGTTTCTGAACAAGGACAGGCAGACCATTATCCATCTGGATTATCAGATACCCTACCGCAATCTGATGTTTCAGGCACACATGGGAGGTTACTTTGCCGAGGTGGAATTTCTGGTGGAAGTGGTGCGCAATGACAGTGTTCTATTCAACCGCAGCGTAACGGACAACATCGGAATTTCCAACAAGGAGGACAGCAGTTCGGACAAATCCTACCTCAACCGGCTGAGCTTTCTGTTGGATGATGATTATCAATTCCGGATCAGAGCCCTGGACCTGAATTCACAACGGTTGTTCGTCTGGACCCTGCCCGCCCAAAGGTTGCCCGGTGAGCTTGCACTCAGCGACCTGGAACTGTGTGTGGAGGTGAGGCCCGACAGCAGCGCCTATCTGGAGAAGT
>CAZVXK010000064.1:11278-12497 GCA_964631665.1 uncultured Candidatus Cloacimonadota bacterium | reverse complement strand
AGGATCCATATCCGCAACGGCAAACCGGATGAAGTGGACAAGGACACCACTTCCGACGAAACCCGCTATGTGCGCAAAGATTATCAGATCTGGAAATACCGGGGCAGGATCAATGCCGTCTATGTGTTCGTGGATATCCAAATGAATGGTAATTACAAGCTGATCTATGTTCAGAACGACGATATGGAAAGCTCCCACCCCGATTACAGGAGGTATCTGGGTGACGATTTCGACACATCCAAGTTATACAATTGATTTGATACTGTGTACCACTATTGCATATCATCAGATTTCTACTGGAGAGGAGGTTGTTATCTATCGAGTTGTGAATCGTGGATGCCGTTGGCTGAGAGATCCGGGACGGATCAATCCTATCTGGCCCCGGATGGGTGAGATGGTTCTGAAGCCGGATAGGTGGGACTCACCAGCCATTTTCGGCTCTTGTGCTGCTGTTGATCCCGATCAGTATTCAGGATGTCATCAGGAAGGCTACGGAGCTGGAGACAGGTGGCAATGTTCCGATTCTAACGGTTCATTCTATTAGAAGCAAAAGCCACGATAGAAATGCCCTGATCCTAGATATCGACAGGCCGGAAGGCATCCTCATAGTGGAGAACTCTAAAATTCTGCTCGGCAGCATAATAAAGGACTACAACCACGTCGAAGCGAAAACTAAAGTTGACAAATTCCTGGTTTTGAGTAATATATCTTTGGGCAGTTAGAGAGATGCGCTTTTGTTTCTGATAGCCCACGTTCATCAGCGCAAGGTTTATAGAGTGCTTCGAACGGGTTTTCACTTCGACGAAGATCAGCAGGTCATCACGTCTTACAATGAGATCGATTTCCCCGCACTCACTGCGGAAATTTTTACACAAGACGTTATAGCCTTTGCTAATCAGGTAGTTAGCTGCCAAGTCTTCGCCGATGGCGGAAAGCTGTTTGGGAGTTAATTTGTCCATAAAGCAAGAAAATGCTTGACGGAATTTATGTCAATGATATTAGTGCTCCATGATTAGAAAGAACACCGAAAGGTGGAGGGAAGTATGAAAAAAGTTATATTGAGTGTAATTGTTCTGGCTGCCATGATTGGCATAATTGAAGCCGCACCGTTCCAGACGCTGGGGATGTTGCGCACGCCAGACGCCTACGTTTTACCCCACAAAGCTGCCGAGATCTTGTTGGTCGGTTACTATCGGGATGTGGTCAGACCTGCTTATGT
>CAZVXK010000064.1:1902-11178 GCA_964631665.1 uncultured Candidatus Cloacimonadota bacterium | reverse complement strand
GCATTGGGTGTATCCTATCTCTTTGACAGATATGCCGAAGCCAAACGCAGCCGCCCCGATCTGAGCCAATATGCCAAAGATAAGGATCTTGAGCCGATCGAAGTTGCCGGGCTGGATGAACCAGTGGTTCCCCCGATTGGAGAAGATGTGGTGGTGGATGTAACAGTACCGGTAACGGATGTGGTGGTAACCGATGGTACTACTGTAACTGATGGTACCGAAGTTACGATTGTTACTCCTGGAACCACAGTTACCACCCCTGGTGTAACCACTCCCACTGGCTATAAGGAGCTTTCTCCGGAAGTCAAGGATCTTCTGGCTGAACTGAGGAACCTTAGGGAAGAGCGTCAGAAAGCCCAGAAAGCCTTGGAAGACCTTCGAACCTGGTTGCAGGAACTTAAACAGAAAAAGAACTAATCTAGCATGTGATCATGCTTATCTTGTGCAAGTCATTGGATTCATACTTCCATGAATAGAGGATATCATTCAGGATGCAGCTCAGGCTGCATCCTGAATTCCTCAATGGCTTGATGAACTTATTGAATGAGAACTAAAGTGAGCGGGGTTATGAAAAAGACTTTAAAGTTGTTTCTACTAACCGTTTTTGCCTTGTTAGCAATATCCTTTCTCTTTTCCCAACCGCGTGCCGGCGCAACAGATCTTCAGCGAACCGTATATGCAGACCCCAAAGTTAAGGATGCGATAGAGTTTCTAAAAAACAGGCTTCCACAGCTGATCGTTGAAGATCGTGACCGGGCGATAGATGAATATCTGGTTCATTTTGACAATCTGAACAAATTGGATGAACTGGATGTTCTGTTTTTGGTTGGGCATTTTTATGCAGTGGTGGATGATGCAAAAACGGCTATTCCATATTTCGAGATTTTGATCAATGATCCAAGGTTGGGCGAGGATGCCAGGCGTATGCTCAACCTGCTACTATATCAACGCGCTGTTGCCTACTTAAGGGGGACAGACGACAAAGCAACTCAGGATTTCCTTGAGGATGTGCTCAACATTTTTCCCACTGGCAGATACTATGCAACCTATTTATATCTGTGGGCAGACCTTCTCTCTGAAGGAGAAAGGCACGCGGAAGTAAAAAGTTTCATACAGAACTACAATGCCAACCGTGATTGGATTGTCAACACTTTCAAGCCACGTAAAGCCCAGATCATTGCTCGCATAAACAATCTCAATCTGCAACGCTACTACGCCAATCCAACCAATCAGGAGTATCTGGCTCTCGAAACTGAGATCAACAACATCCAGAAAGACCTGCAAACGCTTTATAATGAAGCAAAGTCAGTTCGCGGATTGGTGATGATGGAATCGATCGACAAGATCCAGATCGAAGAGCTCGCCATACTTGATGATCTGAAAAAGCAGATCAGAGAATATCAGAAAACTCCACCAGTAGATCTTGAAGCCATGGCCTCCATTGAGACAATCGGTCAGATCGCCGTGGCTTATGAAGACTATCGCGAAGGTGCCATCCTGTTGCAGGAGCTGAAGGGATATTCTGATTACTATGCAAAGGTAATAAATATAATAGACCGCATTTTTGAAAAGCAGTATCAGCTCTTTGTGGAAGGTGATCAATCAGTGATCGGCAGGGATTTCAGTGATATGGAGATGAAGCGCTTGTTCGATATTGAGCAGACTCTTTATATTTATGAAGAGATCATAGCCTCAATCGATGAGATTATGGCTGATCCGGATTATCCTTCCTTGCGCATAGATCTTAGACCGGAAAGACAGGAATACCAGATGAAACTGGCAGACCTGCAAAACCGCAAGGAACGCTACATCGCCATGCGCAAGCACCAGGACGAAGTAGAGGAAGAGATCTTCAATGCCATTCTGGAAGAATACTATGCCATCAGCCGTTTCAAGATAATGCTGGACGATACACTGCCCATCCTTGAGGAGACCATGGTTAGCATGATCATGGAACAGTATCCGGAGGACATGAAGCAGATCATCGAGAGCCAACAGATTCTGGCTGCTGACGACACCACCAGGAACATTGCCCTGGATCAGAATCTGGATGCCGTATTCACCAATATTGACTTTGTCCAGCTTCAACTTGATTATCGTAACCTGCGTTATCGGGATCAACAGCGCCTGGCTGTTGCTGCCAACCTCAGCCAAGAGGAGCAGGACCGCCAATACAGAATGATACTGGCAGACAAAGCAGCCCTATTGCAACGCCACCAGGATTTTGTGGCCAGAAATCCCAATTTCCAGGCTCTGGAACAGCCCAGTGGCGGATATTTGGTAAGCAATGCTGATATCTATTATAACATGGCGGAACTTCAGTATGCAGTTGATCTGGAGCGCCCCGAGCTGGCTCTTGCCTATTACCGCCGGGTTCTTGAGATGAATCCAGCCTTCTACCTCAGAGATTATGTGTTATACAACATCGCCTATATCAGCAGTGAGATGAAGAAGGAAGAGCTGGATGTCAAGATCGCAGAATTCAGGGATCTCAATCCTGGTGTGAGCCGACCGGATGAATACAAACACAAGGAATCAGATTATCGGGAAGCCCTGCTGGCCTATAATGAGATCACCACTAATGAAAAATACCGACAGTCTGCGCTTTATGATGAAGCACTGTTCCGTTTGAGTGTGCTCAATTTCATCATTGGTACCGATGCCGATGAACCAATCCGCTATTATCAGGCTGCCAATCAGGGATTCGATTACCTGATCAACAAAGCGGGAAGCAAATATGCCTATGAAGCTCTCTATCAAAGAGCCTGGGTGAACATGAACCGAGGTGATGATGCATCCCTGAAGTATGCTTTGAATGATTTTGTGACCCTGCTCAAGGCGGTGGATGCTGGAAAGATCGAAAACCGGTTCCTGGCAGAGGATTATAAAAACAACTCCGTGGATAACATTGCCTATACTCTGATCGCACTGGATGGGAATGACTTCACTTCTCCCTCCCGTGGAATCCCGGAAATGCAGCTTGTTTTGGCTGACTACCAGGATCAGGCTGTGATCGGCAGGATTCTGGACAAGGCAGCTTCCTTCAAATCCGAAATGGAAGCACCCCTGCAAGCCATAGACTTCCTGGAGTTGCGTATCCAGAAAGCACCAATGGCACTGAATAATCCTGCCTTGGTGGATTCGATCCTTAAACTGTATCATATTCCCGGGATCCAGCTCCGCGGCACGGATGATCTTGCTACAATCAGGGCAAGGAAGTATCAGTTCATTATTGACAACTACAATCAGAGTTCTAATTGGTATGCCACCAATATCCAGGGAAAGGATATCAACGATCCTGAATTGAAAGTGCAGCTGGATCATATCCGCAACGCCTATGAAGAGCTCCGGATCCGCAAGTGGAATATCATGGTGACAGATGCTTCGGATCAAGCCTATGCCGATTATATGCAGCATATGCAGAATTACTCTGCTTTCCAGGAGCAGTTTGGAGCAGAATTTACCCAATGGAGGCTGGAGGCGGAGCAGTCTGAAACAGTACTGAGCACCATACTGGCAGAGAAACGGGATACACCGGAAGATTATTATACTGCCATAAAAATGCTCAGAAACTATAATGACCGGTATCCTGACAATCCTGAGTTCTTCGATAACGAGGGCCGTGCCTACACCTACACTCAGAAGATGTTCGACCACCTGAACACTGGTTTTTCTCAGCCCGGGTTTGTTCCAGCTGCCGGATTGCCCGCCAATCAGGATTCTCTGTTCAATTACTACAGCCAGGCTTCACTCCGGTTCTATGATGTATTGAATATGCCGGAGTATACATCCGAGACCAATCGCATGGCTTCTGCCCAGATACTGATGAGTCTGGCTGATGTGGAACTGAAGCAAGGTAGAAAAGAACAGGCCAAATCACGCTACATCAAAGTGCTGGAATTGGAAGACCGGCTTGATTCAGAAACGGTGCGCAGCATCTACATCAATCTGGCCACCATAGCTGAAGAGGACAGGCAATATGCCGATGCCGAGCAATGGTATCGCCGTGCCTTGCCTTATGCTCTGGATACCCAGGACTCTGAAATGATAAATGACCAGATCAAACTCCAGATTCAGAACAATTATGAACTGGCAGAGCAGCGCGGAGATTTTGCCTTGGTGGCAAGTGAATTCCTGAGATTGGCTGAAGAACATAAAGATGAAGCAAGCAAGTATACAGGTTACCGTTATCAAGCTGCCGATGCCTTCAAGAAAGCCAAGATGTATCAGGAATCGATTGATCTGCGCCTGGATATCGCCAGAACCAAGACCACCACTGATGAAGTCTATTTCCTCTATTGGGAATCCTGGTCGATCGCCGATTCGCTGATGCAAAATCCCACTCTGGCCAAGCAAATAAAGAGTGATTTCATTGGCCTCTATCCCAGAAGCAACCGTTCATTCTTCCTCAGAGTGGAAGAGATTGAGGCAATGAAGAATGTTCCAGAGCAAAGGGATATGGCTGCCAGGATGTACCTTGATCTGCATAATGAGGTCAGGGCAAATCAGATCGACAGTGGTGAGGTCTCTGCCGAGGAGATCTATCTCTGGGCAGTCGATATCTATCGTCAGGATAACCAAGTAGACAAATCATTGGATCTGCTCACCGATTTCATCCAGCAATATCCAGGCCATGGACAGACCATTACCTTCATGACGGTTCTGGCCGATGGCTATCTTGCCAAAGGAGATACCCTCAGATTCGAACAATATGCCCGGGAAATCTTCCAGAAGGACAGGAATCAACCGGAACGCTATCTGAGAGTTGCCAATCTGAAACTGGGTAAGATCGCGTTTGATTTTGACTCCGCCTATCTGAATGAAGACTGGACTCTGGCCTTTGCCAAGCGTGATGAATTCAAACGGGTGGAAGCAGAATACAAGCGGGAAGGTCTGCCTATGGACAATCCCCTTGCCTATGCAGCCTTTGAGAAAGCGGAGACAGAATATGCCGCCATCCAAGCCAAGATCGCTTATTTGCGGGAGTTCGACCGCCAGATCCAGGCTGTGGAGCGAGGCAACTTCTTAAATAGCACACCGGCTCAATTGATCACCGTGAATCCCAACACCACCTGGCAACGACACCTGTTTGGTGGTTCCCCGAACCGGATACCGGGATTCAAGAGCACAGTTGAGGCTGAATACAACAAGGTTGTACGGTTACTGGAACAGCCTGGGGCTGTGGATCTGGATAATGAACGCCGGATCAAAGCCCTGGATCTGATCTGCCGCATCAATGAATATGCCGCCGATGTGATCAAGACCCAGGTGCAACGGTATCTCGATATTGCCAACGAAATGGCTCCCTACAAGGATCGCAGCCAGTTCTCCCAGCAACAATATACAGACCTGCTGGATAACCAGTTGTGGCCTTATGCCTATACCTTCATCAATCCTTATATCGCCTATTCCTACAGCATCCATATGCAGATCTATACGAACTTTGTGCTGGCTGGATATACCGATGCCAATACTCAGAAAACGGTGAATAGATTGACGGAATGGAATCAGATGCCTCAGTATCAGACCACTGAATTTATGCTTGACTCTGCCTGGACCATGTCCATGTATCAGCCGGGTGGGATTTCCCGCAATGTTACCAGTGGCATCACCACCACCACCTCTCCCAAGGGCAGGCGTATGAGTTCGCTGACGATTCCGCCTCAACAGATCCTTTCCCTCGAACGCGGATTCAATGCCAGGATCGCTCCGGATTTTGTGTTCCTGCATATCGTGCATCCTTATGAGCTCGATATCTATGTCAATGGACAAAAGATCGAGCTGATCTATGTTCCGGTGGATACTCTGATCGCCGGTAAACCGATCAGTACTCATTATGCAGCACGCCTTCCCGAGGAATACTGGCGAGCCGGTCCCAACACCTTCAAGGGCGAATTCCGCAACGAAGCCACTGAACCGGTTCCCTTCCATTTCAGCATGGTCGCCTACTATAGTCAACAGAGGCTGGCGGATGCCATCCCTCCTGTTACCATGAAAGTGAATTCGGACAACACCTGGAAGGTGATCACAACCAATCCTGAGACAGGAGAGTCCATTGCCAATTATGCGGTCATCGTCCAGAACTTTGACTTGCCCATTGACAAGACTGATAAATTGTTAAACACTGCCGCCAGAGCGATCTGGACGACAGAATCCCCGGAAACCCCGGCCACGGAAGTGGTTTTCGAGGTTGACTTCAATATCGACACCCAGTTCAGGGAAGGCTACATCGATTTTGTGGCACCTGAAAGTGCTTCGCTCTATCTGAATGATGCCGTTCTTGATGAAGATTATCCCATGGATTATGACGCAGAGCCTTTCCTGGTGTACCCAAATCAGGTTACCATTCCCGGGAATCTGGTTAAACAAGGTAAAAACACCTTGCGCATGGTGGTTCAAAACCAGTCGCCGCATCGCGGCATGATCGCCGAGATCACTATTGTAAAAGCAGGTAAGGAGTGATCAGCATGAAACGAATTATCCTTCTCAGCATACTTCTGATGGCGCTAAGCCTGGTCTTTGCACAGCCGGCGACCACGCCGCAACCGGGATTTGAAGGAGTTCAGGTCTATAGTGAACAGCAGGAGATCGAGATCCAGATCAAAGCCATGATCCCTGATATTACTGTGGTTCAGCTTAAGACGGACACCTACACCAAACCCGGACTTTATGATTACACCATCCATCTTGGTATCATTCAGGATGAAAGCAGACAACAACTTATAAACTGGCAAAACGAAATAAATAACTGGCTAGAGGAGTCAAAATGAAAGCAAAGCATATCGTTCTCGTAGTGTTGACACTGGTTATCAGCCTTGGGTTTTTGTATGCGCAGGAAGCAGAAAAACCTGCAGGCGAAGGTACTGTAACAATTGCTACCATTTTCAGGGATAGCGGTTTCTTCGGATACTTGATCCTGTTAACTTTCGTAATTGGTATTGTCTATGGTATTGTGCGCTATGTGCAATTGTACCAGCGTGAAAAAGTCGATGCCGGCAAGCTTTATCTGAAGCTGAAAGGCTATATCAGAAATGATCAGATCGACGAAGCCACCAAGATCTCAGAGAGTTTCAAGAACACCACTTTGGGCTTCATTTTCTGGAGCGGATTGATGGTGTACAAAGAGCAGCGTAAGAGCCTGAAGGGTGAAGAACTCAGCAAGGCAGCCCAGAACGCCTTTGACGAAGCCGGACTGCAGACCATCTATAAGCTCGATGGTGGCCTGTTCTGGTTTGATACTCTGGCTCAGATCTCCACCTATCTGGGACTGTTGGGAACGATCTGGGGACTGCTGCAAGCCTTTGCCGCTCTGGAAGGAGCCGCCGACAAAGACAAGAACAGACTGCTCACCGGCGGTATCAAAACAGCCATTGGCACCACTGCCATGGGCTTGTTTGCTGCCATCCCGCTCTATTTGATCAAGGGAGCCCTTTACTCCCGTGCCCAGAAGCTTATCAACGATATTGATGAACACAGTGTGAAGCTGATCAACCAACTCACTAGCTCAATCAAAGGATAACGCCATGGCATATAAACCTTCTGCCGGAAGGAACCAGAGAGCGGCGTCGGCACCCAGAGAACCTGATCTGGTGCCGATCATGAACCTGTTTATCACCATCATACCTCTGCTGATGCTGATGTTGGTGATTTCACAGGTGGCTCTGGTTGCCTTGAATTTTACCCAAGGTACCGGTGGTGGAGGTGAGGAAGGTCCAGGTGGCGGTGGAACTGAGGAACCTGCCAAAGTTGATGTGATCATAATGGCAACTGAGAATCCAGCCCGCAAGGTATTTCCCGGATTTGAGGTCCGCAAGGAAGACCAGGTGGTTGAATTCATTCCGATCAAGAACAATCAGTTCGACTATTTCCAGCTGAACAAAACTCTGCAAGCGATCAGGGATGACAATCCCGAGCTTTATGACATCAGTGTTGCTCCTTATCCCGATGTTCGCTATGAGGCTCTCATCAAAACCATCGATATCTGTAAAAGCCTCAACTTTGTTTACGTACGCTATGAACCTCCACAGGTCATCTATTATTAAGGAGGAGGGAACATGAAAAGACTTGAACGAACCCATCGTCGCGTACGTAAAAAAGGTGAAGAATTGAAAGGGCTTTCCATAACATCATTGCTTGATGTGCTGACCATTATCCTGGTCTTTCTCATCAAGAATGTCTCCATGGAAGCACAACGAATTGCCGTTCCGGACAACATGGATTTTCCCACCACCATGAGAACCGACGAACTGGCAGACATGACTGGTACCACAGTGGTGAAGATCTATCCCGATCGTATCCTGATCGGAACCGACAATATCTATTTCGGTACTCTTGACGATTTGGAAAACAGCCCTGAGAAACGTGAAAACATTCTCCGATATCTTCAGGATACGGCACAGAGGATAATCGAGGAATCTGCCGATAACCAAACTGTCCTGCTGATCCAGGCGGATAGCTCGATCTTCTGTGGCTACATCACCGAAATGGTGAAACTGGGAACCAGTGCCTATTATCAGTACATATATTTTGCCACCCTGCAGGAAGCTGATTGGTTGACCAACCTTGCACCGGTTTCCTCAGGATAAAGGAGGCAAGATGGCTAAGACAGTACTAAACCTCAAACTAAACTACAAGGGAAAGCTGCTGGATATCTCCAAAGCCGGCAGGGATTTCACCAAACAGTTGTTTATTGGCACAGACAAACACCTGTTCTGGCAAATCCTTGATCCTTCCTTTCCCAACAAACATCAATTCCTGGTCAAACGTGGAGATGACTACTATCTGCAACTATTGCCAGGAGCAAATGTCAGCTGCAGCCACAATGGAAATCCCGTCGATGCATCCTATTTGCAACAGAATGGCATCCTGAAGGGCAGCAATCTGTTGCTTCGTAATGACATGGCTGGAACCATCGCACTTAATCCCGATTGGGAGATCAAGTATGAATACACCGAGCCATGGGTGCGGGTTCTGACGGAAGAAGAGCGGATGATCGTGGCACAGTATTCACGCCGCGCCGAGCTTACAGCTGCCGAGCGCTTCAATCGCAGCATGGTGATCCTGTTCCTCTTGCTAACCATTGCCTTTCTGCTGATCTACGACTTCGTTCTGAAACCGGAGGCCGTGGATATCGGTACGCTGGAAGCACGCCTTGCCATGCTTGAAGAGGCCCAGCGGGTGGAGGTTCCTCTGCCCACGGGCCAGCAGGCCTTTGTTGCTGGAACCGAAACCGGAGAAGTTGCTACTGAAGCAACCGAGGTGGGAACCCCTGGCGGA
>CAZVXK010000064.1:0-1802 GCA_964631665.1 uncultured Candidatus Cloacimonadota bacterium | reverse complement strand
CCTGGCGGAGTGGGCACAGCCAATGTTGGCGCCACCTTTGGTGGTATCGGAGTCCCCGGTGGAACGGGTGATCCCAATGCTCCCTTCCAAGCCGCCACGTTCAGACAGTCATTTGTTACTGCCACTCCCGGCGCCAGAGGCGGCGGCGGTGGAACCGGTACAGGACCTGGTGGTGGAGGTTCCGGAATTGCCGGCGCCTTCGATCCCAGCGCCACGGGTGGATACAGCCAGACCAATCTGGGACAGGTTGCCTTTGGACAGGCACCGGCCGGTGGAACCACCATGGCTCCTCCCAGCGGTTCGGTGGCGATCTTCACCGGCGATGCCGGCAGGATCGTGCCCCGCGGCAGGCCTGTTGCCCAGTCAGCCCAGACCGCAGCAGTGATCCAAAGCTTCTCTGCCGCCAATGTGACCACCATTCAGGAGGGAAGCATCATTTCCGCTCCTGAGGAGCTGCGCCCGGAGATCGAACGTATCCAGGCTTCAGTAAATGGCCGCAAAGGACAGATCACTCAGATCTATCGTAAGTATGCCGCCCAGAGAGCCATGTCCGGATCGATCACCATCGAGTTGTTCATCAGCAGCAATGGCCAGGTTGACGCCGCTGAGGTGATCCCCAACAGTGAAAACTTCACCGAAGGATTCCTGAAGGAGGTGAAAGCTCTGGTGGAAAGCTGGAGCTTCAATGTCTCCCAACGCCAACGCTATAGATTCACTGTCCGGTTGACCCAAGGCTAAACACTACAACGATCAATGATACATAGAGCCCCGCTTTACCAGGCGGGGCTCGATCTTTGCTGGGCAGTTCTGTTGAAATGATATCTACTCCACTCCGCCCTGATGATGGGATTGGTTGTTCAAAACAATCAATAGGGAGTCAACAGCCATTTTCGGCTGGTGTACCCGATCTGATCCGGCTTTGATGACCGTGAGGCAACAAGGGGGATATAAAGAAGCCGCCAGTTGCCACAAAGATAGTTGTTGACAGCAGGCGAGGTTTGTGCACAGTATCATAATATGAATTACCACATCATTCACTTGCCGCTCAATATCCGCAGGGATTTTGTATTCAGCTCCGCTGAGCCACTTCCGGAAGGGGTGCGGGTATTGGTGAGTTTCAACCGCAAGGATATGGTGGGGATCTGTGGTAAAACCTACGACAAGCCCTTGTCCGACCGAATCAGCTACAAGCCTGTGCTCGAGGTGCTGGATCGCAAGCCTGTGCTCTCCGAAACCTTGCTCCGGCTGGCCTGCTGGCTGGCGGACTACTATCAATGCTCGGTGGGCAGCGCTTGTTTTGCCATGCTGCCGGCACTGCTGGTTCCGGATCTGGATGCCGGGTTGAAGTGGACCGCAACTGAAATTCCCACCGCATTTCAGGGATTGGCCAACCTTTTGGCAGACGGAGAGTATCACAATCTCTCCGAGCTCAGAAAACAGGACAGAAAGCTTCCGCTATTAAGGCTGGCCGAAGAGGCGGTGAATGAAGGCCTGGTTGAAATCAAACGCAGGATCAGCCCCCGGGACAAGACCAAAACGATCAATTATGTAAAACTGCTGCAATCCAGGGAAGCAGCAGGCGAACTGCCTGCCAAGCAAAAGGAACTCTTGGACTATATCCTAACCCGCGAAGAGGATCTGCCCCTGTCAGAATTGAGCAATTTTGTCTCCTACTCGGTGGTCAAAGCCCTGGCGGCAAAGGGTGCCATCCTCATCTATCCCCGCCAGGTTCAGCGTCCCTCTTTCTTCTATGAGAGCAGGATTCCGGTAAAGAGCATCACACTCAATCCGGAGCAGCAGGC
>CAZVXK010000063.1:0-14824 GCA_964631665.1 uncultured Candidatus Cloacimonadota bacterium | reverse complement strand
TTGATCCAGCAATGATCCATCTTTCCCCTTCTCCTTCTTTCCCTTGAATGGAAACCTTAATCAAGTCTTAATCAAGCGTTAATCAAGCGTTAACAGTTAACGCTTGATTAACGCTTGATTAAGACTTGATTAACACTTTCAAACTAGTGAGCAGGGCAGGTAAAGTGACCGGAAATTTGGAAACGAAGAATGGAAACGAAGAAAACGGAGGATTGAAGCGAAAAAGAAAACAGCAAAGGTAGGCAGCGAACAGCGAAATCAATTGACAGAAAAAGGTGGGTTAAAAATCTGACCCAATGATCAGAATATGGAGCATAAAATGCTAAGATATATACTTTTATCCAAGTTACACCGCGGCACGGTAACCGAGTGTGACCTGAATTACAACGGCAGTATAAAAATCGATGAAGCCTTGCTGGAGCAGAGCGGCATGCGCGAGTTCGAACGCGTGGAAGTGTTCGACCTGGACAATGGCGCGCGTTTTTCCACCTATATCATCAAGGGCGAACGCAACAGCGGCGAGCTGGGCATCAACGGAGCGGCGGCACGCATGGTGCAGGTTGGCGACAAGATCATCGTGATCAACTATGGTTTGATGGACGAGGAGGAAATGGTCCGGCACCAACCCCGGATCGTGATCCTGGATGAGAAAAACCGTCCGGTGAACTGAATGCAGATCATCAGGACCCTGGCAAAGATGCAAAAGTCTGTGGCCAGGCGGGACCGCAGCCAGGTTACAGGATTCGTTCCCACCATGGGCTTTCTTCATCAGGGCCATCTTTCGCTGGTGGAACGATGCCGTGAAAACTGCGATATCTGTGTGGTTTCGATCTTTGTGAATCCCGCCCAATTCGGTCCCAAGGAAGATCTGGCCAACTATCCGCGCGATCTGGAGCAGGATTTGAAACTGCTGTCCAAGTACGGCGTCGATCAGGTTTTTTTACCTACCCAGGAAGATATGTACCCATCCGGATACCGCACCTGGGTGGAAGTGGAAGGATGGTCTTCTATTCTATGCGGAGCCAGCCGTCCAGGACATTTTCGCGGTGTGGCGACAGTGGTGCTCAAACTGCTCCACCTGGTCCAGCCCCAGAAGATGTTCATGGGCAGCAAAGACTTCCAGCAGACCGTGATCCTGGAAAAACTGCTGCAGGACCTGAACCTGGAAACCCGCATCATCCGTTGCCCCATAGTGCGTGAGGCAGACGGTCTTGCTATGAGCTCGCGCAACAGCTATCTCAATGCAGAACAAAGGATTCAAGCCCGCTGTCTGTTCCAGGCTTTGCAGCAGGCCAAAATCTTATACCAACAAGGAACTAACTCCAGCCAGGCACTGATCCAGGTTGCCCGTGAGATCATTAGCGCCGCCGGGGGCAGGCCAGATTACATCAAACTGGTGGATGCCACCACCCTGGAAGAACGGGATGAAGCGGACGACAACACCCGCCTGCTGCTGGCAGTATTCATCGGAACCACGCGCCTGATCGACAACGATGCACTGAGTGCTTGACAAGTAGCAGCTTGAGAAAAAAATGGCACTTTCTGACAGATCAATAATACTTTATCCCCATGCGAAAGTGGCGGAACTGGCAGACGCGCTGGACTTAGGATCCAGTAGGTAAAACCTGTAGGGGTTCGAGTCCCCTCTTTCGCACCAGACCGCTTATTTTAAGGAGATTTAATTGCAGGTAGAACAAAAACGCATCAATGATGTAACCAAAGAGATCACTCTGATCGTGGAAGCCGAGCGGGCGGAAAAAAACTATCAGAAGCAGTTGCAACGCCTGGCAGCCAGAGTGCAGGTTCCCGGATTCCGCAAAGGCAAAGCTCCGCTCAACAGAGTGGAAAAGATGTTTGCCTACGATATATTGGATCAATCCTACAAGACCGTGGTGGATGAAACCTTCAAGGAAGCCGCTAACGAGCATGACATCCATTATGTGGGGCACCCGGAAGTGAAGGATATCAAATGGGAACGGGGTGAGGAGATGACCATCGTGCTGGAGGTGGAACTCGAGCCGGATGTCCAGATCACTCAATGGGAGAATCTGCGCATACCTTATACACCCATCGATCTGGATGCACAGGTGCAGTACATCCTGAAACAACTGGTCGAGGAGAATTCCACTCTGGAAGATGTGGAACAGGCACAGATGAACGATCTCGTGGTCTGCGAACTCAATTACAAGCTTGATCAGACCCAAATTGTGGAAACAGTGGCGTTTTGGGCAGGAGATGCGGTTCCGAAACGATCACTGCCGGAGCTGCTGGATGCCAGGATCGGGGATTCCCTTGAGCTGAACCTGAGCGGCGAACAGCTGAAGCTGGTGAGCAAAAATCCCAAACCCAGAGTGGCGGATGCAACTTTATATCCCTGCACACTGATGGTCAATTCCATCCTGAGACGCCAGGTTCCCGCTCTGGATGATGAATTTGCCAAAAAGAACGATTATGAATCCCTGGAAGAACTGCAAACAGAGATCGCCGACAACCTGCGCCTGAAAGTGGAGCATCAGAACATTGATCGTAAACACAAGGCGATCACCTGGAAACTGTTCCAGGATAATAAGTTCGAGCTTCCCAGCAAAACCATGGACCGCATAGCCGAGGAAGAAAAGGCAAAACTATCGGGCAAGCCGAACCAGGAATATTATGAGTATATCTACCGCACCCAGATCACCATGAGCATGATCAGCATGTTTATCTGGAAAGCCCTGCGCAAGCTGATCCCGATTGAAATCACAGAAGAGCAGAGAAATGAATATTTCGAGCATATGGCGATCCTGGAAGACATCACCCCGGAAGCCTATAAAGAGAGCAATAAAGACGAACTCAAGGATCCCAATTTTGATGAACAGGTGCTGGATTATCAGATCGGACAGCGTCTGGTATCCCTCAATGAATTTTATATAGAAGAAAAACCGGAAAGTGAAGATACCATCCCCAACCTGGAACCGGAAGAAACGGACTTCGAAGACCAAGAGGAGGAACAAGCATGAACTATATCCCGATCGTGATCGAACAAGTGGGGCGCACCGAACGCGCCTATGACATCTATTCCCGGCTGCTCAAAGACCGGATCGTCTTTGTGAGCGGAGTGATCGAAGACAACCTGGCCAATTCCATCGTGGCGCAATTGCTGCACCTGGAAGGCGAGGATGCCGGACGGGACATTTATATGTATATCAACAGCCCGGGCGGGATCATCTCCTCAGGCTTGGCGATCTATGACACCATGCAATATATCAAACCGAATGTGAGCACCATTTGCATCGGCCAGGCAGCCAGCATGGCGGCTTTGCTGCTGGCAGCAGGCAAAAAAGGCAAACGCACCGCCCTGCCCAACAGCAGGATCATGATCCACCAACCCCTGGGAGGAGCGCAAGGCCAGGCCAGCGACATCGAGATCCAGGCCAAGGAGATCCTCTATCTGCGCCAGCGGATGAACGAGATCATGCATGAGCACACTGGAATCCCGGTGGAAAAGATAATCGAGGACACCGACCGCAACTTCTTCATGAGCGCCAGCGAAGCCAGAGAGTATGGGATCATCGATGAGGTGATCACCCAAAGAAAATAACTTGACGGGATTCGTCCTTAAAATAGTAATGATATCAGAGTGAGTAACATGATAACGCATCAAGGAGGATTTCTTGGATAAATTCAAGAATCTGAGCTGCTCGTTCTGTGGCAGGAGCGAGCTGGAAGTGAAGACCCTGATCCGGGGGATCGCCGGCAACATCTGTGATGAGTGCATCTCGATGTGCCACAACATCATCGAGACCAGCGCCCCGACCCCCTCCGAGCAGGAGATGGAGCTGCCGATCCCCAGCAAGATCAAAGCCTATCTGGATCAATATGTGATCGGGCAGGAACATGCCAAAATGATCATCTCAGTGGCGGTTTACAACCACTATAAGCGCATTTTCAGACAGCAGAAAGACGACAAGATAGATCTGGAAAAGAGCAACATCATGATGATCGGTCCCACCGGCAGTGGCAAAACCCTGATCGCTCAGACACTTGCCACCTTCCTGAAGGTCCCCTTTGCCATCTCCGATGCCACCACACTCACCGAGGCAGGCTATGTGGGCGAGGATGTGGAGAACATTCTGGTGCGGTTGTTGCAGGCGGCGGATTATGACGTTGCCAAAGCGGAACGGGGCATTGTGTATATTGACGAGATCGACAAAATCAGCCGCAAATCCGAAACCCCCTCGATCACCCGGGACGTATCCGGTGAGGGAGTGCAGCAGGCTTTGCTCAAGATCTTGGAAGGCACCAAAGTGAACGTTCCGCCCAAGGGCGGTAGGAAACATCCCCAGCAGGATTTCATCGAAATGGACACCAAAAACATCCTGTTCATCGCCGGTGGAGCCTTCTTCGGATTGGAGAAGATCATCAAGGAGCGCATGGACCGCAAAGCCATCGGCTTCGATGTGAAGCTGAACGACAAGACCGAGGAAAAAAACATCTTCGACCACACCAATTCCCACGACCTACTCAAATATGGCCTGATCCCGGAACTAATCGGCAGGATGCCGGTGGTGTGCACTCTGCATGAACTGAGCGAAGAAGCGCTGGTCGATATCCTGGTGAAGCCCAAGAATGCCATCTGCAGCCAATACAAGAAATATTTCGAGATGGACGGAGTGGAGCTGGAATTTGAGGAGGAAGCGCTACTCGAGATCGCCGCCATCGCCCTGAAGCAGCAGACCGGTGCCCGGGGCCTGCGTTCCATCATGGAAAAATTCATGCTCAAGATCATGTATGACATTCCGGACAAGGCCACAGTGAAGAAATGCGTGATCACCCCAGCGGTGGTGAAAGACTTGGCGGAACCGGCATACACGATGCTGGAAAGTATCAGTTCCAAACAAGCTGCCCATAGTTAAGAAATCATCCAAGGAGATATACCATGCGAAAAGCTCTGTTTTTAATCATGATGATATTGATCGCCCTCACCATGATGGCATGTGATGAGGATGGCGAACTGCGCATCCGCAACCGCACCAATTCCCACGCCTGGGTTCGGGTGAACGATGCTGACATCAGACAGATCGAGGGCTGGACCAACTGGTCAAAATACTACTCCGGCGATGCCACAGTGAATATTGATTACTGGGGCAATTTCGTCTTTACCAAAAGCGTTACCCGTGAGGTTTACCGCGGTTTGGTTACCACAGTGGATATCCTTCCGGACGGTGGCGCCATCAAACTGATCAACGACGGCCAGACCACGATCACCGAGGTCTACATCTCACCCAACGCCGAAACCACTTGGGGGGATGACCAACTGGCGGAAAACCTGGCCCCCAATGCCAACTTCCTGTGGACCCTCACTCCGGGCCAGTGGGACATCAAGGTGGTGGATGAAGAGAATACGAACTATTATAAGATCAACCAGACTGTGGTTCTGGACCAGACCCTTGACCTCCCCATCACCGGCTTCGGTAAATCAGCGGTACCAGGCAAGAGCAATGGTGCGGCATCCTCAGATCTTACCTGGCGGGTGGAAAGAAAGTAAAACCAAATCAGAACCAGTTGACCCCTGAGGTCCTAAAGCGGCGAATCCTTCTGCAAGACAGGGTTTGGCCGGCATAGTGCTTGAGTATATACATCTGCTTAAACGCTGGCAGATGTCTTATCGATACCGGAACTGAACGCGGAAACAGATCCAAAGCAAGGAGTTTATTATGAATCCCGAGATCACCAAATCCCGCCGCGAAAAGCTGGCGGAACTACTGTCCGATGGGGACAATGTGATCATCTTTGCCAATCTGCAGGAGAATCTCAGCAAGTTTTCCCAAGACAACAACTTTCTCTATTTCACCGGATTGAACCATCCCGGGCTGATCTATGTGGCTGGCAAATTCAAAGGCAAATTTAACGATACGCTCTTCATCGAACGCGGCGATCCCGAGCGAGAGGTTTGGGAGGGGAAAAAGCTGGCTGCGGAGGAAGCCACGCAGATCAGCGGCATCAGCCGGGTGAAGTATCTGGACCAGTTTTACACAGTGCTTTCTGGAATGTGTCCCTTCATGCAAAGGATCTATTCCAACCTGGGCTGGCAGGATCTTAACCGTCCTCTATCCTATCCCATGCATATGCTGGAACCGCTGCGCAGCCGCCATCCCCAGATCGAGATCAAGCAGATCAACGACCTGGCAACGCCTTTGCGCAAGATTAAGGACGAATGGGAACTGGAGCAGCTGCAACAAGCCATCGATCTTACCGGCGAGGGCATCCTGGATGTGCTGCAAAACGCGCGCAGCCCGATGCTGGAATATGAGCTGGAAGCCATGCTTTTTTATCGCCTGCAACGCAGCGGAGTGCAGCGCTGGGGTTTTGCCCCCATCATAGCCGCCGGCATCAATGCCGCCACACTACATTATGAGAAGAACGAGTGCCGCATCGAAGCAGGGGATCTGGTGCTGATGGATGTGGGGGCTTCTGTGAATAATTACAGTGCCGACATCACCCGCTGCTTCCCGATCGACGGAATCTTCAATGAACGCCAGAGGCAGATCTACTCCCTAGTCCTGGATGTGCAGAAAAAGGTAATTGAACTAATCAAACCCGGTGTGGAGCTATCCACCCTGAACAAAACCTGCACCGACCTGCTGGCGGAAGGCCTGCTGGACATCGGCCTCATCCAAAGCCAGGATGAAATCACCAAATACTATATGCACAGTGTGAGCCATTTCCTGGGCATGGACACCCACGATCTGGGCGGCCGGGATGTGGCATTGGAAACCGGCAATGTGATCACCGTGGAACCCGGCATCTATATCCCGGAGGAAAAGCTGGGCGTTCGCATCGAGGATGACGTTCTGGTGACAGCTAATGGTTACAAAGTGCTTTCACAACACATCCCCAAAGAGATTTCGGAATTGGAACAGCTCCGCCAGGCAGCTTTGAACCGATGAAACACAAAGCCATCTATCCCGGCACCTTCGATCCTATCACCCTGGGGCACATCAACATACTGGAAAAAGCCTCCCACCTCTTTGACCATGTTACCCTGGCGGTGGCAGATTATACCGGAAAAAGCAATATCTTCAGCCTTGAGGAGCGGTTCCGGATGTGTGAACAGGCCACGCAACACCTGGATAACGTCAGTGTGGGCAGCTTCCAGGGGCTGGTGGTGGATTATGCCCAATCACTATCATGCAGGATCATGATCCGTGGGATGCGGGCGGTTTCGGATTTTGAGTATGAGCTATCCCTGGCTCTCACGAACACCAAGCTCAATCCCGGCATTGAGACCATCTTCATGGTCCCCAGCCTGCGCTATATGTATCTGTCTTCCTCGCTGATCCGCCAGCTGGCGGAACTTGGATCAAATCTGACAGATTTTGTCCCTCCCTGCGTGGAACAGGCTCTGCTCGCCAAATTCAGGAAATGACGCCATGGCCAAGAAAGACACCACTCCCAAGGAAGTTTCTCAAGTTTCGGAACGCAGCCTTCCCGCCGATGTGAATATCGAATGCGCACTGCTTTCCGCGATGCTGATCGACGCCAGCGTGATCAGCAAAGGCATTGAACTGATCAAGGAGGAGTATTTTTCCCGCCCGGCCAACAAGATCATCTTCCGCACTATCTGCGACCTGTTCAACGACAACATCGAGGTGGACGCCCTCACCCTGATCGACCGCCTGCAACGAAACAATCAGTTGGAAAAAGTAGGTGGAGTCCCCTACATCAACGAGATGGTGGATATCGTGGTCTCCAGCGCCAATTTCGATTTCCATCTGAACATCGTAACCGAAAAGGCTCTGCTGCGTCATTTGATCATCGCTTGCAACGGCATCATCGAAAGCTGCTACAGCTCGCCCAAACCAGTAAAAACCATCGTGGACGAGGCGGAGCAAGCCATCTTTGCCATAGCCGAACTGCCGCAACATCAGGGATTTCAGAAGATCGACCAGATCACCACCGAGGTGCTGCAAACCATCGACACCATCGCCTCCACCAAAGTGCCGGTGGTGGGCGTTCCCAGTGGTTATGGAGATCTGGACCGCTTTACCGGTGGTTTCCGGCCCGGCCAGTTCATCATCATCGCCGCCCGTCCCGCCATGGGCAAAACTTCCCTGGCGCTGAACATTGCTTCCCATGCTGCTGTGAACATGGGGAAAAAAGTGGCGATCTTTACAATGGAAATGGCGGCAGAGGAAGTGATCATGCGCCTGTTCAGCAGCGCGGCGGAAGTGAATATGGATGCCATGCTGAAGGGCTATGGCATGAACGAGGAAAAACTGGTGCGCATCATGCAGGCCTCGGAAGTGCTCTCCAGCAAACAGATCTACATCGACGAATCGGGCACCAACACCCCCCTGGACATCCGTGCCAAAACCCGCCGCCTTACTGCTGAAGTAGGCGGACTGGACCTCATCATAATAGACTATTTGCAGCTTATGACCCTGCCCCGCGACCGTGACAACCGCCAGCAGGAGATCGCAGAGATTTCCCGCGCCCTGAAGATCATGGCCAAGGACATGAAGATTCCCGTGGTGGCGCTCTCCCAATTGAACCGGTTGCTGGAAAACCGTGAGGACAAGCGCCCTCGCCTGGCCGACCTGCGAGAGTCTGGTGCCATCGAGCAGGATGCTGACCTGGTGATGTTCATCTACCGCGATGACTATTACTATCAGGACAAATCCGAAAAGCCCGGGGTGGCGGAGATCATCATTGGCAAAAACCGCCATGGCTCCACCGGATCGGTAGATCTGGGCTTCGTGAAGGAATACACGCTCTTCCGCAGCATTTATTCTGCCCATGAAACATGATTTCCTGGTAGGGATCGGTGAATACACCATTTTCATCGGCAGGGTGCTGAAGCGCCTTCCCGCACTTGTTAAACGCCGCCAGGAATTTTACATCCA
Organism: uncultured Candidatus Cloacimonadota bacterium; assembly: GCA_964631665.1. GTDB lineage: Bacteria > Cloacimonadota > Cloacimonadia > Cloacimonadales > Cloacimonadaceae > Syntrophosphaera. Next base: position 5,939 of record CAZVXK010000063.1, on the reverse strand, counting down.
ACTCAAACGGATCGGCTATGATTCGATCCTGCTGATCACCCTCACCGCTGCCTTCACGGGATTGGTGACTGCACTGCAGGCGGTTTATCAGTCCAAAGGCTACATCCCCATTCGCCTGCTCAGCGTGCTGATCGGAAAATCCACCATGATCGAACTGGCTCCGGTGCTGACCGCATTGGTTATGACCGGAAAGGTAGGCGCTGCCATCGCTGCAGAGATCGGTACCATGAAGGTTAGTGAACAGCTTGACGCCCTGCAAAGCATGAGCATCGCCCCGGAGGAATTTCTCTACCTGCCGCGCATAGCTGCCGGGATCATCGCCTTCCCCATCCTCACGGTATTTGCCAATGCCGTCAGCATCGGTTGCGCCTGGTATTTCTCCTGGCTGAAATATGGCATCCACTATCACACTTTTTTCAACAACATGCGCAGTTATTTCGAAACCTTCGATCTCTTCAGCGGCCTGATCAAATCTGTGGTCTTTGGCTTCATCATCACCTCCATCAGCTGTTTCCATGGGAGCCGCACCGTCGGTGGAGCCGAGGGTGTGGGGCACAGCACCACCCAAACCGTGGTCTATAGCGCAGTGTTGATCCTGGTGATGGATTTCTTCGTGGCTTGGGTGCTGTTCGGAGGTTTCTGATGCGATATCTGTGGTTGCCATTGGTGGTCCTGTTGGCGATCGGGGGCTGCAAAGGTGGTTCCAAAGATGCTTCCGGAGACAAACTTCCGCTCACCCGGCTCAATGTCTTTGCCCTGGAGGAAATCCGCAGTTCCGGTTTCGAAGGAGCCGTCCTCCGGGAATTTGCCAAGAAACACAATTGTGAGGTGCAGCTTACCCTGTTCCCGGATCAGAGTTCTCTGCTGGAGGCTCTGCACAGGGAGGAAAACCGTGGCAGGGCCGATCTGGCTTTGGGGATAGATAATTCCTTTGCCTTGTCCGATTCCCTGCTCTCTGTGTTCGAGCCTGCTTCTGAGCTGAAACTGGAACAGCTGAACCACGATATCATCCGCGATGAGCAGCGCCGCATTGTGCCCTATGCCTATTCCAATCTGGCGATAATTTACAATGAAGATATCTTTCCGGATCCTCCCCAATCCTTTGGTGAGCTTCAGGATGCCCGTTTCTATTCGCAACTGGCCGTTTGCGATCCCCAGACGACCGGATTGGGCCGGAACACCCTGTTTTGGACCCGGGCCATTTTCGGCGAGGCAGGATATGAACAACTTTGGCAAAGCCTGCGCAAGAATGTGCGCAAGGTGTTCGACAGCCCCGCAGCCGCTCTTGAAGGTCTCAAATCCGGTGATTGCGGTTTGATGCTGGGTTTCATCAGCACCCCAGCCTGGATCGAGGAACTTAACCAGTCCGAAAAACGCTTCAAATATAGCGTTCCCAAGGAAGGCAGCTTTCAGTATGTGGAATATGCCGGGCTCTGCAAAAATGCCACCAATAGCGCAGAAGCGGTTAAACTGGTACAGTTTCTGATCGATCCTGATGTGCAACGCCAGATGATGTATCAGCTGGGTTTGCTGCCGGTGAATGCCCGCACAGGGCTGCCAGTTCGCTTTGCCTCCATCCCTCTCAGCAGCTACACCCTGAACCGCCGCCTGGACAAGGACACTGTCCGGGAAGGCCTTCCCCGGTGGCTGGATGCCTGGTATCGCATCTTCGTCCTACGCCTTGGTTTGTAGCTGTTTATACAAGCACGACATCCATCTCAAACCTATCCTGTCTGCTTCACCCGGGATTCCTCACTACTTCACCTCGCTTTCTCACGTGGTAGTAGGCAGGTAGACAACCGGTTGGCAGGATGGCTGGGAGGGTGGAAGCAGAACCAAGCCTGGTCCATCCATGCTGCTTGGGAATTCTAATCCCATATCAGACAACCATCTGTGCAATCTATCGGACAGCTTTTCCTTGACAGCAAAGGGCGCTGAAACTTTTTAGCCAAAAAACCATCATAAACAGGAGTTTTCCGTTTCCATGGAAGATCACCGCCTCAGAATCCATCCGATCCTGCCCCTGCCGGAGCGGGAGGATGTACTTTTCACTTTCAATGGCAAAGCCCTCAGCGCCAAACGGGGTGAGATGATCTCATCCGCGCTGATCGCCAATGGCATTTCTGTTTTTGGCCATCATCACCGCGATGGTAGCGCCCAAGGCATCTTCTGCGCCAACGGCCAGTGCGCCAAATGCACCGTGATCGCAGATTCGGTGCCGGTCAAATCCTGCATGACCATGGTTACCGATGGCATGGAGGTGAAAAGCGCCGAAGGGTTGCCCGAGCTTCCGGACAGCTCATATATTGCAGACCGCCCCCCCATCGAGCACCTGCAGACAGAGGTATTGATCATCGGAGGCGGACCCTCCGGCCTGGCAGCCGCCATTGAGCTGGGCAAATTTGGCATAGACACTTTATTGATCGACGACAAGCACGCCCTGGGTGGCAAACTGGTATTGCAGACGCATAAGTTCTTTGGTTCCGAAGAGGACAGCAATGCAGGAGTGCGCGGACACGATATCGGCAAGCTGCTGGCGGCACAGGTGAAAGAGCTGTCTTCAGTGAAGGTATGGCTGAACAGCACTGCTCTCTTTGTGTTCAGCGACCGCAAGGTGGGCATACTCAAGGATGGGATTTACAAAATTGTGCAACCACAGCGGATTCTGAATGCAGCCGGCGCCCGCGAGAAATTCCTGCGCTTCACCGGTAACCATCTTGCCCGCATCTATGGCGCCGGCGCTTTCCAGACTTTGGTGAACCGGGATTTGATCCGCCCCACCAATCGCCTGTTTATTATCGGGGGTGGCAATGTGGGCTTGATCGCCGGATATCATGCTTTGCAGGCAGGAATCGAAGTGGTTGGCCTGGCGGAAGCCATGCCGGTTTGTGGCGGTTACAAGGTGCATGCGAACAAGCTGCAGCGCCTGGGAGTGCCAATTTACACCTCCCACAGCATCCTTTCCGCCAACGGCGATGAAACCGTCCACAGCATCACCATCGCTCAGATAGACGAGAATTTCCAACCCCTCCCCGGCACTGAAAAAAGCTTTGCCTGCGATACCATTCTGATCGCAGTGGGGCTGGATTCCCTATCCGAATTCACCCTGGAGGCTGAGGAAGCCGGAATCCCGGTCTATGCAGCGGGCGATGCCCTGGAAATCGCCGAAGCTTCCTCCGCCATGTTCAATGGCAAGATCGCCGGCCTTAAGATCGCCCGCGATTGCGGTGTGGAGGAAGCCGGTGACATTCCCCAGGACTGGTATGACAAGGCGGAGGTTCTGAAATCCCATCCCGGAGCGGTGAAAGGCTATCAGAACCACCCCGCTGAGGAAGGAGTGTTTCCCATCATCCACTGCCTGCAGGAAATCCCCTGTAATCCCTGCACCACAGTTTGCCCCACCAATTCCATCATCACCGAGGATGGCGGTTTGATGGCGGTTCCCCTCTACACTGGCAAATGCATCGGTTGCTATAAGTGCCTGCTGATCTGTCCGGGGCTGGCGATCACCCTGGTGGATTATCGCAAGGATGCTAAAAATCCCACCGTTACCATGCCCTATGAAGTATTTAATTACCCCCGCGTGCAGGGCGAAATGATCGAACTGATGGATATCGAAGCCCGGCCCCTGGGCTGCCATCCCATCATCAAGGTGCTGGAAGTGAAGGAAAAACACACCCAACTGATCCAGGTGAAAGTGCCTGCCTCCATCGCCAAGCGGGTGGCTTCCTTTCGTATCCAAAGCAAAGCAGCCAGCCTCCCTTTGCCGGAACCAATCATCCCGGAACATCTTGCCGACGAAGCCATGATCTGCCTGTGCGAACGGGTGAGCGTGGGACAGGTGCGCAGTCTCATCCGCAGCGGTATCACCGACCTCAACCAGATCAAGGCCATCACCCGTGCCGGAATGGGTCCCTGCGGTGCCAAAACCTGCGAAACCCTGATCAAGGGATTGCTGCGCGAGGAAGGCATTCCCGTGAGCGCTGTGGTACCGAACACCAAACGCCCCGTCTTTATTGAAGTAGCCCTGGATAAGTTTCCGGAGGGGGATTGAACATGGTGTATGATGTGATCGTGATCGGTGCTGGTTCGGTTGGTTTGCCAACTGCTTTGTTTCTGGCACGGAACCAACTCAGGGTATTGGTTTTGGATGAGGAACACGGACCCGGACAGCAAAACAACAAAAAAGCCATCGGTGGTGTGCGCGCCACCCACAGCGACTATGGCAAGATCAATGTTTGCCTGCGTTCCATCGAGATCATGCGCACCTGGCAGGACACTTGGGGCGACGACATCGGCTGGCTCAGCAATGGCTATAGCTATCCCGCCTATACCGATGAAGACGCTAAAACGCTACAGGACCTGATGCTGATCCAACACAGTTATGGCCTCGATATCAAGTGGTTGAGCCCGGAGGAATACAATGAAATCGTCCCCGGCATCAATCGAAACGGGCTCCTGGGCTCCACCTTTTCACCCGGGGATGGAAGCTGCTCCCCGCTTTTAATGGCTTCCGCCTTCTTTTTCCATGCTCTCAAGCAGGGAGTCGAATTCCGCTTTCAAGAACAAGTCCTCTCCTTTGCACTGGCCGGTGACAGGATAACAGAAGTTAAAACCAACAAGGGAAGCTACCAATCTGCCCTGGTGATCAATGCCGCCGGAAACCAGGCCAGGGAGATCGGGGCTATGGCAGGCCTTGAACTGCCTGTCTATCCGGACAACCACGAAGCTGGCATCACCGAACCCGTGGCCAGATTCTTTGGCCCCATGGTGATCGACATGCGCAAACGCCCCGGTTCCGCCAATTTCTATTTCTATCAGAATCACGAGGGACAGGTCTGCTTTTGCATCACTCCCGATCCACCTATCCTGGGGATCGACAACCGCAGCACCTCCACTTTCCTGCCCCTCTGCAGCAAACGCATGCTGGAAGTGTATCCCCGCCTGCGCTATCTGAAAGTGCGCCGGACCTGGCGCGGGCAATATCCCATGACCCCGGATGGCTTTCCCATCGTTGCCCGGCAGGGTGATAACCTGATCAATGCTGTGGGGATGTGTGGACAGGGCTTCATGCTGGGACCCGGTCTGGGAGAATTGCTGGCGCGGATGTGCCTGGATCAGCTCACCGAAAGCGATCTGCGCATCTTGCAAAGCTTCGATCCCCAAAGGGATTTCAGCGGGATGGAGGCGTTCAAGTAGTGATTAGTGATTAGCGATTAGTGATTAGTGCTGCGCAGGGGATGGAGGTTAGTGGTTAGTGGTTAGTGGTTAGTGGTTAGTGGTTAATGGTTAGTGGTTAATGGTCAGTGATGACATATTAGATTTTTATAGTCATCAAGGATGCCCTGTTCCAAATTTCCTGTGCCAGTTCCCTCTTACCCTATTGCCCTTTTTCCCTTTTCTTCAAGGAAACGTGGAATCAAGCACCAGCGCAGCTTGCCCTTTTGCCCTCTTGCCCTTTTGCCCTCCAACACTTAATCCCTCTTCAGCGGCAGGAAATTCAGCTCAAAATCCACCGTGTTGCCGTTGATATCGCTGGCGGAAAGCTTGAGGAGATGGGAGCGATAGTTTTGCAGGGGCCTGGTGGGTCGTAAACGGTAGATCGTGTCATCGGAAGCCAGTACAGAAAAGGGGATTTCGTTGGGGCCGGAACCTTCCAGGAGAGTGGCGCTGAATCCGCCGGAAGGAATAATTTCAGAGAAATGCACTTCCAGCACTGGTTCCAGGCTGTTCACGGAAGTGCCGTTGCGGGGATTGGTAAAGACCACATCAGGAGGTGTCTCGTCCACTAAGGTGGAAGCTCTGAAACGAAGGCTGCTGATTGCAGTGGTGTTACCTTTGGCATCCTGCACTTCACGCAGTTCGAGGATATAGGTGGTGGTGTCCTGCACGGCGGTGAGTAGGGTTAATTTATTGTCTTTCAATTTGCTGACGATCAC
>CAZVXK010000062.1:0-15002 GCA_964631665.1 uncultured Candidatus Cloacimonadota bacterium | reverse complement strand
CCGTTCATCAATCCCGAATTCCAGAGCACTATCCCCATGATCAGGACAAAGATCGAAGCCATGATGCCAAAGGACTGGTCCATCACCCGGATCAGGTAACCCATGTTGTTCTGTTCGGAAAGTGAGATCATCACCGGATCAAATTCCCCTTCACCAGAGAAGCGGGCATTGAAGTCGTCACGGATGGCTTTCACCTCGCGGGCACGATATTCGCCATGCCTGAAATATGCCAGGATTTCGCCTGCCCCGCCTTCCATGTCCGCCAGGGAGCAGATATCCTCAAAATCGGCCACCACGGCGCCTTTGTCCAAAGTTGCCACCCCAAAATTCACGGCGCCCACTACACTGAAGTTCTGCATCGCCATGGCGCCATCCACGGTGGAACTGATCAGGGTGACCGGATCACCCAGTCTAAGCTCCAGCCGGTCAAAGGCTTGCGCGCTCAGGAGAATTTCACCAGGGGCGGAGGGTAGCTTTCCCTTTTCCAGAGATTTGTCCAGCTTCATGCGCTCGATCTCTTTCGGGGAATTCAAGAAATCAATGGCAAAGCCGGCCACCTCACCCTGGAAGCGTGTGAGGCCGGTGGAATCAGGAACATCCAGCAGGGCTCCGAAACTTACCCGTTTCACCCATTCCAGCTGGGGATAGGCCTGCTTCCACTGCTCCAGCTCGTCTCCGATGTCCAGCATCGCCAGTTCGATCGGTTTCAGGTTTATCCGCTGTGCGTAGGCATTGGTGACCACCTTCAGGTGTCCGGTCTCAAAATTGGCGTTGTGGCGGATGAAACTGCCTACATAACCTTTCATGAAAGCCAGGGTGAACACCAGGATCATGATGCCCCCGGCCACGATAATCAGGGGGAAGAGATAACGGTGGCGGTCCCGGAAAATGCCTTTGATCAGAAATCTGAACATCCCGGCCTCACTTTCCCCGCAAGGCGTCCACCGGACTGAGGGAGGAGATCCGGCGGGCGGCAAACCAGCTTACAATGATGGTGATCAGCATGATCCAGCCGATCACATTGATGAATATTTCGATGGGATATTGGTAGATAACGGGTTCGCTGAATCCGGCAATGCCGAAATCGTCATAACCCTCCGGCAGGACATAACCCTTCACGGCAAAATAACGGAACAAGGGAAAGCCGAGGATCAGGCCCAGGACTATTCCGAACAGGCTGTAAAAGGTGCCTTCGAGGGTGAACAGCCTGATGATCCTGCCTTTGGTCATGCCCAAAGCGGCAAGGGTGCCGATCTCTTTGCGGCGCTTGAATACCGCCAAAGCCTGGGCATCGAAGATGGCAAGCATGGCCAGGAACATCAGCAGGCCATAGATCATATATTTGGACATGTTTTCGGTCTTCATTATCTCGTCCAGCCAGGAAAAGAACTCCTTTTCCGAGATATACTTGAATCCCGGTACGCTCAGGCGGGCGAGTACTGGATCGTTAAAAACCACTGTCGATGCCATATCCGGCTGCAGCTTGAGCTCCTGCAAGCGCTGCAGATCGATCCAGACCGTTCCAATATCCAGAGTGGGAACGGGAGTCTGCATGATCTCCACCAGCTTCAGGTCCAGGGTGTTAAAGGCGCCCTGGCTGTCCTTGACGCGGAGAGTGAACACTTCTCCCTCTTCCAATTGGGTGCTTTTGGCCATGGCTGTTCCCACAATGGCCGGCACATAGCCCTCCGCTTCCCCTGCCAGCTTGCCGGAGGGAAATTTGAGCAGGTTCTGCCCGGCGGGGATGCCTTTCACAAGGGTGGGCAGCATGCTCTGCCGGGGATAGATCACAGCGGGGGAAAGCAGCGTGGGAACAGCTTTGCCCTCGTTTATTGCCTGCATCAGCTCCGGGCTGATGGGAGCCTGGCTTTCTTTCCAGGAAAAGGCATCGAAGGGATCATAGCTTTCCACGCGGAACATCCCCGCGGCATATTCCCATTCCTTCTGCTGGGTCTTGGCCAGGGCGATCCAGCTATAGTACATTGCCTCCATCCAGATCATGCCGATCACCATGATGGCGATGATGATCATGTTGATCAGGCTGCGCCAGCCGTTGCCGAAGATGTTCCTAAGCGCTAGTTTGAACAGCATCGTCCGCCACCTTGCCGTCGATCAGCTTCACCACGCGCCTCAGATGGTCGATCACCTTCTGGTCGTGAGTGCTGAAGATGAAGGAGGTTCCCAAGTCCTTGTTCAGGGTTTGCATGGTATCGAGGATGTTATGTGAGTTTTCAGTGTCCAGATTGGCGGTGGGTTCGTCCGCCAGCACCAGAACAGGTTTTTTCACCATGGCGCGGGCGATTGCCACCCGCTGGCATTCCCCACCGGAAAGCTGGGCGGGGCGGGATTTTATCTTGTCCATCAGGCCCACCCATTGCAAAGCATCCAGCACCGCCTGGCGCCGCTGTTCCGGTTTCATTTTCAGCAGCAGCAGTGGGAATTCCACATTCTCATAGACGCTGTAGACCGGAAGCAGATTGTAGGTCTGGAAGATGAAGCCGATGTGCTTGCTGCGCAGTTCACTGGATTGCTTCTGGTTCAACTGGCTCACCTTGTAGCCCAGAACCTCCACTTCGCCGGTGGTGGGGCTGTCCAGGGAACCGATCACATTCAGCATGGTGGTCTTGCCACTTCCGCTGGGTCCCACGAAGCCGACAAATTCTCCTTTGGCGATAGTCAGGTCAATATCGCTGAGCGCCCAGAACTGTCCTTCCCCGGTGGGAAAAGCCTTGCCCATCTTGTTGATGCGGATTATTTCCTCTTTCATGTTTCCTCTCTATATTTGATACTGGCCATGCCCGGAAATCCTGCGCCGGGGGTTTTGTTCAAGACCAGGTGCTATGGTGATGATGATTCTCTGATCCATATCGCTGGGCTGCTTGTTAAGATATGGTATCAGGAGTGATCCTTCAAATGTCATAGTTCACTCTCAGATGCAGGGCCGGGGTCTGGGTCTGCCATGCGGGGTAACCGCTATCCAGGTTCAGCGTCAGTTCCAGGCTCAGAAGGTCATAGCTGCGCCGCCAGGACAAGCTGCCCAGCAGGCGATCCTCCCTGAGGTCATACATCCCAAGCAGCTGCATCGAATCCAGCAACCCGAGGGGATAACTCATCAGCAGGGCGGTGTGCAGTTGGGAGTTGGACAGCCGGCCAAGCTCTGCCGCTTCATACTGAAGATACTGTTCCAGCAGCAGATACACTCCATTGCCGATACCCAGGGTGTAATCGCAGCCCAGAGTCGTTGCCAGACGCAGCTTCTCAGGCGTGGAAAAAAGAAGAAAACTGGTGCCGATCCCGTGATCCAGCACGGAAAGTGAAGACTCCAGCCATCCGCCCATGAATCCATCCACTCGTTGATCGAAGGCAGCCCGGTATTCCTTGATACCATTTCCAGAAAAGGGCTCTGCCACCATCCGCTGATGATAGCTGAATCCGCTTTCCCCCAGGGGATTTCTCCAGGCCAGGCGTCCGCCAAATTCCCATTCATCTGCCTTTGAGGGCAGCACTTCATTTCCTTTTAATCGGTCTGCAGAAGGCAGAAGCCAAATCCTCAGCTCGGGATTGGGGAAGAAGTGGCGCAAGGTGAGAGCCTGAACACCTTCGGTTTCCGCTCTGGGATCGTCGGGGCGGATCTGGTCGAACCATTGCAGAGGGCGGTAGATTTGCGCCACTCCCATGCGGATATGTTGCAGTCCGGCTTTGAGTTCGGTATTCACAGTGGACGCCGCCAGCCAGGCACGATACAAGCTGGCATCCATGCTCTGGGAGGAATTGTCCGAGTCGAAGACCAGGCGCAACCGGGAATCCATACTCAGTTCACCTGCAAGCCTCAGCCCCGGAAGAGGCGAATATCCGGAGTAAAGTTCAGGCTTCCAGGTGATCCCAGCTTCCGCTGTCGGCAAGGCGCTGTCTCCATAGAAGATGGCTTCGCTGCTGAAGTGATTCTTCACTTCTGTATTAAGAGTTTCAGCACCCAATCCCGCGCAGAGGCAGACCAGAGCCAGAAAGAGCATGATGCTCATTCTGCCTGATGCCTTCCGGACAGCTGCAGCGAAAGGTTTATTCATTCTGATCTCCACTGTGGAATTTTGCCATGCTGTTGAGGAGTCCAAAGCTGTCAAGCATGATTACTGGCCAGCGTTGTAACTTACCTCTTTCATTAGCAGTTACATTGAGTTTGCGGATCGTATTGCCCAAGTGTAGCTGCCGTTATTGATAGTCTCTGCTTTTGGCTGATCAAATTCTGGTATCATCTTCCTTCTCAATGATCATGATGATTTGGTATGGTGATTTGGTAGTGCAGATCGGCATGGGAATCGTCATCCCTCCCATGACCAATACGGAATCATTACGGAGTCATTACGGAGTTAATCCGTAATGACTCCGTATTGATTCCGTAATGCTAACGGGAGCGATAGGGACAAAAATGGTGGGAGATTGCCGGAGCAAAAAAAACATTGACACAGACTGCCCTACGAATTTGATGCCAACAAAGAGAATTCCAATTTCAGATATAAGGGGAATCCATGCTTCCGGAAGAAAAGCCAAAACGCAACGTGGGGATATTCAACGGTCTCAGTGAAGAAGTGGTCAATGATTATACCAAAGACCTGCAGCGGATCTGCTATAAGAAAGGCGATCCGATCATCATCGAGAATACCGAGGGAGACAATCTTTTCTTCATCTGCCGGGGCAAAGTGGAGATCAACAAAGGGCTGGACAGTTCCGAGACTCCTTTTGCGCAGCTTTCGGTGCTGGTCCCGGGCGATTTTTTCGGTGAAATGAGCATCATCGATGAGGAGCCACGTTCCGCCACCGCCATTGCCCTTGAGGATGTGGAACTGCTGGTGCTGCCGCGGGAGAAATTCGTCAATATCACTTTTTCGCAGCCGATAGTGATGTTCAACCTGATCCGCACCATTTCCGGCAGGTTGCGGGACACCAATGAGAAATTCGTGGACCTGATGAACCAGATGATCAGCAAGAACCGCCTGCTGGCGATCGGCATGGCGGCCAGCAAGATCATCCACGATATCAAATCCCCGCTCACGGTGATCGTCCTCACCGCCCAACTGATCGAAAGCCTGTTCCCGGACAGCGCCGAATTTACCGACAGCATCATCAAACAGACCAAACTGGTCGACCAATTGGTGCGTGAGATCCTGGATTTTGCCAAAGGCACCGAATCTCCACCACTGATCCAACAAGTGGATCTGGATGCCATGCTGAAGGAACTGCGGGAAACCTATGGCCCCACCCTGAAAGGCAGGCAGATCGATCTGGTGGTGGATAACAAGGTTACGGAGCTGGTGCATTTCGATGAATCCAAGATCCGCCGGGTGCTGCTGAATCTGCTTAAAAACAGTTCCGAGGCTCTGGAGGATGGCGGGGAGATCAGGATTACCACCAATCTGTCCTCAAATTGGCTTCAGATCAGCATCCTGGACAACGGGCCGGGAATTCCCGCCAGCATCCGCAACGAACTATTCAAACCCTTCGTCACCCATGGTAAAACTCATGGCACCGGCCTGGGGCTGGCGATCTGCAAAAAGATCCTGAACGAGCACGAGGGCAGGCTGGAATACATTCCCCTGCAACCTCAGGGCAGCCGTTTTGACATCCGGATCCCGCAGACGATCAAATAAATCCTTGTCAAAAACCGCGCCCTGAAATTTATGGTTCAAACTAACGATTTTTATGGACGGTGAACCATGTCAAAAATATGCGATATATGTGGAAAGGGAGCTCAGGTCGGCAATCATCGCAGCCATGCCTTGAATGCCACCAAGCGCCGCTTCTATCCCAATCTTCACGAGATCCGTGCCCAGATCGACGGCACCGTGAAAAAAGTGAAGGTCTGTTCTTCCTGCCTCAAAGCCAACAAAGTGCGCAAGGCAGTGGAACAGTGATGGTAACCTGGCAGTCGGATCCAAGTGCTTGATGAAGGTTCGATAACGAAGCTTTCCAGACCTTGATCGGGAATTGCGGAATCTGCCGTGTTCCCGATTTTTGTTTGTGAGTGGAAAGATAAAACCGATGGAAGAGGCACCGGAATCGCAGTTTCAGCTAATGTCCCACCAGAGAAGGAGAAATCATGCTAATTGAAGAAATACACCGGAGAGTGCTGGACAGTTCTGCTGTCCTGGATGAGGTGCGCAGCGAGATCGCCAGGGTGATCGTGGGCCAGGAGACCATCATCAACCGCCTGCTGATTGGCATGCTGTCCAATGGCCATGTGCTGATCGAAGGGGTGCCCGGACTGGCCAAAACCCTGATCATCAGCACCCTGTCCGCAGTGTTCGACGCCTCTTACAAGCGCATCCAATTCACGCCGGACCTCCTGCCTGCCGATATTACGGGCACCCTGATCTTCAACCAGAAAACCGGTGAATTTACGCCCAAGCAGGGCCCGGTGTTTGCCAATTTCGTATTGGCGGATGAGGTGAACCGTGCTCCCTCCAAAGTGCAGTCAGCTCTCCTGGAAGCGATGCAGGAACGCCAGGTGACCATCGGCGACACCACCTATCTGCTTCCCGATCCCTTCTTCGTGATGGCCACCCAGAATCCGATCGAACAGGAGGGCACCTATCCCCTTCCCGAAGCGCAGGTGGACCGGTTTCTGCTCAAACTCCGCATCAAGTATCCCAGTTTTGAAGAAGAGAGGCTGATCCTCGACCGCATGGTGGCGGAACATCCCATTCCGGTGCGCAGGATACTGGAACCCCGCGCACTGCAACAGATGAGGGAGGTGATCAGCGAGATCTATATGGAGGAGAAGCTGAAGGACTATATCCTGCATCTGGTGCAGGCCACCCGTTATCCACAACGCTATCCCAGAATCTCAGCGATGAACGGTCTCATCCAGTATGGGGCTTCCCCCCGTGCCACCATCTACATGGCTCGCGCCGCCAAAGCCCATGCTTTTTTGGAACATCGCGGCTATGTGATCCCGGACGATATCAAAGCCATCGGCAGGGATGTTCTGAGGCACCGCATCATCCTGTCCTATGAAGCGGAGGCGGAACAGATCAGCACGGAGGAGATCATCAACCGCATCTTTGACGAGATCGAGGTTCCATAGAGGCGATCCATGCCTGCCCGGACTCCGGCCGAAATCCTGAAACGAATCCGCAAGATCGAGATCCAGACCCGGAATATCGTTAGCGAGATCTTCCGGGGCGAATATCACTCCAGCTTCAAAGGGCAGGGGCTGGAATTCGCTGAAGTGCGCGAGTACCAGCCCGGTGATAACTACCGCGATATCGACTGGAACGTCTCTGCCCGCCTGGGCATACCCTATGTGAAGAAATTCCGGGAAACCCGTGAGCTGAATGTGATGTTCATCGTGGATGTTTCCGCTTCTCAAAATTTTGGCACCCGGGTGATGCTGAAGAAGGAACGCCTGGCGGAGATCATCGCCGTGCTCTCCTTTTCGGCTCTTTCCAACAACGACAAAGTGGGCATGATCATGTATTCCGATGTGCTGGAAAAGTATCTTCCGGTTCGCAAAGGTTTGAACAAGGCTCTGGAGATACTGCGGGACATCCTCTATCTGGAACCAGCCCATCAGAATACTTCACTGACCGGAGCTTTCGAATATGCCAACCTGATGCTGAAAAAGAGAGCCGTGGTCTTTATCCTTTCGGACTTCATGGATGCCGGGTTTGAGAAACCCCTGAAGATACTTGCCCAAAAGCATGATGTGATCGCAGTACAGGTGCTGGACGAAGCCGAATTGGAACTGCCCCGGGCGGGGATCATCGCCCTGCGCGATCCCGAGACCGGTGCCAGCAATTATGTGAACACCTCCAGCCTCCGCATCAGGAAAAGCTATCAACAGCTGGTGCGGCAGCAGCAGGAAACCCTGTCCAACAGCCTGAAACAGATGAAGGTGGATCATATCCTGATTCGCAGCACCGATTCCTATGTGGACATCCTGCGGGATTTCTTCGAACAGCGCAAACGCCTTAGGAGTGCAGTCCGGTGAACCGTCTGGTGCTGTGGTGCCTTCTGGTGGTTTGGGTATGTGGATTGGGCGCGGGCGTGCTGTCCCAAAGCCTGGAGGGGGCGGACGATCTGAGCGTGGGGGATCGCTTTCAGCTGAATATTGTGGGCGATTTCTCTATCAACCGTGTGATTGTGCCGGACACCCTCACCAATTTCCATGTTCTGAAGAGCGAACGCATCTCCAGGGGCACGGACAAAGCCTGGTTCCAGCTCACCATCGTACCCCTGCTGCCGGGATCACACAGTTTTCCGGCTCTGGAGGTCGAGCCTGTGATCCCGGATGGGCAAAGCTATCGCACCGACCGCTTCCGGCTCAACATCATCCCTGTTCGTGCCGAGAACGACACGCTGCTGGTGGATATCAAACCCCTGTCCAAATACCCGCTGCAGTTTTCCACCTGGGTCTATATCCTTTTATTGGTGTTGTTTGTATTGCTGATCATCTCCTTTGTTCTGCTCAGCCGTAAAAGGGCTGCCCAACCTGAACCAGTGCCTGTTGAAGCCCCAGCGGAGGTCAAAATCCCTCCTCCCGCCTGGAAGCTGGCGCTTCAGAAGCTGGATGAACTGCTGGCCGAAGAGCTGGTGGCCCAAGGAGAGACTGTGCTTCACCACTATCGCCTGTCCATGATCCTGAGGGAGTTTCTGGAGAGTAAATACCGGTTCAGCGCAGTGGAAATGACCACTTCCGAGATCAAACGTGCGCTGCAATCCCTGCGGGTGGAGCGGGATTCCGAAGTCAAGCTGTTCCTGAGCTATTGTGATCAGGTTAAATTTGCCAGGCATACACCGAAGATGGAGGAGATCGAATCAGCCCAGGATTGGCTGCGCTCCTGGTTGCAGTCCTTTGAAGTATTGGAAGCGCAGCAACTGATGGCAGCCGAAGGAGGAGGCAATGCTCCGCTTCGCTAATCCCTGGTGGCTGCTGGGGCTGCTGGTCATACCCCTCCAACTCTGGATTCAGATCAAGTGGCAGGATAAACGCCGGCTCAAGCTTCCCTTCACCCGCCTTGCCCTGTTGGGTCAAACAGTCGGCCGACACAGGCACTGGAGATACCTTTATCCGGTATTGAGGTCGCTGATCCTGGCATGTTTGATCATAGCGATAGCCCAACCAAGATGGGGAAGAGGCGTGCGGGATATCAGCAAAAAGGGAGTGGATATCGTGCTGGCAGTGGATATCAGCGGTTCCATGCTGGCGGTCGATTTTGCTCCCACCAACCGTTTGGGAGCAGCGGTGCATGTGGCGAAGAAGTTCATCGCCAATCGCCCCAACGACCGTTTTGCCCTGGTTGCCTTCTCCGAATATGCCCTCACCCAGAGCCCGCTCACCTTTGACCACAGCGCCATGCTGGAACAGCTTAACAAGCTGCAGGTGAATGAAAAAGCCTCCGCCACGGCGATCGGAATGGGCCTGGCCAAGGCGGTCGCCCGACTGAAGGACAGCACTGCCAAGAGCAAGATCGTGATCCTGATCACCGATGGCGTGAGCAACACCGGAGAGATCGATCCCATCAGCGCCGCCCGCATGGCAAAAGCATTTAACATCAAGGTCTATCCCATCGGGGTGGGCAGAAACGGCTATGTGGATTTTCCTGTGGATGACCCCTTCTTTGGCCGGCGCTACCAGAAGGTGCTGGTGGAACTCGATATGGACACCCTGAACCGGATCGCTGAGCTCACCGGCACCCGTAACGCTTCCCTGGCCAGCGATACCGATCAGCTGCAGGAGATCATGAATCAGATCGACAATCTGGAAAAAACCCAGTTCAATCTACAGATCCGCTACATCTGGGCGGAGAAATTCATGCTGCTGCTCTGGATCGCCGGAGCCCTGCTGGTGGTGGAATTGCTGCTGCGGTTAATAGTCATGCCCGTGCTGCCGGAGTGAACTGATGAACCTGTATTATCCCTGGCATTTGCTCTTGCTTCTGGTGATCGTTCCTTTGGCAGTGCTGTTGCTGCTGTTGCGCAGACGCAGGGAGAAAAGGTTTTCCCAGTATGCCGAGGCTCATTTTGCCCCGCATTATCTGGCACGGCTTTCACCATTTTACACGGTTCTGAAGATATCGCTGCTCATACTGGCTTTGATCTTCCTGATCCTGGCTTTGGTGCGCCCGCAATGGGATTATGAGCACCGGGAGTTCGAATCTGAGGGGCTGGACATCATCATCTGCCTGGATATCTCCAAAAGCATGGATGCCGTGGATATGTCCCCCTCGCGGCTGATCCGGGCCAAGCTGCAGATTGCCTCTTTCCTGGAGAAACTGGAAGGCGACCGGGTGGGCCTGATCGCCTTTGCCGGCAGAGCCACTTTGGAATGTCCGCTAACCGATGATTATGAAAGCGTTTCCATGGTGTTGAAGAGCCTGACCACAGCCTCGGCCGTGCAACTGGGAACCGATATCGGAGCAGCCCTGGAATTGGCGGAGCAGGCCTTCAACGCAGCGGGGGGCAGCAACATCCTGATCCTGATCTCAGACGGCGAGGATCTGGAAAATTCCGGTGTGCAGCAGGCCGCCAGGCTGGCTACAACTGGCAAGAAGATCTACACCATGGGTGTGGGCACCGCTGAAGGCAGTGTGGTGATCGATCCGGAAACAGGAGAAGAGGCCTTCAGCAGGCTAGATGTGAACACCCTGCAAAGGATAGCCAGCGCCGGCGGAGGAAAATTCTATGCCGTAACACCCGGTCAAAGCGAACTGGAACTTATCCTGCAGAACATCTACACCGCCGAGAAAGGCCGGCAGCGCAGCAAGAGCATTTCCTCGCTCCGGGAGCAATACCATATCTTTGCCGTCTTCGCTTTGCTGATCCTGCTGCTGGAAAGCCTGATCCTGCCTCTGCGCAAACCCAGGGAGCAAACTTGAGAAAGCACCATCTGCTGCGCACCATTCTGCTGGTCCTGGCAGTATTGATCCTGCTATTCTTTGCCTTCGAACTCATTTTCCGGCGCCATGTCTTTCAGCACGGCCTGGCATCCCAGATGTATATTCAGCAAAGATTTTCCACCGCAGAAAGCATCTGGCAGAAAGCTCTGAACAGGGATGATGGTGATCCCATCCCGGAAAACAGCCTGGGCAAGCTGTGGCATCGTCGCGGAGATCAGGAGAGGGCCATCCGGCATCTGGGGGATGCCGTAAAGGAAAAACCCAACCAGGCGGGTGCTCATTACGATCTGGGGAATGCGCTCTACCGCAACGAACAACTGGATGATGCCCTGGAACAATACAAAACCGCCATGCTGATCGATCCGGACGACCAGGATGCCAAGTCCAACTATGAACTGGTGCTCATGCGCCAGGGCTACCAGCCTCCACCGCCTCCCCTGGAGGGTGAGGAAGAGCAGGAGGAGCCTCCGCAGGATCCCCAGCAGGATTATAAAAACACCTTGGAAGCCCTTGATCAGAAGGAATCCACAGACCGCCAGGCCGATCGCCAGAATGCCGCTCCGGCCAGGAGGGGAAGATGGTGGTGAAAAGAACTTTCTTGGTCCTGATCCTGATGTCCCTGGCCCTGATCCTTTCTGCCCAAAGCATCAAGGTGATGAGCTCGGTGAACAAGAACACCATCACCCTGGGCGACCAACTGCAACTGATCCTGAAGATCAACAGTGACGCCGTGCTGCGCATCTCAGAACCCTCCCCGCCCCAGGTGGAGGGGCTCAGCTTCCGCAACATGCTAAGTTCTTCCTCCTCCAGCACTTCCTTTGTGAATGGCAAACTCAGCACCGAGCATTCCCGCACCTACACCTATGTCTATACACCGGTCAGGACCGGGAAATTCACCATACCAGGATTTTCCCTGCAGATCGGCTCCACAAATTACAGCACCAGGCCCATCGCCATTGAAGTGGTGGATTCGCCGCGGGGATCGATCCCCCAATACGGAACTGACCCCACACCCTGGTTCGAGGAGTTCGATCCCTATTTCCGGGGGGCAGGCACCTCCCTGATCCTTTGCCAGCCCTCCTCCCAAACCGTTTACCGGGGCGAGCCGGCAGTGGTATCCTATTTCCTTTACACCAATCAAAGCGTCCGCTCTTTCAATCTGGAAAGCGAAAAGGACTTCGAGGGCTATGGCAAGGCCATCTATGAACAGCCCACGGTGCTGGATTTCGAGGACACCACATTCAACGGCGAACGCTTCAGACGCTCACTGCTCAAGCGAGTCGTCCTCTTTCCCCAGGTCACGGGCAGGTTGCAGGTTCCCACCATGACCGGCACCATGCGTCTGTTCGACTATGGCTATCTGAACCGCTCGGTGGTATCCAACGATGCTTACATCGAGGTGCAACCGCTGCCTTCCGGCTCGCCTGAGGGCTTCACCGGTGCCGTGGGCAGATTTGAGCTGAGCGATTCCTATTTGGGCGATCAGATCAATCTGGGCGAAGCCATCACCTACACTTTGAAGATCAGCGGCAGGGGCAATTTCAGCCAGTTCACCTCACCGGCTTATCCTAAAACCGCCAAGTTCCAGGTTTCCGAAGCCACCACGCAGGACAGGCTGGGCACCCCGATCGAGGGGACAAGGCTGATCTACTTCACCATCGTGCCCCAGGAAACCGGAGAATTTGAGCTGAAGGGGCTGGTCTTCAGTTGGTTTGATACCGCTACCGGAACCTATCAGAGCTTCACTTCCACCCCGCAGGTTGTAAAAGTCAAGCCTGCCAATGTGCTTTCCTATTTTTCCAATATCCTCCAGGGCGACAAACCCAAGACCCTCAATCCTCTGCTTGCCCGAACCGTTTATCCCCGGCACCTTTTCCCTGCGGCCCGGCTTTGGTATTGGCTGGTGGTGGCTGTCCTGCTGCTTTCCCTGCCCGTTTCGGCAATAGTGGCCTATGAGAGAAGATTGCGACAAAAAGATCCTGCCACCTATGCTCAGAAGCATGCCTCCCGGATCTTGGAAAAGTATCTGAAAGCAGCCACGGAAGCGGCTAAGGAACTATCCCCCGAATTCTATGTCCAGGCGGAAAAGGGCTTGCAGGACTATCTGGAAAAGAAATTCCGCATCTCCAAACACCTTTCCACTGCTGAACTGCTGGACCAGCTGCGGCAGCAGAAACTGCCCCAGGATTTGCTGAACAAGCTCACTGAGTTTCTAACCGCCTGCCAAAAGGCACGTTATATGCCTGGTGGGATCGAGGCCACCGTGCTGGCGGATGATCTGGCCTTGCTGAAGCGGCTGGTGGCGGGATTTGGCAGGCTTCGCACCGTTGGAAGTTTCACCCGCTACAACGAACATCCGAACCGGCCTCCGGTTCAGACCCCGCAGGCACCCGAGCGTTAATGATGAAGTATATCCTGCTGCCACTCTTCCTGTTTGGAATTGTTCTGTTGGGAGCCGAAGCCACGCTCAGCAGTTCGATCCCTGCCAATGGTGACGGTTACCGCCAGACCCTTCAGCAGTTGCAAAAGCAGGTGGATTCAGGCATCCGCAATGCAGATCTGTATTACAACATCGGCGTCTGCCATTATCACCTGGGCAGCAGCGGAAATGCAGTGCTCTGGTTCCTGCGGGCACTCAACCTCGATTCCAGCCACAAACCGGCCCGGGAAAACCTTGACTTCATCCAAAACCAGCTTCCACAAGAGTATCAGGCCCCGCCCAGGCTGTTCCTGGTCCAGATCCTGTTCACAGTTTATGATTTCCTTTCGCTGAACCGTCTGGCCCTGATCGCTCTGCTGGCCTTGCTGCTGGTGGTGATTTGCGGGCATTGGCTGCTGCACTATTCTCCGGATAAGGAAAAAGGGCTGCCGGTGCTGCTGCTGGGGCTGGCTTTGGTGATCCTGCTGGTGTCCGGTTCTGCTCTCGCTGTCAAATACCATCGTTTCCGGAACAACCGCAAAGCCGTGATCAGCTTGGAAGCAACCGCTTTGTTGGCTGCCCCGGATCCCTCCAAAGCGCCAGTTTCAATGCTCCCGGAAGGCTTGATCGTGATTGTCCGCTCCAGTTCAGGCAGCTTTCTCCAAGTTTTGTTGCCCGACGGCAGCAGCGGTTGGGTGAAAGCCTCCACACTGCAGCGGGTGAGCGGATTTGGTAGAGAAGCGGCGAAGTAATATCCCCTCCAGTTTCTGATCCCAACAAACAATCATAACAGCTTTTTCAATCCACTCAAGCGGTTTTATCTTCAGTTTCAATATATTTCTCCACCGGTTCGCTCCCGTTACCAATACGGAATCATTACGGAGTCATTACGGAGTTAATCCGTAATGACTCCGTAATGATTCCGTATTGGTAACGGGGAAGACAAGGGAAAGGACAAGGCATCATATTGTATTGCAGGTTGTTAAGGAGTGATCATGTTTATAAACTGATATATTCCAGATAATTGAGTATGATACACGCCATAGCAGGCCATAGCCGAGAGGCTATTCACAAACCAGTTCAAAGATTCTGACAGCTTATCGATTTATCTTCCCATTCACGCTTTATATAATCGGGCACAGGGAATGAATATTGCTTCGGAATTCTATAATGATATAATCATCGAACAAGGAGTAACCTGATGGGAACAAGAGCACCCCATGATTATGTAGCCTACTGTGGTCTCAGCTGCAAACTGTGCAGCCTGATCGCAACCCTGCCCCGCCAGGCCGGGCAGCTGCTGGAAACCATGAAGGATGACGGTTGGGAACGTTTTGGTGACCAGATTTATGAAGGATTTTCCAAGTTTTGGGAGGTTTTGAACAGCCTGGCGGTTACGGATCAGAGCAGTCCCTTGTGTATTGGTGGATGTGGGAATCCGGAGTGTGAAATCCGGAAATGCGCAGTGGAAAGAGGGCTTCAGGTCTGCGCGTTCTGTCCCGATTTTCCCTGTGAATTGATCCTTTCTTTCACTCGCCGCTATCCCTTTTTAATGAAAAATAATGAACGCATCCGCGAGAGCGGGATCGATGCCTGGCTGGCGGAACAGGATGAGCTACTGGCACAAGGGATCACGAACAGCATCCTGGCCCGGCAGAAGCCTCCGGAAGCTTGATCAGGAGGTGGAC
>CAZVXK010000061.1:0-15162 GCA_964631665.1 uncultured Candidatus Cloacimonadota bacterium | reverse complement strand
TTTCGCTGTCCCTCACTCCGCTTAAGATTGACAAGGTCAAGCGGGTGCTGCTGGATAAGGACCAGGTGGAGATCGAGGGCAAGGCGATCCTGTTCAGCAGCGGCATCTATGCCAAGCTGCCCGACGATATGGACGAAAACCTGGCCTTGTCCGTTTTAGATGTTGCCGGCGCTCCCGCCCAGGTGGAACGTCTGGTGCGGCCTGGCGATACGGTGGTGATCATCGGTGCCAATGGCAAAAGCGGCATCCTCTGCAATGCCGTCGCCCGCGAACGTGTGGGCGTGGCCGGAAAGGTGATCGGCATTGTGCGCAATCCCGCCTATATCCAAACCTGCCTGGAAACCGGCTGCCATGAGGTTATCATTGCCGATGCCACGGACGCCATCACCATCCAGAAGGAAGTGGCAAAACACACCAAGGGCAATATGGCCGACCTGGTGATCAATGTGGTGAACATCGAGGATACCGAACTTCCCACCATCATGGCCTGCAAAGACCGCGGCATCGTCTATTATTTCTCCATGGCGACCTCATTCACCAAGGCCGCTTTGGGCGCCGAAGGCATTGGCGCCGATGTGGATATGATCCTGGGCAATGGCTATGCCCATCACCATGCCCGGGTGGCGCTCGATCTCCTGCGCCGCAATCCTGTCCTGATGAAGCTGTTCCAAGAACGTTATACCGATAAATAGGATCATCCCATGAATGATATCATCAATATCCGTTCCCTCGCCAGCGAACAGGAATGGAACGACTGGCACTGGCAGCTGAAGAACCGCATCACGGATTTCGACACCCTGAGGAAGTATATCCGGCTGCTGCCGGAAGAGGAAGCCGTGGCTGAATCGAGAGCCTTTTCCTTCCGCATGGCGATCACGCCTTACTACCTTTCCCTGATCGATCACTCCGATCCCCACGACCCCGTGCGCAAACAAGCCATCCCCCGCATCGCGGAAAGCCATATCTCCGCTTCGGACATGGCAGACCCCCTGCATGAGGATGCCGATGCGCCGGTTCCGGGTATGACCCATCGCTATCCTGACCGCGTGCTGTTGCTGTTGACCGACCAGTGCGCCATGTATTGCCGCCATTGCACGCGCCGTCGCAAAGCCGGCGAACACGATGCCCCCATGCCTCGTGAGAACGTGGAAAAAGCCCTGGACTACATCCGCAACCATCCCGAGGTGAGGGATGTGATCCTCAGCGGCGGCGACCCCCTCACCTTGGGGGAACAGCGTCTGGATGAAGTTCTGGACAAACTCAGCCAGATCGAACATGTGGACATCGTCAGAATCGGCACCCGCACACCGGTAGTTTTGCCCCAACGCATAACGGAGGAGCTGATTGCGGTGTTCAGGAAATACAAATTCCTCTGGCTGAACACCCACTTCAACCATCCCAAGGAGCTTACCCCCACCTCCACCGCTGCTTTAGCCAGGATCGCTGAAGCCGGAGTGGTGATGGGCAACCAGTCCGTCTTGCTGAAAGGCATCAATGACCACGTGGATGTGATGAAGCAGCTTGTCCATGCCTTGGTGCGCAACCGGGTGCGCCCCTATTACATCTACCAGTGCGACCTCTCGGAAGGCATCGCCCATTTCCGCACCCCCATCTCCAAAGGCATCGAGATCATCGAATCCCTGCGCGGCCACACCTCCGGACTTTGCATTCCCACCTTTGTGGTTGATGCTCCCGGCGGTGGCGGCAAGATACCGGTGATGCCCACCTATATCATTTCCCAGATGCCGGGACGGGTGATCCTGCGAAATTATGAAGGCTTCATCGCTGCCTACACCGAGCCCGGCTTTGAAGACACAGTTGATGACAACTACCGTGATCTCTGCCCGCCCGAGCGCAAATCTTGCGAAGGCGTGATGAGCCTGCTGCGGGGTAAAAAAGTAGCCCTGGGCCCTGCCGAGACCAAGCGCAATCAACGCCGGCAAGACAAATAATATGCAGTTTGACTGGATCTTCGACCCCGGCATCAAAGCGATTGCCCTGGTCGGGATCTGTAAAAACGCCGGCAAGACCACCCTCCTCAACCACCTGATCAGACTGTTTCCCCAGACCAGATTTGGTGTGTTCAGCACCGGGATCGACGGCGAAGAAACCGATACCGTATTCAAAATCCTCAAACCCCGCGTCCATCTGGCAGAAGGGAATATCTTCTGCTGCGATACACCCACTCTTGACCGGCACGGCAGCCAGGTGAGCATTCTGGAAAAAACACCATATAATAGTGCCTTGCGCCCTTTGTGGCTGGCTCAGGCAGTGCTCGATCTGGAAACCGAGATCACCGGACCTGCCGCCCTGAAAGACCAGATCGCCATTCTGGACAGGATGCATAATCATCTGGCGGAAAAGGTGCTGATCGACGGCTCGCTGGACCGCAAGTCCATTGCCCTTTCGGATGCTGTGGATGCGGTCATTGTGGCCTTGGGAGCCAGTTTTGGCAGCATCTCAGCTGTTGCCACGGAGCTAAAGCGCCTGCTCCTGCTCAAGGACATTCCGGTCTTTCAACCATTTGAAAAACATGATTATTCAACACTCCGGGATGCCCGCTGCTTAATGGTCCAGGACAAAGAAGACTGGCACAGCACCGAAATCGCCTCCCTTCTGGATACGGAAAAGCAACTGAAACAACTGGCTGAAACCAAACCCCGCCGCCTATACATCCCCGGAGTCCTCACCGACGCAGTTCATGACAGGATTCTGAACATCCTGCGGGAATTAAAAGCAGAGCTGATCTTCCGTCATCCGGATTGCCTGAAGCTCAATTATCACAAGCTGGAGCGCTTTCTGGAGGAATTCCAACCCCGGGTTCTGATCCCCTTCCGGATCAAGGGTTTTGTGCTCAATTCCCATGCCGTGGGCGCTCTGCCTCCAGCTCCCGTCGAGTTTCGTAAACAATTGCGCCGGCAGTTTCCCATGCTTGATTTGCCTGATCTCAAGGAATTCGCAGATGAGTGACCGGGATCGCACCACTGCCATCACAGTCAATCTGGGCCTGGCATCCAATATCCTACTCTCGATCCTGAAAACCACGGTGGGCATTGTGGGCCATTCGGCGGCTCTGTTGGCAGACGGCATCAATTCCACTTCGGATGTGATATACTATGTGGTGGTAAAGATCTTCATGCACCACGCCAAAAAGCCCGCCGATGCCGAACATCCCTTCGGGCATCGCCAGTTGGAAAATATCTCCGCCATTGTGGTGGGCGCCTTCATCCTCACCACCGGCATCGCCATCTTCTGGGAATCCATCAACAAGGTTTACGACCTCTTAACATCCACCACCGCAGGCAGATCAGCCTCTTCCCTGGCACTTTATATCGCCCTGGGCACCTTCCTGCTGAAGATCTTCCTTTACTACTACACCAAACGAAACACCCACAAAACCAAGAACCCCACTTTGCGCGCTCTGGCCAATGACCATTTCAACGATATCATGGCGGCGATTGCCGTTATCATCGGAGTTGTGATGGGCCGGATGGGCTATTTGTGGATGGACCCCGCCGCCGGAGCCCTGGTGGCCATCTATATCGTGAAAACCGGTGTGGAGATCATCCTGGAATCCTCGCGGGACCTGATGGACAGCGTTCCGGACGACGATTTCCACCGTGAGGTCCGCTCTCTGGCGTTGCAGGTGGAAGGTGTGAAGAACATCGAGGGTTTGGGTGTGCACCGCTTCGGGCCCTATTACACGGTGGATATGACCATCGGGGTGGATGGCGCCATCAGTGTGGATGAAGGCAACCAGATCTCCCACCGGGTGGAGGAAATCCTGCTCAACCATTTCAGCAGCGGATTGCGCCGCGTTCACATCCATTTTCATCCTCATCTGGGAACCCGCTATGAAAGATAAACTGTTGCCAGACAATAATAAGCCAGTGGATCATCCTTCCTCTGTTTGCACCCGGTCCCTGAACCAAGGATATTTCTATGAATAATGGCAAGAAACTTCTCTTTACACTCATAATCATCTGTCTCGCCGTCTTTTCCATTCTCAGCATGGTGCCTCGCAACCGGAGCACCAGGGAAAGCCAGCCCGCATCCCTGCTGCCCCCTCCGGAGCCCTGGATCGTGGAACTGATCGCTCCCGGCGGCAGCATCTGTTCCACTCTGGAGAAGCTCGGAATTCCCCTGCCCGAGATCGCCACGGTCAGCTTCCGCTTCGGAAACTTTGTGGACGTAACCACGCTCCAACCCGGCGACACCCTGAAGGTTCAGCTCAGCGAGGATGGCCAGAAGATCACCAAGCTGATGTTCGTGCAGGAACCCACTTCCCGTCATCTCTTTGTGGCACAGGGTGATTCGCTGGCCTACACCCTGGAGCAGCTCCCGGTGCAAAACCGGCTGCGGATTCTGGATGGAACGCTCAATGGCACTCTGGATGCCTCTTTGCTGGCTTTGGGATTGAGTCCCATGGAGAAACAGCAGATCAACAACGGACTGGAAACCAGGATCAATTTCCACAGCGATGCCCGCAACGGAGACAGCTTCCGCGTGTTCGTGGAGGAGCGCATCTTCGAGGGTAAAAAGATCAGCGGCACCAAGATCATGTATTTGTCCTACAGCGGAGAACGCACCGGCACCCACGAGCTCTTCCGCTATGAAGCCAAAGAGGAGAAATCCGTGCTCAACGGACTCTACACCACCGATGGCAAAAGCAGCTACACCAATAGCTGGGGTTATCCCCTGGGCGTAATCCATGTGGTTTCTCCCTACGGCCGACGCATCGATCCTTTCTGGGGACGCTGGGTGCATCACGAGGGCATAGATTACCGCGCCCGCTATGGCACCCCGGTCTATTCAGTGGCCAATGGCACGGTGGTCTCCGCCAGATACAACGGCGGTTACGGCAATGAAGTGAGGGTGAGGCACGGTTCCGGAATGATCTCCCACTATGCGCACCTGAGTTCGATCAGCGTCCGCAATGGCCAAACCGTGAAGCGGGGACAGGTGATCGGCAGGGTGGGCAGCACTGGCAGAAGCACCGGCGCGCATTTGCATTTCGGTCTGCTCAGCGGTGGTAAATTCGTCAATCCCAACCAACTCCGCATGGTGGGCGCCGAAAAACTCAACGATGCCCAAATGGAGGAATTCAAACTGCAGATGTCCGCCATCCGCGAACTGATGAAAAGCCAGGAAAAACCGTCCTGATTTGTCGCTGTTTTTTAGGTGGTGGATTTCACCACAATCCCGGTTCTTTGCTGTAAAGGAATTTGTTTTCAGCAATTTTTTAGGGGTGATTGTTCGCAGTAGGTATCCATTTCATCCCGGCTGAGCATTGTATGGCGATTATATATAATAACTAATTGTAAGGCAATTATATGCATGATTCACTAATACCTATTTTCCATGATACCATATAGTTAACCATTCTTCCCTGCCTGCGCTCCCGTTAGCAATACGGAATCATTACGGAGTCATTACGGAT
Source organism: uncultured Candidatus Cloacimonadota bacterium (assembly GCA_964631665.1). GTDB lineage: Bacteria > Cloacimonadota > Cloacimonadia > Cloacimonadales > Cloacimonadaceae > Syntrophosphaera. The sequence continues at coordinate 9,722 of CAZVXK010000061.1, read as the reverse complement.
TAACTCCGTAATGACTCCGTAATGATTCCGTATTGGTAATAGGAGCGATGACTTCAAAACTTGATTCTGCACGCATGCCTGTCAGAGCCCCCAGTTTGGTACCCCATCCATATAGAAAGCGCTTGTGTCAGGATCGCACAGAGGGTAACGCTGGCTTCAGCCGGCCGTTTCTCTGGCTTTAGCCGGATTTTGGGAAACGGACACAAACCCCAATAAAACCAAAATTTCGGGCAAATCTTGAGGCTAAAAAGAACCGGATAAATCCGGCGGAACGGCCGGCTGAAGCCAGCGTTACCCTCTGTTCCCTCCTCCGCTGGGGAATGTAACTGCCAGAGCAGGAGTCAGATAATAGCTGCGATGCTCCCGGTTGCAGGATAGGATAGAAAAACAGCGGCCGCCCCGAAGGGCAGCCGCTGTCAGACGATGGTGATGATGTATGATCAGGGATTGCGAACCGCCACCACCCGGTAGAAGGCACGGATTCGGGAATGTGCCTGCAGGTCGGTAAATTCGGTCAGCGGAGCGGGCACATAGGCCAGCAGGGCTGCCGGGCGGGAATCGAAATCCGGGGTGTCGTTTACATAAACGTAATATCCATCGGGATTCCCAGTGGAGGGTTCCCAATTTAGGGTGGCGGTTCCGGTGGCCTCATCATAACTGATGCTGAGGTTTTCCGGTGCCGAGGGTGGAGCGGGATCGAAGATCGTGAACACGGCATCGCTCTGATCGCTGTAGTCGGCAATTTCGCCACTGTGTTCGATCCTGACCAAGCAAGCCTCAGAAGCGCCAGCGGGCACTGTCCACAGGTAGGGAGAAACCAGACCGGAAGCGTCGTAAGCGATCTGGTTCCAATTGATTCCGAAATCGGTGGAATAGCTCAGGGTGTGGACGGGAACCTCGGCAAGCCAGAGGATTTCCTGCTGGGAACCGATCTGCCAGTTTTCACCGCCATTGGGGGCAAGCAGCTCGAACTGAGGAGCCCGGATGGTGAAAATGTTGCTGGCAGCTGAATAGAAGGGTGCCACGCCGTCGGTGAGTTTGAGCCGGCAGGCGGTGGAGGGTGAATTGGGCACTGTCCAGAGGTAACTGTTCTCCCCAGAAGAAGTTGGTATATTCTCCAGGAAGTCCCAGGTGCCGCCATCGTCCGTGGAGAGATACAATCCCACTTCAGGGGCGGAACCCTGATAATTCCAGTCAATGGTCTGAACCGAGCCCACCAGCCAGGATTCGCCACCGGCAGGATTTTCCAGAAAGAGCGGGATGATCACCTCCAGGGCAAGGGAGATCTGGAAAACAGGGGAATCCGGATCGTTGGAGCTGCCATTTATAGTGGCAGTGTAGATTCCGGGCTCCATCCCTGCGGCGGAAAAGGCAATTTCAATGTCCTGGGCAGCTCCGCCGGCGGCAATGCTGCCACTAACTGAGCTTCCGCCCTCCAGCAGCAACCAGGAAACCGCTTCCGCCAGATTCAGATCATATTCCAGGGCCATATTTCCACTGTTTTCAATGGTTAAGATCTGGTCAGCGCTTCCACCCGGAGCCAGTTCAGCGGCAAAGGAGGTGGAGGAAAGGTCTATTCCCGGCTTTCCGCCCTGTCCGCTCAAGGGGATCAGGATATCGTCGCCAGCAGCATTGTGGGTTATCACCAGGTTTCCGTCGTAAGTTTGCAGAGCGGCAGGTTCGAAGCTAAGTTCAAAGGTCTGGCTGGAACCGGCGCCGATATAGAAGGAAAGGGTGTTCCTTCCCCCTGGGTTGGCAGAAGCGAAGCCGGAAGCTTCGCCTCGGGCAGGATTTACTGCAAATCCCTCTGGGGTGGTGATGCTCCCGCTCAGGGTGGCGGTTCCGCTGTTTTCGATGCTGAATTCGACTGTCGCTATGGTATTTACCAGCACCGTTCCCAGATCGATATTGGTGATGCCAGTGGCGATCTCAGGTGTGGTGATGCTGAAGGTGCCGCTGTAAGCTTGGCAGAAAGGCAACACGCTGTCCGTGAGCCGGATCTGGCAATTGGCGGAAGGTTCATAGGGGATGGTCCAGTCAAAGCTGTTCGCTCCCTGATTAGCGGAACGGTCGCCTTCATAGATCCAGGAGCTGCCGCCATCGGTGGAATAATGGAATCCCACCGTGGTTCCCGCTCCGGAGTAGTTCCACTGGATGCTTTGGGTGGTTCCGCTTTCCCAAACCTCTGCTCCTGCCGGCGAGCTTACCGAAACCGGAATGCGAACGGTGAGGGTGACGTCCACGGAGAAAGTGGGGGTATCCGGATCGTTGGAACCGCCGTTTAGAGTGGCAGTGTAGATTCCAGGCTGCATCCCTGCGGCAGAAAAGGCAATTTCAATGTCCTGGGCAGCTCCGCCTGCAGCAATGTTGCCACTAACTGAGCTTCCGCCCTCCAGCAGCAGCCAGGAAACCGCTCCCGCCAGGCTGAGATCATAATCCAAAGCCATATTCCCCAGGTTCGAAATGGTGAGGGTCTGGGAATCCGATTGTCCTGGGGCCAGGTTGGTGGAGAACTCGCCAGAGCTGAGTCCCAGTGAGGGCTTTCCGCCCTGTCCGCTGACTGCGATGGTCTTGCTGGAACCGCTGGCGTTATGGGTGATGGTCACATTTCCAGAGTAACTTTGCACGGCCAGGGGCTGGAAGCTGAGGGTGAAGGTGGCGCTTCCGCTGCCGTCAATGTTGTAATCAAGGGTATTCCGGGCACCGCCATCCGCTCCGGCAAAGCTGCTCCGGGACGGGGCAACGCTGTATCCCACTGGTGTGGTGATGGTTCCGCTCAGGGTACCGGTGCCGGTGTTGGTGATGCTGAATTCGGTGGTGGCGATGGTATTGATCAGCACCGTGCCGAAGTTATGGGTGCTGGGAGTAACCGTGATGGCGGGCACCACGATCCAGAAGGGATCGCTGATCGCCACGTAATTCGGGGCGGCGCCATCGGTAAGGCGCACCAGGCAGTTGTTGGATGGGGTGTTAGGGACAGTCCAGTTAAAACTGTTGGCACCCACGACGCTGTTTTTGACCCCGCCACTCATCCAGAGAACACCGCCGTTGGTGGAATAGTGGAAGGAAACGCTGGTTCCGGTTCCCTGATAGTTCCAGGCGATGGATTGTACCGATCCTCCCTGCCACTGCTCTCCGCCAGCAGGAGAGGTGATCTCGATGGGAAGATAGACCTGCAGGGTAACCGGGATGCCGAAGGAAAGGTTGTCGGGATCGTTGGAAGTGCAGGCGATGGTGGTTTCATAGGAGCCGGGGGCAAGTCCAAGCGAAGAGAAGCCCAAAGTGACATTCACCGGGGAGCCGCTGGCTGGAATGCTTCCGCTGACCGTGTTTCCGCCATTCAGGGTGAGCCAGCCAGGCGTTCCGGACAAGGCAAGGGAATAGGTGAGTGGCATATTCCCCAGGTTGGACAAAGTGAGGGTCTGACTCGAAGTTTCATTGTAACCGAGGGTTTCCGAGAAAGATGCGGCACTGATGCCCAGAGCGGGCTGACCGCCCTGCCCAGAGACCGGAAGATCGATGTTGGCCCCGCCGGCGTTGTGGGTGATGACCAGGTTGCCATTGTAGGAAACAACTGCAGTGGGGGCAAAGGTGAGGTTGAATAACTTGGAAGCGCCGGCATTTACTGAATAGCCGATGCTGTTGCGGTCGTGTTTGGTGGTGGCCAGGGTTAATTCTCCGGATTCTGGGGCGCGGGTCACCTCGGCGACCATGTATCCCACGGGAGTAGTGATGGTGCCGGTAAGGATTTCATCACCGCTGTTCTGGATGGAGAATTGCAGTGTGCTGGTGCTGCCCACGGCGACGGTGCCAAAATTCAGGCTGGCGGGATTGACGCCGATCTGGGGTCCCGATTGCTGCACCACATAGGTTAGCTTGATATTAGGACGGTTTGTGGAGGTGGAACCCCCGGTAAATACATTGGTCTGGTTGCTGTTGTCGCTGCGGACATAGCGATAACCGGAAGTAACCGTGGAGTATTGCACTGTTCCTGATGAACTCCAGCTGGCCACCCGGTCGAAGGCAGTGTCCACCACGATGTTGTCTGTCCCGTTCCAGGTGAAGGGAGGATCGAGCGTAAGCATTTCATAGCCTCCGGCGGTGGGCATATAGGAGGCATTGGAATACACGGTTACCATGCCGGTGGCGCTCTGCCAGGAAGAAACGTTGCTGGCGGAGGTGTGTTTCATGCGAATAATGAAACTGGGCAAGGCCAGGTTCGGGACAGAATTGATGTAGAAGCCGAGTTGGGTGATATCCACCGGTCCCACGATCCCGGCGGCATTCAATTCCGCTGCTGTGTAAACTGATTGACCGTGCAGGCTGCGGTAATAGATATTGATCGGGCAGCCCGCCTGGGTTCCGGTGTTGGAAGTACCAGTACCGATCACCACTGAAATCGAGGTATTCGGTGTGGCATAGACCGTGGGGGTGGGATCGGATTCGCCATCAGGATATACCGCAGTGAGGTAATAGCCATAGGTGTTGCCGTTTACAACTGCGTAATCAGTATAGCTCAGGCCGGTGAGGGTGGTGAGCAATGAACCGTTCTTGAAGAGTTTATAGCCTGTCGGGGTTCCGCCACCGGGAGCCTGCCAGGAGAGATTGACCACACCATTGCCCGGGGCTGCGACCAGTGAATGGGGCGGAGCATAATAGGCTCCGATCGGAGGAAAGATGATATGATCCACCCAGGCGCAGTCACTGCCACCCACCACGGAGCCATCCTTCACATAGGTCCATTTGAATTCACGCAATCCTGAACTGACGGCATAGGATTGCAGAGTCCAGGGAACTTCGCCAGACCATTGATCCTGCAGCACATCATCAATATAGAATCTCAGGTAATCATAGCCGGATTCCGAGGATGTTCTTTGGTAGAATGAGATGTTTCCAGCAGTGGTAACACTCACCGTTACAGCCATGGTGCTGCTCTGATTGTGATCGACGGCACCTGATCTGGCGGCATAGGTTCCTGAAAAGGCAACCGTGGATTGCACGGTCCAGGGCAGGTTTCCGCTCTGTACCCAGTTGTAGGCGGAGAAGTTTCCGCTCTCGAATCCTTCGTCCGCCGGTGCAAGCAGGATGATGGTAACCGAGCTTTGGGCGCTGTTTCCACTATTGTCCGTGGCAACAGCGGTGATGGTATGCTGTCCGCCACTGAACCCGGTGGTGTTCCAGCTCCAGGTGTAGGGTGCGGTGTAATCTATGTGCGAGGGAGTGGTGGCTTCATCGATATAGAAGGCCACATTGGTGATGGTGCCATCGGAGTCGGTGGCGGTGACAGCTACATTGATTGTGCTGTTCAGATCGAAGACCGAACCCGAGGCAGGAGAGGTGATGCTGCACATAGGCATGCCGGGGGTTATCGCCAGCAGGGCGGAATAGGCATTGATCCGCCCGGTTCCCAGTTTGCCGATATAGCTTGGGTTCACGGCATAGTGATCGTCGGTAGTGATTTGAATGGTGTTGGCCAACAGGGTATTGGTGAGGACGGTTCCATTCCGGTAGGCATAGGAAATCATCAGAGCGGCAGTTCCGGACACATGGGGGCAGGCCATCGAGGTTCCCTGATAGTACCCGTAAGTCCCTCCGGTCAGGGTGCTGAGCACTCCGCGGGCCGTAACGCTGTTGGTCTCACCCCCTGGGGCGGAGACATGCACCCAGGTGTCATAGTTCGAATAGTAAGACCTGACATCCTGATTGTTGGTTGCTGCCACGGCAAAGGTTCCACTGTAGCAGCCGGGATACCATTGACCCTGGGAATTGTTGTTTCCCGCGGCGAAGATGGTGATACCGCCATCAAGCACGCTGCCGCCGCCATTGGCATTGAAATAATCTATGGCATCCAGCACATCCTGGTCGTAAACATTCACATTAGTGTAACCCCAGCTGTTTTGCGAGATCGCCGCTCCGTTGTCGGCTGCATAGATCGGCGCCAGGTGGAAGCCGCCACTGGAAGTATTGGTAAACACCTGGCAGGACATCAGACTCACGCCTGAAGTAAAACCGCCGCCGCCGGCTATTCCCGCCACCCCCACGGCGTTGTTGGTAACCGCAGCCACCGTTCCGGCCACATGGGTGCCATGGTTGTGGGGAACAATGGTGGGGGAGCCGCTAACAAAGTTATAGCCGACCCCCGACCAGATATTGGCAGCCAGGTCAGGATGATCGATCTGGATGCCGCCATCAATGATCGCCACGACCACTGAAGAGAGACCTTTCTCCAGGTCCCAGGCCGCAAAGAGGTCGATATCAGCACCGGGGGTTCCGCTATTTTGGCCGGTGTTGTTGTAATGCCACTGGTTGGAAAGCTGGGGATCGTTGGATGACCAGCGTGGTGTATTGGAGGGCTGATAGGGGGTGAATCCGTCCATATCGGCCAGCAGGACTTTCTTATACTCCGGCTCCGCCCATTGGACGATATCCTTCAGGGAACGGTAGGCCATCACGATATCGCGGACATCCTCCCTGCTGTCAAACCGAAGCTCGAACCACAGATGCAGGCCCCATTGCTTGTGCCGCCAGGTGAACTGGTTCTTGAGGGCGGGGCTGTAGAAGCGCAGGGAAATCCCGTTCACGCCAAAATACTGGTTGAGCTGGTCCAGTTCTTCGATCCCAAAGCGTTCGATCCTGCCTTGGTCATGTTCCAGCCTGTCCACCAGGGTGGAGTACTGATCCGTCAGTTTGATCTTGAACCGACCCTGTTCCATCGCTTCATCGGGTATCTGATACATATTCACATAGGGACGTTCGCCCAATCTGGCAGCCGAGGCGAATAAACCTGCCTGCAGCAGCAGGAGCAAAGTCAGCAGCAACACATGGTGTTTTTTCATAATGTCTGGGGTCTCCTTTTCAGGAAAAAGGATATCAACCAGCCTTCCTGACAGGCAGAAGCACAAGCACTTGTATGCAGCAAAACCACCATAACCAGCGGGGGAAAAGCTGCTCTGCTCAGGCCGATATCCTTCTTCCAGAGTGTATATTATTCTTCAAATGAAATATTTCATTGGGTATAAGATGCAAGATTTGTTCCAGAATGAAGGAAGAATGCGGACTTGCCGGGGTGCCAGCCGCACAAGTTGAATGGATGCAGGCAGGTATAGGAATACAATAGAAAAAGGCAGCTTGCTTTTTACTTGGGAGCGAGAATCCACACAGGAGATTATTCCCCACCCTGTTTTTCTCTGGCTTTCCCGATGCAAGAAACCTGCCCCGGGATTGTCAGAGGGTGGCTTTGATAGGGTTCTGGTTAGTTATCCGGATTATCCGCTATAGCATCCACCTTGCCCGCAGATTTTCCACATTGCCCTTGGCACTGATTGCTTCGAAAGCCTGACGCCATTTCTCCACGGTCTTGCCACGTGTTTGTTTGGAAATGCCGATGTAATACTCGGTTTCCATAAGCTGGAAAGCGGGAATCAGGTCAAGCGATGAATAGCCGGCTTGCTTGATCAGGTTCAAAGCAGTGATGTCAGTCAGCACTATAGCATCGGCTCTGCCCTCCATTACGGCTTTGATGCCATCGAGGGGATCGGGGGTGCTGCTGAGATTGTTGAATCCGTTTTCCATCAGATTCTTCTCGGAAAACCATCCGGTGGTGGTGGCGATCGTATTCAGCCGTTTGGCATCTTCCAGGCTGGAGATCACGGTCAAGGAGTCGTTTTTCACATAAAAATGAGATTTGTTCTTGCCCAGGGGGCCGATCCAGTGGAATTGATCCTCCCGGTCAGGGGTTCTTTCCAAAGTGAATATTACCACATTGGGAGTGGTTTTTGCCCGTTCGAATGCCTCATCCCATTTCATCAGCCGGATCGGATATCTCACCCTGAGTTCACGCATCAGGTCACTCACCACCTCAGTACCAAAGCCCGTTACCGAATCACCCTGAGCAAAAGTTAGTGGCGGATACTCCTCGGTTACCAGTTCCAGCGGTTCCTGCTTTCTGGCGCAGGCTCCGAAAAGGAACACTGCCACAATACATACACATATCCAAACCTGTTTCATCTTCCTCTCCTTAACAAAGCTTTGGATCAGATTATATGAGTCTCGCTTTTTTGTCAATGATTTATTTGGGGGTTACATCCTTCACCACGATCGTGCTGGCTGTCATCTGCGGTATCACGAGTTTTACGCTGTCGCCAATTTGCAACACATAGAAATCAGCCGGTCCGGAAAGGTTGGTAATGATCTGTTCCGGGCTGGAATTCTGGTCTTTGAGGCGGTAGATCGAACTGGTTTGCCAGCTCGACCAATACAGATTGCCGGCTTTGTCCTTTCCGAAGCCATCCAGGTTGCCGGTGGAGGTGCTTTTGAAGGTGCTCAGCTCGCCGGAGGGCAGGGCGATCGCCTGGATCGGTGAATTAGGACGCAGGGAAACCAGCAGCAGGCGGTTCTTGTTGGCATCATAGATAATCCCGTTGGGGCTTTGGATACCCTTGCTGATGAAGGTGCTGATTGTGCCTTTGGAACTGTCATAGCGGAAGATCTTGTGCGCCTTGTGGTCGGTGATATACACATTGCCATCCTTATCCGCCGTAACATCGTTCAGAAACACCGATCCCGGAACGCTCACGGTCTTAAGATGGGTTCCATCGTCCACATTGTAGAGCACCAGTCCTTTATCCGAAGCACCGAACAGCGTTCTGCCCACAATATACAGCCCGCGCACCGATCCCAGGTCTTTGGCCAGAATGCTATAGGTCTTCAGATCGGAGGATTTGAGGATGGTGCCATTGCCGGTGTTGCTGACAAAGTATTGCTTAGTCTTGTGATCGTAGGTTACGCTTTCGGGACGGTTCAGGGTTTGTGCCGCCAGGCTGAGCAGGGCAGCCAGCAGCAGGGATAATATAATTACTCTTTTCATCTTGATCTCCCCGAAATTTTTATTCTCTTTAGACAAAATACAATGATCCGCCACATTGGCAAGCGGGGAATGGATATGCCAGATATGTCTGGCACAGAGCTGAAAACCGATTTCCCTTGACTATCTTTCGCTGTTGATACTGTTGGTTTTTAGATTTTGGAACAGCAGCGAGGATAACATGAAACACAAGTACCAGAATGTCTATCAGTTCAAGATCACTCTCAAGGGCAGTAAACCACCCATCTGGCGCAGAATCCAGGTACCGGAAAACTACAGCTTTTGGGATCTGCATGTGGCGATCCAGGATGCCATGGGCTGGGAGGATTGCCATTTGCATGAATTTCAGATCTATTCACCCCGGCGCAGCCAGGATGTGGAGATCGGCCTGCCCGAGGGGAATGAATACCTGAAAAGCTACAAAGAAAAGATCAACGAGTATTTCGGGGAAAAGTACACTTCCGCTCTTTACTGGTATGACTTCGGTGATGACTGGTACCACACCCTCAAAATGGAAAAAATCCAGCCTGCTGATGAACAACAGAGCTATCCGGTCTGCCTGGCAGGGAAAATGGCCTGTCCCCCGGAGGATTGCGGCGGTTTGTGGGGCTACTATTCCATGCTGGAAGTGCTTGATGATCCTGATAACGAAGAATATGAGGATGTCATGGAGTGGCTGGGCGATGATTTTGACCCCACCTATTTCAATGTGAATGAGGTCATCTTCGATAATCCCAAACAAAGGCTCAGATACAAGGATATGATGTAATTTCAGGGGTGGTCTCAGGGGATTTCCGCACCGGTACCAAAAGACATCGCTCCCGTTAGCAATACGGAATCATTACGGAGTCATTACGGA
>CAZVXK010000060.1:0-15285 GCA_964631665.1 uncultured Candidatus Cloacimonadota bacterium | reverse complement strand
CCCTTGGGGGTGGTTCCTGATCCCAGGGTTTCCACCCTGGGCTAAGTTGTTTCGCCCTTATCTCCCTCCCTCAAGTTGTTTTACGGCAGTCACCTCCGTCAGCAGGGTCATTTGGGTGATGGCAGTCCGGTTAAGCCTGATCAGGCGTTCGCTCTGGCTCATGCCCTCATTGATGAAATGCGCGTTCAGGCTTTCCAGATTAGCCAAACAGACCAGCTGTGCCGCATTCGCATAATCACGAATGTTGCCATCAGCTTCGGGATTCCTTTCCCTCCATTGAGCAGCTGTCATCCCGAACAGAGCAACATTGAGGACATCCGCTTCCATCGCATAGATGATCCGGCTCTGCTCAGGAGTGATTTCCGGTGGCACCAATTTACTTTTGATAGCATCGGTATGGATGCGGTAGTTAATTCTGGCCAGATTGCGCTTGATGTCCCAATCCAGTTTCTGATATTCGGTATCTTTGAGCCTCTGGTAATCTTTGATGAGATAGAGTTTGAATTCCACCGAGATCCAGGTGGCAAATTCGAAGGCGATATCCGTATGCGCGTATGTTCCGCCGTATCTGCCAGCCTTTGATATTATACCGATTGCGCCGGTCTTTTCAATCCATTGCTTGGGAGTCAGGCCAAAGCTGTTGAGCCCGGCATTGATTCTAAACCCGTCGAATTCGACGGGATTAAAACCCGGGTTGTTGATCGTTTCCCATATCCCCAAATACTCCACCGTGTTACGGTTACGTATCCAATTGCGGATTAGGTCGTCGGTGTTTTCATTGTCCTTGACCCGGGCAATGTCTGTAAGGGAAATGTAATCCCCTGCAGGTCCCCGAATAATCCTGATCTCTTTTTTCATCACGGTCAAATTGCTCATCTCATCCTCCAATAATCACATCTATAATCTTCAATATTCTTTTCCAAAGATGTCCACATTTCTATCATCTTGCCTCTTCAGGACGTTTCTTACTTTTTCTTCACGGAAAGTCAATCCAATGAAATCAAACTGAAGCAACTTGTCAAGCATTTATCCGCCGGGGCTAAGAAATTGACGACCAGAATGATATGGCGTAAACAAGTTTTTTGTAGGCTCTCACCAGCGGTTGCTCCCGTCCGGCTGACGATGTGAAAGCCTTGGAAGGGCGCAGACTGTTGACAAACCCGCTTCAGCAGCTGTGAAAAAAGCCCGGTACGGGCGGCACAAAATAGCCCAGGGTGGAGCGTAGCGGAACCCTGGGGTAGCGTGAAAAATTTAATGTTCAAGCCCTGGAAGGGCGGCACAACTTGATCCAGGGCGGAGCGAAAATAAACAGATGAATAGTTATCCCAGGCTGAGCTGATTTACCTCTTTTAATCTGTTCATCTTTTCATCTGTTGAAACTTCTCATGTTGGTGTATCGCCCCTCCGGGGCTTATTCCCTTGGGGGTGGTTCCTGATCCCAGGGTTTCCACCCTGGGCTAAGTTGTTTCGCTCCTGCGGAGCTTATCCAAACTGTTGTCCACTTTTCATCATAAACTTTTCATCATAGACTTTTCATCATAGGTTAACATCATAAAATTTGCATACTAAACTTTACTGACAGCGGTCGCTCATACCCGGCTACCAGTATACAAAAACCAATTCCTGCACACCCTGCTCCCACAAACAGCAAGGCACCCGGGGATTCGGGTGCCTTGCTTGAAACGAGGGTTTATTGATCCGGAGGATCACTTCATCAGCAGCATCCTGCGGGTTTCGCTCTTGCCGTTTAGGTCCAGGCGGTAGAGATAGACCCCGGAGCTCACGGGCTTGCCATTGTCGTCATCCCCGTTCCAGAGGAAGCTGTGTTCGCCGCCGGGCAGGTCGCCGCTGTGGAGGGTGCGCACCATCTGCCCCTTGAGGTTGAAAATGCGCAGGTTGGCCATGCCGGCGTCCTTGCTGCTGAAGGAGATGGTGGTGGTGGGATTGAAGGGATTGGGGAAGTTCTGCCGCAGGTTGAAGGCTGAAGGCAGCAGCAGATCGTCGTTGGAGACATAGTCATCCGGAGCCACAGTAGTGAATTTGATCGCCAGCCCGGCTTGCAGGGGAGTCGCCGTTACAGGATAGACATTGCCGTGGGTGTAGGCCAGGCCCACCATCTGGGTGTGGTTTTCGATGCCCACCGTGCAATAGTTGGTGGTGGTGCCGGGATTGTCCACCGTGTGGTATTGCACCACGATGTCGCCATCGCGCCCCGGTTGCGGATAGAGGATGATCTGAAATTTCTCCAGGGAGGCATTCTCCATCAGATCGATGTTATATTGGTTATAGGCATCGTTCCATTGCACGATATAGCGGTTGTTGGCGGCATCGTGCCAATAGAGAACGCGGATGTCGTTGAAGATGCCGTTGCCATCCGGATCCACCCCGGTCTTCATACCCTTGAGGTCGTCCCAATAGCCCGCCACCATGGCATAGGGCCCCAGGGCGGCGGGGATATAGTGATTGTAGAAATCGAACATATCGGTGGCGCCGAAGGAGATCCAGCCATTGGAGCACATGGTGATCTGGTCGTAATCGATGCCATAGAAGCGGAAGGTGAAGGGCAGGTCCACTGTCCGGGAACCATCGTCCATGATCAGAAATACCTCCGCCTGCCCGCCCAGCAGTGGATCGATCTCGATCCAGTTATAGACCGGGGTTTGGGCAAAGCCGGCGTCGAAGCTGTCATAGGCATAATAGCCATGGGGATCGGGGCCGGTGGGAGAGGTGTTGGTGGCGGTTCCGGCGGTGAGGGCATAAAAGGCGAGGGTTTCATAGCCGGCTTCCGAGAAGATCAGCTTGAGCGGCAGATGCCGGCCGTTCCAGGCGCCGGAAGCCACTGTGACATTGGAGGATACCGTCTTGGTCTCCCCCACCGCGATGGAACCCAGATTCACCGGAGCCGTGGGAAAGCTGGCTGCCGTGGTGAGGGAAACGATTTGCACGGAAGCGTTGCTGAGGGCGGTGGCGCCGGTGTTGACAACCGTGAAGGTTACCGGGCTGGTCTGCCCGATCGGGAACGTGCCGCTGGCGCTGACAATGGTGAATTCCGCTCCCCCGCCCCACATTTGGAACAGGTGCAGGGAGGACGAACCCGGCGAACCGAGGGTGAAGGTTACCGGCTGGCGCGGCTGGAGGGTGGCGGCGCCATGGACGGTGAAGTTGATGGTGTGGGTGGCGCCGGCGGCCAGGGTAAAGCTGGAATGCTGATAATCCACGGTGGCATTCTGGTCGATGCTGAATTCCAGTTGGGAAACTGTCTGGCTGCTGCTGCCATAGTTCTTGAAGGTGATCTGGGCGGGAAAGTTCTGATTGGGGTTGAGGGTCATGCCCGCAGCGGTATTGGATACGATGCCGATCTGGGCGGTCTGGCTGGGGGTGAGGGTCTTCACCAGCGGCACGAAGTTGGTCTTGGCCACCGTAACCACCAAGTCTCCGCTTTCCTCCGGATCGATGGGTAGAATTCCCATGCCATTTGTGATCCGGGTGTAGGTGTAGGTGCTTTGGTTCTTGGTTCCGGATACCATGGCCCCCTCCAGGTTGGGGGCGTTGATGCGGATGTGGGAATCGCTCTGGGCAAAGGTGAGTCCGCCTTCGATCACACTTTCCGGGATGGTGTCCGGCACCAGGATCCACATGTTCATGCTGGGATCGGAGAGCAGGTTGTAGACGTGGAAATAGAAAGGCACATACTGATTGGGGCCGATCTCGTTCGGGAAATTCTTGTAGAGCTCGATCTTGCCCTGCAGGATGCAAGCGCCGAAGCCGCGTACTCCATAATCGATGATGCTGCGGTAGGCCCCGCTGGAAATGGAATTGTTCAGGCGGGTTTTGGTGTGCAGGTCGGAGGGGCCCACGAAGGCCACGCAGCCGCCCGGTTGCGCCACGCTGCCCATGCGCATCCATTTCTCGCCAAAGCTGGGATTCACGGTATTGGCAAAATCGCCGGTATTGCAGACAAAGGAAAACACGATCGGCATGCGCGGGCCGTTGAAGGTGGAATTGAGGTCCGGGATATGGAAGGAGGGATAGTGCCAGCCGTTGGCATCACCCCAGCCGCGGTAGCTGATCAGTTGGACGCCCTGGTTGATGGCGCTCACAATGGCGGTGGTTCCGGGATAAGTGGGCGGATAGAACACCGAATCCACCTGGGCATAACCCAGATTCAGCATCTTATCCCGCATCCAGCGGGACATGTGGATCGGCGTGGTGGGCCGCAGGCCGCCCTCGGCATAGTTGCCTGCCACCACCAGACCCCGGCGCATCCAGTTCGTATCGGTCATGAAGGGGGAGCGTTCATAGACCACGGTCTTGTTCGCCATGGTCATGAATTCGGCAATATCGTTGAAGGAAAAGCGTCCCACCAGCAGGTCCGGGAAATAGTCATCTCCTTCCAGCATTGAATACTGGTGGTCGTCGGCGTCGTTTTCCTGATACTCCGGCGAGGGATAGAAGGCGGTGGGGACCGTGTAGGAACCCGTAACATCCCCCAGCAGCAGCAGATAATCGCAGCGATGCTCCTGGTAGTGGGAGACCAGGAAAGCCTTGATCTCGTTCACCGTGGTGCCGATGTCGGCCCGGTTCACTACAAAGATATCGAAACCCAGGGAACGCTTCCAATTGATGAAATCGGTCTGGAAATTGGCCAGGTTGGCATGGCTGATGATCAGCATCTTGGGACGCGCCACCGGCAGATTGCGCAGATAGGAGGTCTGGAAGTTGTCCGCCAGGGCCTGGTAGGCATCGATGAAGGCAGGCGACACGGAGGTGGGAAGCTCAACCGCGCCGCTGCCAACCAGTTCGAACTGCGCATCGGTGAGGGTGCGGATCAATCCGTCGGCGTGGACCTCGGTATCCAGCACCACGGTGAAACCGCGCATCTCCCTGAAGATAAAGCTGTTGGCAAGCGTAACTGCCTCCAGGTTGCGGTTTTGCTCGCTATAGAGGAAGCGGCCGCTGGCGTCGAACACATTCCATTGCAGTGATTGAACTTGCAAGCTCACACTCTGGTAGGGCAGCGCAAAGGTCTTGGACAGCAGCCCATGCTGCGGAAACTCGTCATAGGGATCGAATTCTTCGGCCGGGATCGGAACCTGCCGGATATTTTCCAATCTTGCCTGGATCCCGGAGCCGGTGGGACTGTAACGTTCCGTGATCACGGCACCCAGGATGCTCAGGGACAGGAGTATGGCTATTATTATAGATGATCTCATTGATCCTCCCAACTTATATTCGCTTTAAGCAATGCAAGTTCCATTCCGCAACCGCCCCATTCGCTTGCCCAGATTTCATCCGGCTTGGAAAAGTTCTTGCAACAATATTCTACTCAACCATAAGGAAACCTACATGAACAGATATCTGAACACCTTGATGGTGATCACTGCGATCGCCCTCAGCCTGGTGAGTTGCGGCACCAACACCAACCTCACCAACAACGACGACCACGACCCCCAGGTCTTGCTCTTCGGCACCGATGACAGCTTCGAGGCTGTCACCTGGAACCTGCGCCTGTTTCCGCTCAGCCAGAGCAGCATCGAACTGATCGCCCAGATCATTCCGCAATTCAAGGTGGATGTGATCGCCTTCCAGGAGATCATGGATTATGGCTCCTTTTTGCAGCTGGCGAACCTGATCCCCCATTACAACGGCTTCATCTATTCCGCCACCAACACCTACCGCCTGGCCTATCTGTATGACACGCGGACGGTGCAGGTGAATCAGGAATACACCATCTTCAACGGCGAGACCAATCCCTTCCCGCGGGCCCCCTATGTGTTGGAGATCACCTATCAGGGCAGGGATATCGTCTTGATCAACAACCACCTCAAGGCTTTCGGAGACAACTATATCGACGAAAACGACCCCTGGGACGAGGAATACCGCCGCCGCCTGGCCTGCCAGAAACTGGACCAGTATATCAGCACCCATTTTGACGACCGCAAAGTGATCGTTTTGGGCGATTTCAACGACCAGATCGCCGAACCGGAGGAATACAACGTGTTCATGAGCTTCCTCAGCAAGCCGGAGGAATATCTCTTCACCGACATGAGCATCGCCCTGAATCCCACTTGGAGCACGGTTTCCTATCCCAATTCGCTGTCCCACATCGACCACATCCTGATCACCAACGAGCTGTTCGACGCCTTTGCCCACCCTGAAAGCGACTGCAAGACCATCAATGTGGAAAACTGGCTGGGCAGCTGGACGAACTATTACAACCAAGTCTCGGATCACCGCCCGGTGGGTGTGAAGCTCTATTTTGAAGCGGAACCGGGGCGGCGCTGACGCCACACCCGCTGCAGGTTTGGCATCTTTTACGCACAGGTTGGCACACATCCGTTTCAGGTTTGACTTAAAATTCAGCCTATATAGGCCTTGGCCGCTATCCCAGACTTCACTGGCTGAATTTTGAGTTAAACCTGAGGATCAAAACATGGATGATCTGGAACCAAGCCCAGCACAGCCGCAGGCTTCCCAGATCACTTTCCCTTCCTTCCTGGCATCATTGCTCTATCTTCAACGCTTCACACCAACATCCGCCCATGTTCCTGCCCATCAGCCAGTTAATTGAGAGCAGGCAGTGTGGAAGCACTCAGGAGGGGGGAAAGGAAACTCCCCCGGTCAGGCGAGACGCCTGACATTACTTTCATTACACCATCCTTATCATCTCTTCACTTTTTCACTTTTTCACCAGCATTGCTCAGAGGTTTTCGATATTCTTCAGGGGTTTGGGGGCGGTGGCGGGGCTGACCCCCTCCAGAGTGAGATAGCCCTTCAGGGGCGATCCGCTGGGCTTTCTGTCCGCATCCTCACGGAAGAATTCCACCGGAATGCGCACCGGCGCACCATCGATTTCGGCGATCAGCTTGCCCTCGTCATCCCTGGCAAAGGGATTTTTATACAACCAGGCCAGTCCGATGGCGGCGGTGCCGGTTTCCTCGTTCACATTTTTGCGGGCGGAACCGAGGGCGAGGCGCTTGTCCAGGCTCAGGTTGGGCGAATTGATACTGGAGGTGACCGTTCCCAGGCGTTTCCCCTCCCGATAGACGCCGCGGTGGGATGCGATGCCTTCTGCCACAAAGAGGATCAAGGCTTTTTGGGGACTCTGCGCCAGTTCCCTTTCCAAGGCGGCTTTGCCCACGAAAAAGGGTTTGTTCAGATCGATGGCTGCGTCGAAGAGCGGGGCATTAACCGGAGTGTGCAGGGGATCATACTCGCTGCCCATGAGCGGAAGGCCAAAAGGCCCGGCTGAGATGCGGTTCTCGTCCCTGCCGCCCAGCCCCACCAGCAATCCGCTCCAATCCAAGGCCTGGGTCACGATCGCCTTGAAATCGGCTTCCGCTTTCGCCACAGGCAGATAGAGCTCCCAACCCCAACGGTTGGTGTAGCCGGTGCGGCTGATCAGGTAGCGCTGCCCGTCCCGCTCGAACTCGTTGAAGCTGAAGTAGTTCATGTTCTTTTCCGGTTGGTGGCGGTTCTTGAGCACCTGTTCGCCGAAGATGTGTTTGATCAGCTTGTAGGACAGCGGGCCCTGGATGTCCACCTTGACCAACTGGTCGGAGATGTCCTGGGCAGCCACATCTTCCCCGGGTTGTTTGTGCATCATGATGCGGTCTATGTCGGCGATCAGCTCTTTGGTTTCACCGTCGAGAACGACCGTGTCCGTGATGTCATGGCCGGCATTGATCACCATGATGTATTCGGTTTTACAGAGGCGCATCAGGATCATGTCGTCCTGCACTCCGCCCTGTTCGTTCAGCAGCAGGGTATATTTGCAGGAACCAATCTTCATTTCGCTCATGCTGCCCCCCAAGGCGCGATCCAGCAAAGCCGGGGCGTCCTTGCCTGTGAAGCGGATCTGAGCCATGTGGTCGATGTTGTAGATAGCCAGATTGTTGATGGCGGCAGCCTCCTCCAATACGGAGGTGAGGTAGTTCACCGCCATGTGGTATTCGCCGAAATTGCTGCGTTTGATGCTCTGCAGCGGCAAGCCTTTCTTCTCTGCCAGCAGGGGCAGATACCAGTTTTCCTCCAGCTCATAGAGGAAGGTCCTGCGGGGAGCCGGGGGTTGGTCAAATCCAAGTTTAGCCATGGATAACTCCTTTATAATCATAGTAATTAACTGCTTTTTTTAGTTGCCTTACAGATCCTCCCACACGATCCGGCCCTCCAGCATGGTCAGCCGGGATCTGGCGTCAAGCCAAAACTCCGGTTCCAGGCCGGTGAAATCGTCCAGGGCGATCAGATCGGCCGCCTTGCCGGGAGTGATCGAACCCCTGTATGCTTGGGAATCCGAGCCCTGCGCCGCACCCAGTGTATAGGCATATAATGCTTCCCACACCCCCAGGCACTGCCCGGAAAACCAGGCTTCCGCCTTGGGATCAAAGCCTTTGCGGCGGGCAATGGCGCTGTAGATTCCATGAAAGGGATTGATGGTCTCGATGGGGGCGTCGGATCCGAAACCAAAGGGTATACCCTCCTCCTGCAAGGATTTGAAGGTGTAGGCCTGATCCCTGATCTGAGGCCAGTGGGTTTCGATCAGATCGATGTCGTTGGCCAGATGCGCCGGTTGCAGGGCGCACCAAGCTCCGCATTGCCTCAGGAGGGGTATGTCCTCGGGGGCGATGGATTGCAGATGTTCGATGCGGCGCAGACAGGGCTGGCCTTGCTGAGCCTGGTGGAACCGCAGATAGGCATTGATGACCGTGCGCACAGCCCTGACCCCAATGGCATGGATCGTGGTGCAAATGCCCTGCGCTTCCGCTTGTGCGGCAAGCTGATATAGCTCCTCCTCCGAATAGCGGAGGATGCCTTGGTTGCCCGGGCTGGAGGGATAATCGGTGAAGATGGCGGCGGTCTGGGAGCCCAGCGAGCCATCGGCGAAGATCTTCACCCCACCCAGCTTCAGCCATTCATCGCCACTGTAGGAACTGCGCCGATCAGCGATCATGGTCTGAAGCTCCTCCAGCGGGAAATGCCAGCACACCCGCAATCCATGGTTCTGAAGGACAAGCTCCTGGAGAATCTCATAGCTGGCGCGGCTTTCCATGGTGTGGACAGCGGTGATGCCCAGCCGGTGGATTTCCGGGATGGTTTCCCGCAGGGCCAGGCTGATCTGGTCTCTGCCGGGTGGTTTTTCAAAGGGATACAACAGCTCGGCGGCCGTTTCATACAAGATGCCGGTGAGTTTGCCAGTGGCGTCCCGTCCCAGTTTTCCCCCGGAGGGGTCAGAACTGTTCTGGGTGAGGCCGGCTATCTGCAACGCTTTGGTATTGCACCACTTGCTGTGATAGTCCTTGCCAAAAAGCGCTACCGGGGTGTCCGGAAAGAAGCGGTCGAGAAGGCTGGCATTTATCTGCCCCGGATCGGCAAGGCGGTTCAGGTCCCAGCCTCCCCCCAGCACCCACTCTGGCAGCGGATCAGTTTTTTGGATGAAAGCATCGATACGACCGATCACCTCCCCAATGGAGCCGCAGCCGGTGAGATCGAGCTGGAGCCTTTGCTTGGCCAGTTCCACAAAATGGGTGTGCGTATCCGTGAAGGAAGGCAGTAGCATTTTCCCCTGCAGATCGATGACCTCGGTATTAGCCGGGGCCGCCATTTGGCATTCGGATAGCGATCCCAGGCGGGAGATCTTTCCCTTAACTATCAGAACCGAATTGTGCCGGCTTATCCCTGGCACGTCCATCGGGCAGATCAGGGCATTAGTGAGGATAAAGTTCATGGGAAACAAGCTTTAGCGCCTGTTGCAGAGCGGTTTGATCCACGGCAATGTTGATCCGCAGCCAGCCCCGGGAATCTTCTCCAAAAGCGGAACCGGGAGCACACAGAACTCCCTTGGAAGCCAAGGACCTGGCTGCGTCGAGATCATCACCCGACACCTTCAGCATCAGATAGGGTGTGGCAGATGGGGCGTGCACTTTATCCAGATGGGGCTTCAGACAGTCCAAAGCCACCCTGCGGCAGGATGTTAACTGCTCCCGGACAGACCGCCCCGCCCGGAGTCCTTCCTCCGAGAGGGCAAACACGCCCAGATGCTGGGACAGCCAATTGCTGCAGGTGGATACATATTGCCGGGCTTTGACGATGCTGTCCATCATGGCAAGCGGCGCTATCACCCAGCCCAGCCGCCAGCCGCTCATGCAATGGGATTTGGACAGCCCGCCGAGGGTAATGACCCCCTCTCCCATTCCAGAGAAGGACAATGGCTCCTGGCCGAAGAACAGGCTGCGGTAGATCTCGTCCACGACCAGATGGATGCCCCGCATAGAGCAAAGATCCACCAGAAACCGGGCCTGGGATTCGGTGAAGACAAATCCCGCGGGATTGGAGGGATGGCTGAGGATGAGGGCTTTCACCTTGTCTGACAGGAGGTTCCGCCACAGGTCAGGGTCAAAACCACAGAAGTCTTTGGTATAGGGCAGGCGAACAATATCGGCTTCCAAGATGCTGGCGATGGCGGGATAGGCGCTGTAATCCGGATCAGGGATGGCGATCCGGTCTCCGGGGTTGAGCAGCGCCAGCAGAGTAACAAAGGCTGCCTCCTCCGCTCCGTTGCACACGCAAACCTGCTCCGGAAGTGTTTCCTGGTAAGATGAGGCAACGGCAGCCCTGAGTTCTCCGATCCCGGCATTGGGTGTATAGACCGGGGTATTGTCCCTGATCAGCTCAATTGCTTTGTCTTTGAGTACTTGCGGTAGTTCAAACCCCAGTTCCCCCAGGGCAAGATTGATCGCTCCGGCAGGAGCGGCAGCCATGATCCGGCGGGTCTGCGAAAGCTCGATCGCTTGCAGGCGCCTGGCTTCAGTCCAGCGCGTCACGGAGGTCTTGCTCCAATTGGAGGGCGCTGTCCGTCTTGGAATCCCGGTATTTGATGATGACGGGGCAATACACCTGAAAGCCCGGATCGCTCTTCAACTGGCGGCTGCCGGGCACCACCACTGCACAGCCCGGAATGGTGAAGGAGCCGCCCGGATCCCGCTGCAGATATTCCCCCCGCACCGAATCGTAAATTGGGGTGGAAGCGGTGATGATGGTTCCGGAGGCGATCACAGCCTTGCTCTGGATCAGGATGCCCTCATAGATTCCGGTGTTGCCGCCCACAAACACATCGTCCTCGATCACCACCGGCCTTGAGCCAATGGGCTCCAAAACCCCGCCGATCATGGCTCCTGCCGAAAGATGGACATTTCTGCCGATCCGGGCACAGGAACCGACCAGGGCATGCGAATCGATCAATGAGCCGCTGTCCACCCAGGCACCGATGTTGATGAAGGCGGGTGGCATGATGGTGACCCCACGGGCGATATAGCAGCCCTTGCGGGCGGAGGACCCTCCCGGCACGATGCGGACCTGTTGCTGCAGGCTGAACACCCGCTCCGGAAGCGTATCCTTGTCATAGAAAACCTTGCCTTCACCCCAGGGCATGGCACTCAGCACGCCCATGCGGAAGCCGGTCAGGATGCCCATCTTGATCCATTGATTCACCACCCAGCCCTGTTCGGTGGGCTCGCAGGCGCAGATCGCTCCCGCCTCCAGCTGGTTCAGAAATTCATCGTAGAGCCGGCGGTCAGCTTCGCTGTATTGGGTGGGTTTGTTCTTGTAGAGGGCGGTGATGGCTGCCTTCATGGCAGTTCCTTCGTGATGGCATGTTTGATGCGTTGCATGGCCTCGGCCAGCAAGGAACGCGGGCAGGCGAAATTGATGCGGCTGAAGCCGGACCCATCGATTCCGAATTTCCGCCCGGGATCAAGAGCCACCCGTGCCGAATTGGTCAGAAATTCGAACAGCGCGTTGTCGTCCAGCCCCAGTTCGCTGAAATCCACCCAGGCCAGGTAGGTGCTTTGGGGATTCACCATCTTCAGCTGGGGCAGTTCGCAGCCGATGAAATCCAGCAGGAAATGGCGGTTGCCGTCCAGATAGAGCAGCAGTTCCTCCAGCCAGTCCAGCGAATCGCGGTAGGCGGCGATCACCGCTTCGATGCCGAAACTGTTGCCCAGATAGAGGTGCAGCTTCTCAATGATATCGGACAGTCCCTTGCGCAACCGGTTGTCCTTCACAATGATGGCTGCCACACCCAAACCAGCGATGTTGAAGCTCTTGGCCGGGGACACACAGGTGATCACTTGGTCGGCAAAATTCTCCAGGGCAGCGATGGAAACGAACTGCCCGCCGTCATAGATGAGGTCCGCATGGATCTCGTCGCTGATGATGGGCACCTTATAGCGTTGGCAGAGTTCGCCCATCTGGTGCAGCTCGTCCAGGGTCCACAGCCTGCCCACCGGATTGTGGGGGCTGCAGAGGATGAACAGGCTGGCTTGTTTGAGTTTGCGTTCAAAATCCTCAAAATCGATCTCATAGCTGCCATTGCGCAGGATCAGGGTGTTGGTCAGCAGGCAACGGTCATGATCGGTAACGGCATTGAAAAAGGGTCGGTAAACCGGGGTTTGGACCAGGATGCGGTCGCCGGGGCGGGTGAAGGTGAGCACGGCCAGATTGATGGCGGGCACGATGCCGGGGCTGTTGATGATCCAATCCTGCTGGATCCGCCAGCCATAGCGGGTCTGAACCCAATCGGCGATGGTCTCGTAATAGAGGGGCAAGCGGAAGTTATAGCCCATGACCCCATGATCGAGCCGCTTCTGCAGCGCATCACGGATGGCGGGAGCGATGGCGAAATCCATGTCCGCCACCCACAGCGAGATCAGGTCTTCCCTGCCATAGAGCGATTTCAGGGCGTCATATTTGAAACAGCCGCTGCCCCGCCGGTCGATCACACGGTCAAAATCATACTTCATTGCTCTGCTCCGTCCCCCTGTCCATGATCTCTTTCAGATATTTCATCATCTTGTCCAGCTTCTCGTCCATCACCACATTGGGTGCCAGGTCGGCGATGTTATACATGATCTCCAGCATCTTGGGAAAGGACGCATTGGTGCGGAAGAAGCGTTTGTTGCCCTTGGTGTCGGTGTAGGTAAAATAGACATAATAGGTCAGAACCCGGCGGAATTCCATGTTCAGAATGCCGTCATAGACCATCACGAGCGGTGGTTTGACCAAGAAGCGGAACCATACGCCGTCCGGAGTGAAGATCACCGAATTCAGAGAGGTCAGATGGCGGAACACGGAATCCAAGCCCACGAAGAGAATCATCAGCGGCAGATAGCGGATCGGCCAGGGATCGTCGCTGTGCACCCTGGTCAGCAGAAAATACAAGGCATAGGCTGCGATCAGCGAGGAGATGGCCACCATCGGCCAGCGGATGAAGGGATGAACCCGGTAGCGCACCGGCATCCGCCCCTTCACCGATTCCACCCTCACCTGACGCGGCATTGATACTCCTTCCACAGTCTGTTGACGCTGTCCAACACAATGGCGTTCACCGGCACCGCATCATAGCGGTTGTGCTGGTCCAGTTCGCCGTGAAAGTCGCTGCCACCGGTCATATAGAGCCCGTTCTTCAGGCAGATTTCGATATAGGTCTCCACTTCCAGCTGATAATGATCTGGATGCCACACTTCCAAACCGTCGATGCCCATGGCGATGAATTCGTCTATGTAGCTGTCCCTCACCAGTTTGCCGGGATGGGCAATGATGGCGAAACCACCGGAGTTGTGGATGATCTGCAGGGCATCGGGAACGCTCACTTCCGGCTTGGGCACATAGGCGGGTTTGAAATTCCCGATATACTTGTCGAAAGCTTCGTTCTTGGTGTCCACATATCCCCGCTCCAACAGGATCTGGGCGATGTGGGGGCGCACGATCAGTTCCCGGCTGCCCGCCACCCTGATCACTTCTTCCAGGCTGATCTCCAGGCCCAGTTCCGCCAAAAGTTCGATCATCCGGATGGCGCGCTGACGCCTGCCTACCAGATACATTTCTGTCATGGCGATCAGGTCCGGGTTGTCCAGGTCGCAGCCGTAGGCCAGGATGTGCACGTCGTTGCCTTCGTGCTGGGAACTGACCTCCATCCCGGGAAGGATTCGAAGCGGCGCATAGTCCTGCGGCAATTGCGGATAGGCATCTGAAGTGTCGTGATCCGTGATCGAGATCAAATCCAGACCATTCTGCCGGGCACGCTGGATCAGCTGCGCCGGACTGAGCGCTCCATCTGACACATTGCTATGCAGATGCAGGTTAATGCGCTTGATGTTGTTTATATTTTTGACTATCATATTTTCTTTTCTATTGACGTATTTCTGATTGCTCCAAAATCGTCAATGATTTTTTTATCTGCAGCCGCCTTGATTTGTAATCATCTCTGAGATAAGGAGTAAGAAGTGGAATATGATCCCCTCAAAGATCGCGCCGCCCGGTTGATCGATCTCTTCCCCGCTCTGCGCAAAGTGTTTTACCGGGCTCTGGATCTGGCGCTGTTGCGCCAACGCTATGTGAAACGCCTGATCCGCAAATACTTCAAAGAGGCTGAAACACTCCGCTACCATGACGCCGGAGCCGGTCTCTGCCAATATTCGCATTATGTTCTGAGGAA
This sequence comes from uncultured Candidatus Cloacimonadota bacterium, assembly GCA_964631665.1. Lineage (GTDB taxonomy): Bacteria > Cloacimonadota > Cloacimonadia > Cloacimonadales > Cloacimonadaceae > Syntrophosphaera. Next base: position 794 of record CAZVXK010000060.1, on the reverse strand, counting down.
TTGGCCGCGGTCGAAGGTCTTCGCCACGGACCTGAAAGGGGATTACCTGTCCGCTTTCGCCGCTTTCGCCTCTGCGGAAGGGCTGTCCGGATTCAGCTGGCAAAGCGCCGATCTGCAGAGCTTCACTCCCCGTTCCCGCTATGATCTGATCACCGCAATCGATATTTTGGAACACATCGGGGACGATCTGGCCGTGTTGCGCAATTTCCACTCCTGCCTCGCCCCCGGTGGCCTGCTGATCATTTCCACACCCTCGGACCGAGATGTGGCAGCCCGCTTCACCTCCGAGCATGTGCGCCCCGGTTACAACAAGGCGGAACTGGAGGCCAAACTCCGCTCCCTCGGCTTTGAGATCCTGGAAAGCCGCTTCAGCTATGGCAAATATGGCAGCCTGGCCTGGCGCCTGCTGATCCGTAATCCCCTTCGCCTGCTTGACCGCACCAAACTGGCGGTTCTGCTGCTCCCGCTCTATCTCGCTGCGGTCTATCCTTTCGCCGAACTGCTCATGCAGCTGGATCTGGCCACAGACAACCCCTCCGGAACCGGTATCGTCATCGTGGCCCGGCGAGGGGCGTAACTGGTTAGTGATTAGTGATTAGTGATTAGTGCTGCGCTGGGGGTGGACGTAGCGTACGATACACCGTAGCATACGATGCGCCGTAACATACGATGCGCCGTAACATACGATGCCGATCGTGTTGTAACAGCCGGATGCCGATCCGGCGGCACAAGCGGTGGGCGTAGCATAGGATGCCAATCCTGTTGGGGGTGCTTTCTACCGATTCCGCATCCTT
>CAZVXK010000059.1:0-15573 GCA_964631665.1 uncultured Candidatus Cloacimonadota bacterium | reverse complement strand
CACTAATCACTAATCACTAATCACTAATCACTAAAAAGCCCCGGTCTCTGCCGGGGCTTTTGTAACAACTGGCTGGGATGGAAGGAGTTGAACCCTCACGTACGGATCCAGAGTCCGCTGTCCTACCATTAGACGACATCCCAAAAAACTGTGGCTGGGCAGGGAGGATTCGAACCCCCGTATGGCAGGACCAAAACCTGCTGCCTTACCGCTTGGCGACTGCCCAATTCAGATACTGGCATAAAGATCTGGCGGAGAGGCAGGGATTCGAACCCTGGGTGGGCTTTTGACCCACACACGCTTAGCAGGCGTGCACCTTCAGCCAGCTCGGTCACCTCTCCCCAAATGGGATCACACTATTTTCTGGCGGAGGATGAGGGATTCGAACCCCCATGGGCAGAGCCCGGCGGTTTTCAAGACCGCTGCCTTACCAATTAGGACTAATCCTCCACGATCAGGTTTTGTCCTTCTTTCCGAACCCCCTTTTTTTGTCAATCACTTTCTTGAAGCCCTTATCGGATAAGGCCTTTCATTGCCAGCCTTTTTGCTTGACATTCCAGTGCCTGCATTATCTTGGTATCCGTTAACAAACCTTTATGAGGAGTTCCCGATGTTCGACCTTGCCCTTTGCCACATCCGCTTTGCCCGGGAAGGCGACAGAAACGATCTGCTGAAGATCGCCCGCTCCATCTGGGCCGGCCATGACTATCTGCCCCGGGTGATGGATGACTGGCTCACCGAACCCTGGTTCCTGGTCTGCGAATATCAAGGCAGGGTGATCGCCTGCCTGAAGCTGACCCTGTTGCCGGACAAGGTGCTCTGGTTTGAAGGTTTGCGGGTGCATGCCCGTTGGCAGGGCAAAGGGATCGCCACCCTGATGAACCGGCACTGCTTTGAACTGGCACAGCAGATCAGGGAATCGCATGGTATCCAAAGCTATGAATTCAGCACCTACTATCTGAATGTGGAAAGCCTTCATCTCACCCAGAAGCTGGGCTTCCGGATCGTGGAGAAATTCTATGCGCTGGATAAACGCGGCATCCTATCCTGCCAGCAGCCGGATCTGCGCAAGGATATTGACCTGGCCTCATTCGAGGCCTATCCACGTCACATTCCCTGTGCCTGGCACGCCATCCACAACAGCCCGGACAGCATCGGGTTCCTGTCCCGTTACGGCACACTGTTCCAAACCCCTTATGCCACCTATTACTATGGCGGCATGCATCGTCATTACATTCTGCTCCTGCAGCCTCCAAGCGCCGAACTAAAAAAGGACCTGCCCTGTTTCCAGCATTTCTTCGGCAGCCGCAAGAGCTATAGCATCATCATCCCGGAAGCCTTTTCTCCAACGCTGCCGCTGCTTTATAAACACGGTTTCCGCATCTGGGGCGATGACATCGTTCCCAACATGTATGTGCTGGCCATGCCACCTCCCTGATCAGGAAAATCCATCTTCTGAAAAACCCTATATCCATGATTAATTGCAGCGGTTCCCGAGCCGTTGTTCCCTATTTCTTCATCCAAGGCAGTCTTACTTAACCTTCCCCCTGCACAAACCTCTTGACAAATCAGTTTGTTCAAAAGAAAAGGATTTTTACGAAAAGAAACAACCCTCAGGATACACAACATGTTGAATAAAAATAGAATAACCAAACTGAAACCGGTCAGACTACTGATCCCTCCGAAACGGCTGAAGAACTTCCGCGCCCACATTCCGATCCGGATCGAGAAGAAGAACTATCTGGTGAAGACGGCAGACAGCCCTGAAGAGCTGCACGCGGCGCTGAAACTGAGGCATGATGTGTTTCTGGAGGAACTGCTCAAGAAACGCAAGCGCAACGGGCTCGATCTGGACCGCTTCGACAAGCACTGTGACCATCTTCTGATCATCGACACCCGAACCAACCAACTGATCGGCACCTACCGGCTGCAGTCTTCGCTGCATACGCACCGCTGGTACACCGCCACCGAATTTCACATGAAGCACATCAAACGCCTGCCCGGCAACAAACTGGAACTGGGGCGAGCCTGCGTGCATCCCGACCACCGCAATGGCATCACCATCGCCCTGCTCTGGGAGGGCATCCACGCCTATATGCTCGCCAGCCAGACCAGCTATATGTTCGGCTGTTCCAGCATCAAGACCATGGACCGGGAGGAGATCAGATCCATCTATTACTATCTGAAGCAACATGGCCACATTTCCGATGACCACAGGGTGCGCCCCAAGGGGAAATTCAAAGTTCCCGGCATGCGCCGCCATGTGCGCAAGCACCCCTTTCCCCCAGCCCAGTTGGAGCATGCGGATTTCAAGGGCAGGATCCCCACCCTGCTGCATTCCTACCTGAAAGTGGGGGCCAAGGTGTGCGGCATTCCCGCCATGGATCGCAGCTTCAAGTGCATCGATTTCCTCACCCTGCTGGAAGTGAAGGACATCGAGAAAGCCTACACCCGCAAAATGACCATGGAGCAATAGCAGAATCTCGTGCTGCCGACCAAGATCTATCATTTTTTCTGGCATTTGGGGCTGATGCTCGAATATATGACCCGGGCAAAACTGATCACCTGGCACACTTCCGATCCCGTGCTGCGCCGACGCCGGCAGATTAAAAACACCCGGCGCTCCGCCCTCAAATTCCTGCGGGCATTCCAGATCCAGGTTTCCGTCCGGGGCAAAGAAAATCTCGCTGCCCTGCATGGCCAGAACTATCTGCTGATCGCCAACCATGTTTCCTACACCGATATCCTGGTCCTTTCCTCAGTAACTGAGCTGGTGTTCATCACTTCGGTGGAAATGGGCGCAAACTTCTTTTTGGGGGATATCACACGGTTCGGGGGCAGCTTGTTCACCGACCGTAAGAAACCGGTTTCCCTGCCCCATGAGATCAAACGCTTTGCCCGCACCATCGCCCAGGGCTTCAATGTGGTGCTTTTCCCTGAAGGCACCAGCACCAACGGTGAAACCGTCCGCGAATTCCGCAGTTCCCTGTTCCAGGTGGCCTATGAAGCCAGCTGCCCGGTGTTGCCGGTCTGCGTGAAATACCACCGTCTGGATGGAAAACCGATCACCAGCGACAACCGGGACACCGTCTGCTGGTATGGCGACATGGACTTCCTGCCCCATTTCTGGAAATTGCTGGGACACCGCATTCAAGTGGTGGTATCCATCCTGAAACCCCTTCCCCATGATCCAAAGCTGAGACGGGTGGAGCTTTCCGAACTGGTGCACCGGCAACTGCTCGCCTGTTATCACAGCTTTGATTCTCCCGTCCCGGAAACGGGCACCAACCCAACCAAGGAGTAACTGATGTCCAAAAAGAACGATCGTCTCCAACTGGGCAAGATCAACTACCTGATCCTGCTGCTGGCGGCAGTGCTGCTGATTGTGGGCTATATCATAATGTCCTTCAATGAGATAACCATATCTCCCCTGATCCTCGTTGCCGTCTATGTCTTCCTGATCCCCTTCGCCTTGCTCTATAAAGCCAAACCCAAGGATTGAGCGTGGCGCTGCTCACGGATGAGACTGCCGCTAAGCTGCGGAAGTTTCAGCTTACCGCCAAAGCCATCGTGGAAGGATTTCTGGTGGGGTTGCACAAATCCCCCTACCATGGCTTCAGCGTGGAATTTTCCGACCACCGTGAGTATAACACCGGCGATCCGCTGAAGAATATTGACTGGAAGATCGTCGCCAAGACCGACCGCTACTATGTGAAACGCTATGAGGAGGAAACCAACCTCCGCTGCTATTTGATCCTGGACCACAGCATGTCCATGTTCTACCGTTCCGGCGGCATCGCCAAGATCGATTATGCCGCGCAACTGGCAGCCGCCCTCGCCTGGCTGATGATCGGGCAGAAGGACGCTGTGGGTCTGATCACCTTCAACGACAAGATCACCAATCTGCTGCTACCCAAGGCCTATCGTGGATATCTGGCGCAGCTCTTCCGGGTTTTGGTGGAACTCAAACCCCGGGACAGCACCGACCTGCTTGCCAATCTGCACCGAGTGGCGGAATCCATCCGCAAACGCAGCCTGGTGATCCTGATCTCCGACCTCCTGGATGAACCCGAGCGCATCATAGAAGGCTTGAAACACTTCCGCAACCGCCATCATGAAGTGCTGGTCTTTCACATCACCGATATCCAGGAGGAGAATTTCCGCTTCAAACACGAAACCGAATTCATGGACAGCGAGACCGGTGAGAAGATCATCGTCAATCCCTGGCAGATTCGCAGGGAATATCTGGGCAATTATCAAAGCTTCATAGACCGGCTCAAACAAGACTGCCACCAATACCAGATCGAATACAATCCCGTTTCCACCTCCACCCCCCTGGATGACCTGCTGCTAAAATACCTCTTAAAACGGCGAAAAGGCTGACGGGAATATCGGATGTGCCTGAACCTGGCCAAACTTCATCCAATGCCCTCAATGAGCGTTAAACGGAAATGAGCACCAGACAGCTTTCCCGGGAAGAAATCACCAAGCCAGTGATCGAAGCGATCGGCACCATCTTTCGCACGCCCGATCCGGAGGTGCTGTCTGCCCTTGCTCGGGCCTGTGAACAGGAAAGCTCCGAGCTGGCCCGGGATATGCTGTCCGCTATGCTGCAGAATGCGGAAATCGGTGCCCGGGAGCACCTTCCCGTGTGCCAGGATACCGGAACCGTGGTGGTCTTTGCCGAACTGGGCAACCAGATCAAAATCCCGGATGGGACGCTTACCGATATCCTTAGCCAGGCAGTCAGCTCCGCCTGGGAGCAGTATTATCTGCGCTGGTCCATTGCGGCAGATCCTCTGTTCGATCGGACGGTTCAAGACCTTATAATACCGGTGGTGCTGCATATTGAACACACCTGTGGGAGCAAACTGGTGCTTCAGATCATGCTCAAGGGTGGTGGGGCGGAAAATATGAGCAGGCTGAAGATGTTCACTCCCTCCGCAACAGAGGATGAAGTGGAAGATTTCATCGTGGAAACGGTGGTTCAGGCTGGTGGGAAGCCCTGCCCGCCGGTGATCGTTGGCGTGGGGATCGGTGGGAACTTTGAACAGTGTGCCCTGCTGGCAAAAAAAGCCCTGCTCGTTCCACAGCACCGCCATCACAGCGACCCCCGCTACCGGGAACTGGAAATGGACATTCTGGAACGCATCAATGAATCCGGCAAGGGAGTGCAGGGAATGGGTGGAACTACCACTGCACTGGCAGTGCATATCCTGACTGCACCCTGCCACATCGCCTCGCTGCCGGTGGCGGTCAATCTGGAATGCCACTCGCACCGCTGGATCAGGATCGAGGTCTAGGTTTCACGTGAAACCTCTGTTAGTGATCAGTGATTAGTGATTAGTGCTGCGCTGGAGGATAATCTGGATGAGAACGATCAAACTTGATTTGCCGCTTGGGAGTGAGGATATCAGCGGATTGAAGCGTGGGGACAAGGTGTTGCTCAATGGAACTGTATATACGGCCCGGGATCTGGCTCATAAACTGCTGGCTGAGAAACTGCAGAAGGGCGAAACTCTTCCTTTTGACCTGTCTCAAACTGCCCTCTTCTATTGCGGTCCCGCTCCCCAGGCTCCAGGGAGGGCTTGCGGGGCCATCGGACCCACCACCAGCGCCCGCATGGACCGTTACACGCCCTTGCTTCTGGAACACGGTTTGAAGGTTATGATCGGTAAAGGGGAACGCAGCCCGGAAGTGGAGCAAAGCATTTTACAGCACGGAGCGTTGTATCTGATCTGCGTGGGGGGAATATCTGCACTGCTCATGCAGTCTGTGGTTTCATGTGAAACATTTCTCTGGCCGGAGCTGGGAGCCGAAGCGGTCTATCGCCTTGTGGTGCAAGATCTTCCCGGCTATGTGGCGCTGGTCTGAGCCCATTATCAGAATTCTTTCTCTATAGCCTACTATACTGATCTCCACTGGTTGATTTATCCTTGTCTTTCAATAGTGGAGTTTAATGAGTGTTTATCTAACTGGCAGAAGAGATTATATAAATTGAGCGAACACGATTTAGCAAAACCGGACCCCCATCTCTCCCATTAGCAATACGGAATCATTACGGAGTCATTACGGATTAACTCCGTAATGACTCCGTAATGATTCCGTATTGCTAACGGGAGGGATGATGGAAAATAGCCAACTAAGTACCTGTAGAGATTCGATGGTCATGTCTCTATCAAGACTCGATGGGTAGAGCAATAAAGAAACAAGTTATTCCGCGATGCTCCACACCTATCGCTGGCAAATTTCGCCTCGTGATTGGGGCATGATCTTCCTCATCCCTCGGCCAGGGCCTGCTTGAATTTCTCCAATCTCTCCCGCAGAGCCGGATCGGACAGGGCCAGGATCTGCACTGCCAGCAGGGCGGCGTTTTTGGCTCCGCCCACCGCCACTGTGGCCACCGGCACCCCGGGTGGCATCTGGGCAATGGAAAGCAGGGCGTCCAAACCACCCAAACCTCCGCTGGCAAGGGGAACTCCGATCACAGGCAGGGTGGTGTGGGAAGCCACCACGCCCGGCAGATGGGCTGCCATTCCGGCTGCGGCAATGATCACCTTGATCCCCTCCGCTGCGGCTTTTTGGGCCAGTTCTGCCGTGGCAGCGGGTTTGCGATGGGCTGAGGAGACCTGGAAGTCATAGCCCACTCCAAATTCCTCCAGGGTCCTGCGGATGGGCTCGCAGGCCTCCTGATCGCTTTTGCTCCCCAGGATTATGCGCACCGGAGCCATATTTACTTATGCTGCTGTTCGGGCATGATGGTGAGGCTGGCGTGGATCTCCTCCCGGCTGGCGGCGGAGCTGAAGCTGGCCAGGATCTCCGGATTTATGATCAGTTTGGAGATATAGGAGAGCGAGAAGAGGTGCTGCTTGTCATTGTGCAGCAGCAACATAAAGAAGATGTTCACTGGACGGTTGTCCGGGGCGTCAAAATCCACCGGCTCATCGCTGCGGCCAAAGAGAATGCTGGGGCTTTTGATCTTGGAAGGATGCAGGTGCCGGGGATGGAGCAAGGCCACACCGTTCCCAATAGCGGTGGAGATCAGCTCCTCGCGGGCCACCACCACTTCATAGAGCCAGCGGGCGTCGCGCACCAGCTTCAGTTCCTTGGCTTTTTCGCTGAGGATGCGGATGGCGTCGTATTTGTTGTCGGCGTGAAAATCTAAAAAGATATATTCCGGGCGGATGTATTCCTCGAAGTGGCAGATCACGCGTTTCAGCGCCAGCATCTTTTCATCGTCCTCGTTCAGGTTTTCCAGCCATTCGTTCAGGGAATCCTCATCGATCTTGACGTTCTTTCCCACCAGCTTGCTTTCGAACACATTGCTGTTAACCATTTCCTGGATTACCTTCTCGGAAACCTTCAGCTTCCGGGCAGCGTCCGCTTTAGACAGAAACTTTTTGGCCATTTGATACCTCCTGTAGTATCGGCTTTGAATCATCAGAAAACACAAGGTTTAAAGGTTTGTCTTGACAAGGATAGAGAATTTTTTTAGTATGGCATAATGGTCAAGAAATTTATTGTGATCCCGCTGCTGGCACTGGTACTTTCAGGCTGCGTATATTCCGTATATTCAAATGCTTACCCCCATTTGAAAAAAATTAGTGTGCGTGCCTTTGAGAACCGTTCCAGCGAGTTCGATCTGGGCGATAAAGTGCTGAATGAACTCACTCGGCAATTCCGCGACGACGGACGCCTGAAAGTGGTTACGCAGCAGCCGGATTGCACGCTGGAAGGGACACTGCTCAGCTTCGAGGAAAACATCTACAGCTATGACGCCGCCAACAACGTGCAGGATTACCAGCTAAAACTGGTGTGCAGCGTGGTGTTCACCGATCTGATCGAGAATCAGGTGATCTATGAGAACAAGAGCCTCACGCTGATGGAGGCTTATGCCGTTTCCGAGGAATCCTCGGCACGCTTTACAACTAAAGAGGAAGCCACCGATGAGCTCATTAAAAACCTCTTCCGGATCGTCATCCAGAACAGCCTTGAAACCTGGTGAGGATATGCGACTCAACCGCTTTCTGGCCAGCTGCGGGTTGGGTTCGCGCCGCAAGGTGGAGGAGCTCATCGCCGCCGGTCAGATCAGCGTGAATGGAGAGGTGTGCACCGACCTTGCCCGGAGGGTCGATCCGGAAAAGGATGAGGTCTGCCATCAGGGCAAAGGGCTCAAACTCCCTTCCGAAAAGGTTTATCTGGTGCTAAACAAGCCCCGGGGCTATGTGGTTTCCCACCAGGATGAACTACAGCGCAGCACCATCTATGAGCTTTTACCGGAAAGCGCTTCCAATCTGCGCTACGCCGGCCGTTTGGACAAGAATTCCGAAGGCCTGCTGCTGCTGACCAACGACGGCGAACTGATCAACCGCCTCACCCATCCCACCCATAAGGTGGAAAAGGTCTATCGGGTGGATGTGGACCGCCGTCTTTCCCAACGGCAGCTGGAAGAGCTGCGCCGGGGAGTGCTGATCGAAGGCGGGATCACGCATTCCGCCGGAGTGTATGTGAAAAGCGAAACGACCGGTGGGATGACGCTGAGGCTGGTGATCACCGAGGGCCGCAAACGCCAGATCCGCCAAATGATCGAAGCCGTGGGCGCCAAAGTCCGCCTGCTGCGACGGCTGCAATTCGGCCCCCTGAAGCTTAAGGACCTCCCCTCCGGCAGGTGGCGCCCGCTCACCACCGCCGAACTCAATGCCCTGAAATATGTAACCGAGAGTAACCAACGATGAAGATCGCCCTGATCGGCCTGCCCAAGACCGGGAAGACCACCATTTTCAATGCCCTCACCGGTGCCTCCGCCAGCACCGATAAATATGCTCCTCCCGCCGGCGAGGCCAATATCGGCGTGGTAACGGTGCCGGACGAACGCGTGACCCGGCTCAGCGAACTCTATAAACCGAAAAAGACCAGCTATGCCAGCATCGAATACCGGGACTATCCGGGCATCTTTTCCAACCATATCGAGAATCCGGACAATGCGCTCTTCGCCGATATCAGGACAAATGAAGGATTTGTGCTGGTTCTGAGAGCCTTCCAGGATGAGGAGCTGGATGGATTGTTCGCTGCCGGCTCGCCTCTGGAGCAGCTTTCTGCCTTTGAGACGGAGATGATATTCAGCGACCTTCTGGTGGCCGAAAAACGCCTGGAAAAGATCGCCTTGGGCTATAAACGGGGGGTGAAGACGCCGGCGCTGCAGTTCGAGGAAAAACTGCTGCACACCGTGTGCGAACATCTGCAGTCCGATCAGCCGCTGCGCTCTCTGCAGCTTCATCCCGATGAGGAAAAAGCCCTGCGCGGGTTCCGGTTCTTCAGCCAAAAGCCCCTGCTGGTGCTGATCAATTGCGCCGAGGATGAGTTTCACAGCTGGGAAGAGCTGAAAGGGGAGATCGAGGCCAGAGGCTTTGCCACGGAGGTGATCGCCGGGCGTTTCGAAGAGGAGCTCAGCCAGCTGGAAGTAGAGGAAGCCGCCATCTTCAGGGAAGACCTGGGAATGGCAGCATCCATCAGCGATCGCCTCATCCAACTCTGCTATCAGATGATGGGCTACATCAGCTTTTTCACCGTGGGTGAAGACGAAGTGCATGCCTGGACGCTGCAGCAGGGCGACAACGCCCTCACCGCCGCCGGCAATATCCACTCCGACCTGGCCCGGGGCTTCATCCGGGCTGAATGTTTTTGCTATGCAGACATCATTGCCCATGGCAGCGAAAAAGTCCTCCGGGAAAAGGGCCTGTTCCGCCTGGAAGGCAAGGAATACATCGTGCAGGACGGGGATGTGATCTACATCCGCTTCAACGTGTAGGAGCACTAATGCCAAAGTCCACTTCCTCCAAGTCCAGAAGTAAAACAAAATCCAAGGCCAGAAGCAGGCAACCCGGGCTGAAAGCCTGGCACCGCCGCCTGATCAGCGCCGTTTTGGTGATCATCTGCGTTCTCATCATGCTCTCGCTGATGTTCGGCTATGAATCCCTGCGCGGGGACAAGGAACGCCTCAGCGCCAACGGCACCGTATTCAGCTGGTTTTTCCAGACCGAAACCGAGACCTCCAATCCGGTGGGCGTGTTTGGCGTGATGGTGGGCTACAGCCTGATCTATCTGTTTGGATTCTGGCTCTCCCTGATCGGAGCGTTGCTGGTGGGGCTGGTCTCGCTGCAGTATTTCCTGGAGCCGGAAGCGCCCCGCAGCCGTCAGAAGGGTTACCTGCTGATCATCGTGGTGTTCCTGTTTCAGGTTCTGGTCTCCAGTTCCAATCAGGGTTACAGCCACACTGTGATCCCCTTTGCCCTCTGGAACTTTCTCTATGCCATCTTTCGCAACACCGGTGCCCGGATCATCCTGATCGGTTCGATGCTGCTCACCCTGGTGCTGATCTTCGAATTCCGCCGCCTTAAGGGCTGGTTCCTGCTGCTGTGGGAGGACAGGGCACGCCGCAGTGAAGCACGGGAAAACCTGAGAAAGGGCCAGGCGCCCACCATTTCCAGCGAAACCATCACCGAGGCACCTGTTCCAGTGATCCAAAGCCACACCGAAACAGTTCCCGAGACCAAGCCGGTCCCCGTCTCCCGTAAAGAGGAAGTGCCGCCTGAAAAGCGAAAAAAAGCCCCGGAACCACCGCCGGAGGGCGAGGATGAAGACCGCGAGTATGTGATGCCCTCGATCAGCGACTTCCTGGAAAGCCCGGTGAAGCTTTCCGAGCGGGACCGCAAGGAGATCGAGAACCAGATACTTTCCACCAGCCAGATCCTGAAGAACAAGCTGGCCGAATTCGGCATCGAGGCGGAAGTCCGTAATGTAAACATCGGCCCCATCATCACCCAATATGAGCTCGAGCCCGCCCGTGGCGTGAAAGTGAACCGCTTCACCTCCCTGGCGGATGATCTGGCCCTGGCGATCAAGGCAAAGTCCATCCGCGTGCAGGCGCCCATTCCCGGACGGGGGCTGATCGGCATCGAGATCCCCAACCTCACGCGGGACATGATCTATCTGCGCGACCTGCTGCTTTCCGAGGACATCCGCACCGCCAAAAGCAAGCTGGTGTTCGGCCTGGGCAAGGACATCGCCGGTCGGCCAGTGGTTACCGACCTTGCCCGTATGCCCCATCTGCTGATTGCCGGAGCCACAGGCAGCGGTAAGAGCGTGTGCATCAACACCATCATCATGAGCCTGATCCTGCGCACCAAACCGGACGACCTGCGCCTGATCCTGATCGATCCCAAACGGGTGGAGCTCGCCGGCTACAACGAACTTCCCCACCTGATCGGCAGCGTGGTCACCGAACCAGACAATGCCCTGGAAAACATGTATTGGGCCGTGAAGGAGATGGAACGGCGCTATGAACTGCTGCAGGAAGTCCGGGTGCGGGACATCAACGGCTTCAACGAACGCGTGGAGGAAGAGGGTGAATTTGAGAAGCTGCCCTATATCATAGTCATCGTGGACGAATTTGCCGACCTGATCATGACCAGCGGCAAGGACATCGAACTGCCCATCACCCGTCTGGCCCAAATGGCGCGTGCCGTGGGCATCCATCTCATCCTGGCCACGCAGCGCCCTTCCATCAAGGTGATCACCGGCATCATCAAAGCCAATTTCCCCGCCCGGATCGCCTTCCAGGTCTCCTCCCGGGTGGATTCGAGAGTGATCCTGGACATGATCGGCGCCGAACGGCTGCTGGGCAATGGCGACATGCTGTTTCTACCACCCGGTAAAGCAGTTCCCGAGCGCATCCATGGCGCCTTTGTCTCCGACCATGAGATCGCCCGGGTTTGCGACTTCCTGGCGATGCAGCCCAAACCAAAGCAGGATTTCAGCATCGTGCTGCCGGATGATAAGGAACCTGGCTTTTTCGACTATGACGACGACCTCTTCCCGGAAGCCGCCCGGGTGGTGGTGAGCGCCAACACCGCCTCGGTCTCCATGCTGCAGCGCCATTTCAAGATCGGCTATGCCCGTGCCGGCAGGCTGATCGACCTTTTGGAGCGCGCCCGCATCATCGGACCCCATCTGGGCAGCAAATCCCGCGACGTGCTGGGCACCCGCGAAGACCTGATCCGGCTGGGACTGATCCGGGAGGACTAATCATGCAGGAAAAGCCCCGCTGATGTGTATCATCTATGGCTCCCGGAGTTCAAATAGCGGAAAAATCCCGTTTAACCGAGTTGTTGCTCATCTGTAAAATTATCAAACCAAGCAAAGGATAGACCATGAAGAAGCTCCTGATCCTGCTGCCCCTGCTGCTGGCACTATGCGCGACTGCCACAGCCGCCACCACCACCGCGCAGCTCTATACCAGGCTGCAGAGCGCCTATAACGGCCTCTCCAGCTTTCAGGCGAATGTGAAGCAAAGCAACTATTACCCCCAGCTCAAGCGCACCATCAGCTATGACGGCATGCTCTATTTCACTCCCGGGCGGATGCTGATGCATTTCACCAGCCCCAGTGTGCAACGCCTGCAGATCGAAGGCGGCAAGGTCGACCTCTATGACGCCCAGTCCAACACAGTATTCCGCTCCACCATCCGCACCGAATTCAGCATGTTGAATCCCCTGGAGATCCTGCAGCTCTATTGGAACAAATCCACCGTTACCATCACCAAGGAAGAAGGCAGGCTGGTGAGTGTGACCCTGAAACCCAAGCAGGATGAACTGGTAACCTCCCTGGCCGCCACCATCAACAGCTCCAGCGGCATCGTGCAAACCCTCAGCTACACCGACAAGACCGGAAACACCGTAACCTACAGCTTTTCCAACATCAAGCCCAATGCCGGGATCGCCGCCACGGTGTGGGTCTACACTTATCCCCAAGACGTTCAGATCGTTGAACAATAGAAGGAACCAGCCATGATCTCACTCATAATGGCCGGCGGCTCGGGCACCCGCTTCTGGCCCGCCAGCCGCAGAAACCTGCCCAAGCAGTTTCTGCGCATTTCCGGTGATAAATCCATGATCCAGCTCACCTTCGAGCGCCTATTGCCCCTGATTCCCCCTGAGAGGATCTATGTGGTTACCGCCGCCAATCAGGCGGATTTGGTGAGGGAACATCTTCCCCAAATGCCCGCGGAAAACATCATCATCGAACCCTTCGGGATGAACACCGCACCCTGCATCGCCCTCAGCCTGGCTTTTCTTTCCCGCCGCCATCTCCCTACCGAAAGCATGATCGTGCTGCCTGCCGATCACGTGATCCGGGACGCCAATGCCTTTTTGGGCAGCCTGGTGCAGGCGGAAGAAGTAGCCCAACAGGGCTTTCTGGTAACCTTTGGCATCGTGCCCGAATATCCCGCCACCGGCTATGGCTACATCGAAGCCGCGGAAGCCATTGGTAACGGTGTGTTCAGCGTTTCCCGCTTCAAGGAAAAGCCCAATCTGGAAACCGCCGCCTTCTTTCTGAAGCAGGGCAACTATTTCTGGAACAGCGGCATGTTCTGCTGGACCTTTGCCGACATCACCAAAGCCTTTGAGACCCATCTGCCCCAGGCGCTGGAAGTGGCGCGACGCATCTGCGCCCAACGGGAGGAACACGGCGGTTCCGCGGATGTGAACAGCATCTACCGGGAAATGCCCAAAACCCCCATCGACATCGGCATCATGGAACCCGCCCGCCAAAGGGCTGTGATCCCGGTCAATTATGGCTGGAGCGATGTGGGTTCCTGGAAGGCGCTGGCAGATATATCCCCCCGGGATGAACAGGGCAATCATTTCAGCGCGGAGGGGTTCAGCCTGGCTGCCAGCGGCAACTATGTCCACTGCGGCAAATTCGTCGCCCTGATCGGAGTGCAGGACCTCTGCCTGGTGGAAACCCCGGACGCCATCCTGGTCACCACCAAAAAGCAGAGCGAAGCCGTCAAGGATGTGGTGGAGCACCTGATACAAAACAAATTGGAGAACTTGCTATGACCAAAGCCCTTCTGATCCTGATCCTGGTGCTGGGCCTGCTGCCTCTGGCCGCACTGATCGATCTCGAAACCGAAGTTACCGCCCACAGCGGTGTGGCAGAATTAATCAAAGGAAGGCCTTGGCTGAATACCGGCCAGGGTGAAACCTACCGTCTGTTGCTTGCGCCCCGCAGCGTTCTGGATTCCCTGGGCTGCCAGATCAGCGAAGGCGACAGCCTGTATGTGGAAGGCATCACCAGTGGCGACCTGCTGCTGGTGGGAAGCATCACTATTGGCACCGCTGAAAACTCCGGATCCTATCTGCTGCGTGATTTTCTGGCCGGGGAGATCCATCCCGGCGGCGCCACCTACAACGTGGTGACCAAAAACTGCATCGGTTGCCGGCTTTGCCTCTCCCAATGCCCCACCGGCGCCATTTCCATAGTGAAAGGCAAGGCGGTGATTGATCCGGCAAAATGCACCGAATGCGGCATCTGCATCGAAGGCCATGCTGCCTTCCGCGGCTGCCCCGTGAACGCGATCAAAAAGGAATAGAAGCATGGACATGAAAACCTTTGGCTATCTATATTACAAGACACGTGGCTATGAGAAGGCGGACATCCTGAAAGAGGCGGAGATCAGCGAGGAGGAATATCTCTTCCTGGAGCAGAACCTCCAGCCAGTTTTGGAGGACATCGCCCAGAAAAGAGCCAAAGCCGCCTCCATCGGTTCCGATTTCATCCTGCTCACCCGTTACCTCTATGGGGAAAAGAGCGACCAGGAAAATGGAGTGCCGCGCCCGGACGCCATCAAAGCCCGCAGCGGGGAATTGATCACCCTGCCCGCCATCGGCAAACTGAAATATCCCGAGCTCAGCCTGCATCAGGCGATCGGGCAGCGCTGCAGCCTGCGCAAATATGCAGATCAGGCACTCAGCCTGGACGAGCTATCCTTTCTGCTTTGGGCCAGCAGTTGGGCACGGGATTTCCGCTCCACCGAGCATCAGGAGATCACCCTGCGCAATGTCCCCTCCGCGGGGGCACGTCATCCCTTCGAATGCTATTTGCTGATCAACAATGTAACCGCCATCAAGCCCGGGCTTTACTATTACCACCCCACCAAACACTGCCTGGTGCGCATCGAGGCACCCGAAACCATCGCTTCGGACATCTATGAGGCCTGCCTGCGCCAGGAAATGCTCAAAACCGCAGCTGTGGACTTCATCCTCACCGCGGTACCCTACCGCACCGCCTGGCGTTACGGACAGCGCGGTTACCGCTATCTGTATCTGGATGCGGGGCATGTGGGGCAAAACATCCATCTGGCGTCTGAAGCCATCGGTTGCGGGGCCTGCATGATCGGAGCCTTTTTGGATGAAGGGATGAACGCCGCCCTGGATGTGGACGGGGTGGAGGAGTTTGTGATCTACATCGCCAGCGTTGGCAAAAAGCAGGGATTAGTGATTAGTGATTAGTGATTAGTGATTAGTGCTGCGCCAGAATGCAACTGACGGGTTATAAATGTTTGCTTCAGTGGATATTCTGATCTGTTCCTCCCTTAATTCTGCAGGCGATGCCCAAGTCACAGACTCCATTCCAATTCGAGGACAAAGACTAAAGGGGTGAACTGATGATACATGTGGTAAAAGGCGATATCACTCAGTTCACCGGCGATGCGATCGTGAACGCCGCAAA
>CAZVXK010000058.1:12951-15599 GCA_964631665.1 uncultured Candidatus Cloacimonadota bacterium | reverse complement strand
CTCACCTAACTTAAATCTCCTTTATTATATGTGGATTGATCTGTCAAGAAGAAAATTCAAATTTTTCAATATTGTGGTTTTGGCCTTGTGGAAAGCTATCCTCACAACGCCCGGGAAAGAAATCCTGCGCATACCGTAAGACCTTTATAAACCAACTCTTTGGCAGTGTTGATGGATCGGACATTCACCACAGCGTGGTCTGCGGGGCGTGCAGAGGTTCTGTCCGAACGCCACCAGGAAGGAATTATAGTGCTGCCAATGCCTGTGAGGCAATATCTTGCGCAGATCCAGCTCACTTTCGAGTGGAGTCCTGGTGCTGATGTATCCCCAGCGATTGCTGATGCGGTGCACATGCACGTCCACACAGATGGCCGGCAGGCCAAAAGCCACGCTGCGAACGAGATTGGCGGTCTTTCGCCCCACTCCGGGAAGCTGCACCAGCTCTTCAATCTCGGATGGTATCTGGTTGTGGAAATTTTTCCTCAGCACTTCCGGAAGTTTTTTTAAGTGTTTGGCTTTCTCACGGTGGAATCCCACCTGCCAGATGATCTGATCCAGCTGCTGATAGCTGATCTTGTCCAGATCCTCTGGTTTTTGAACCACTTTGAAGAGCTCGGTCACCGCCCGGGAGGTGGTCTCGTCTTTGGTGCGGGCGCTGAGGATGGTGGCAACCAACACTTTAAAGGGGTCCCTGGTCTTGGCCTGGATCAGGTCAACCACCGGCGTTTTCACGCTATGGAAGTGCTTTTCCAGCTCAGCCATCACAATATCGATCGGGAATTTGGGCATCAGAACACATCCTTGCTTTCGGAATTTCTCAAAAAATATGTTGCAGATTTCCCCAGCCCCAGAATATTGTCAACTGCAAAGGAGATTACCATCATGTGCGGACGCTTTGCCCAGGTGATCAAGCATGACCGGTTGGTCAGGCTGAGCCGGGAACTCAAGCTGAAAGAGACTTCAGAACAGGTGGAGCTGAATTTCAATGTGGCTCCCACCCAGACCATCGCCGCCATAGTGAACCAAGACGCCGTGAGCTATCTGGGTCATTTCCGTTGGGGCTTGATCCCTTCCTGGAGCAGGGAGTTGCCGAAGTATAATCTGATCAATGTCCGCAGCGAAACCATCCTGGAAAAGCCCAGCTTTCGGGGCGGACTGGCGCGCCGGCGTTGCATCATTCCCGCCAATGGATTCTATGAATGGCGGCAGGGCGACAAACAACCCTTTTTCATCCATGCCGCCGATGACGATCTGATCTATCTGGCGGGGATCTATGACGCCTGGTATGGTGCCGAGGGCAGCTACATCCCCTCCGCAGCGATAATCACCACTTCCTCCAATGCCAAAATGAGCAGCCTGCATCAGCGCATGCCGGTGCTTTTGGAAACCGGAGACCTCGAACAATGGCTGGATGGAAGCAATACCGATGCCTCCGGACTGCTGCCAATGTTAAAGCCTGCTCCGGACACAGCGATTGATTTTTATCCCGTGAGCAAAGCCGTGAACAAAGTGGAAAACAACACTCCCCTCTGCCTCGAACGCATAGAGATCTGACCCCAAGGAAGCGAATCATGACCCCAAAGCGAATACTGGTGATCGATGACGAGACCGTAATGCTGGATTGCATCAAGGAAAATCTGGATTATATCTCGGAGCTGGAAGTGGTGGTTTCCAGCGATCCCCGCCAAGCCCTTGAACTGCTGGAAAGCAGCGATTTCAAAACCATCATCACCGATATCAACATGCCACAGCTCAGCGGTCTGCAACTGCTGAAACAGGTTGCAGACAAAGATGACAAGATACCGGTGATCCTGATCACATGTTTTGGCGATCTGAACAAGATGCGCACCGCCATCCAACTGGGCGCCTTCGATTTTCTGCGCAAACCCTTTGACATGAGCGAACTGCTGGTGGCGGTCAAGCAGGCTTTGGAAAAGAACGAACTGCTGATCCAAAATGAGCTCTACCAGCAAAATCTGGAGCTGCTGGTGCATAAGCGGACGCTCGAGCTCTCCGAAGCCAAGAACAAACTGGAAAAGCATTATCTGAACACTATGCACGCCATGGTCAACGCCATCGAGGCCAACGATATCTACACCCGCGGCCATTCGGAACGGGTGACGGCGATCAGTTTGCTGATCGGCAGGGAACTCGGCCTGGGCACAGAAGAAAAGAAACAACTTCGCATCGGTACCATTTTGCACGATCTGGGCAAAATCGGCATCTACAAACCGATCTGGGACAAGGCCGACAAGCTGTCCGAACACGAGTATCAGGAGATGAAGCAACATCCCCTGATCGGCGCCCGCATCATCGACCCCATCGGTTTGCCCAAAGCCGTGCATGATGTGATCCTGCAGCATCACGAACGCATCGATGGCACCGGATATCCCCTGGGCATTCCGGATGCCGAGATCTCGCTTCTGGCAAAGATCGCAGCCGTGGCGGACGCCTTTGACGCCATGACCAGCCAACGGAGTTACCGCCAGCAAGCGGATTTCTTAACCGCTTCCCAAGAGATCCACCGCAACCTGGACACCCAGTTCGATGCCTATGTGGGAAAGGTTTTTTGCGAGAGGATAGATGAAGTGGTCACCCTTCTGAGTGATCCGGAAGCGCTGAAGAGTGAGCTGTATCGGGAGCTGTGA
>CAZVXK010000058.1:0-12851 GCA_964631665.1 uncultured Candidatus Cloacimonadota bacterium | reverse complement strand
ACTCACCTAAAGCAGCAGCTCCGCCTCCGTCGCCTTAACCACATCCTCCACCGTGAAGCCTTCGCACACTTCCTTGAGCAGCAAACCCCGGGGGGTAACCTCCAGCACCGCCATTTCGGTTACGATCAGGCTCACCTTGCTTTTGGCGGTGAGTGGCAGGGTGCACTTTTTCAGGATCTTGGGATTGCCATTCTTGTCGCAATGTTCCATGGCCACGATCACTTTCTTGGCGCCGGTAACCAGGTCCATGGCACCGCCCATGCCGGGCACCAGCTTGCCGGGGATCATCCAATTGGCCAGATTTCCCTCCTGATCCACCTGCAGGGCTCCCAGAACGGTGATATCCATATGCCCGCCCCGGATGATGGCAAAGCTGAGCGCAGAATCGAAAAAGGCAGCTCCGGGCAGAGCTGTGATGAAGCCACCGCCGGCATTGATCAGATCGGGATCCTCGCTTCCGGGAGCAGGACTGGGACCCACGCCCAGCATTCCATTTTCGGATTGAAAGATCACATGCACTCCGGGAGGAATATGATTGGCCGCCTCGGTGGGCAGTCCGATGCCAAGATTCACATAATCGCCGTCCTTGAGTTCCTGGGCGATCCGGGCTCCGATGCGGGCACGTTTATCCATTCTGCAGCTCCTTTTTCAAGACTATGTAGTTCACAAAGATACCGGGTGTAACCACCTGCTCCGGATCCAGCTTGCCGATCTCGACCAGTTCGTCCACCTCGGCGATAGTGATCCTGCCCGCCATGGCCATAATGGGATTGCTGTTGCGGGCAGTTTTGCGGTAGATGAGGTTTCCGGCCTTGTCCGCCTTCCAGGCGCTGATCAGGGCAAAGTCGCTTTCGATGGCAGGTTCCAGGATATAATCCTTGCCGTCCAGATTGATCAGTTGCTTGCCTTCTTCCACCACAGTTCCCAAGCCGGTGGGGGTTAGCACTCCGCCCAAGCCGGCTCCGAAAGCCCGCACCCGTTCCATCAAAGTGCCCTGGGGCACCAGTTCGATGGAGATCTCTCCCGCGTTCATCTGGTTCTGGATCTCCTTGTTGGTTCCCAGATGCGAAACCTGGGCGCTTTTCACCTGATGGTTCACCACCAGTTTGCCGATGCCGCGGTTCTCATAATCCGAGGCGATCACGATGATGTGCAGGTCTTTGGTTCCCTTGGCCACAATGGCGTCGATCAGGGTTTCCGGTGCCCCCACAGCCAGAAAACCGCTGATGGCGAGGCGGCTGTGCGGTTTGATCAGATCGGCAGCCTGGGCTGCAGTGATGAGTTTGAACATCGCTTCTCCTATCTTGAGAGGGATAAATTTTGCGCTGATTATTTGGCAGGGCGATTTATGTCAACAGATAGTCTTGAAAATGATAGACATCATCCTGGCCCACAAGGACTTCCAGATAGATGCCGTCGGAGCGATAATCCTCCGTTTTCACCTGGGCGATCTGATGCAGCAGCGAAGCCAAAGCGCCCTTGTCATAGGGCAGAAACACTTTCAGCACCTGGGTGCGGAAGAGCCGGTGTTCCACCCTGTCCAACAGCAGATCGGCATGCTCAGCCCGGAGTGCGGAAAGCAGGACTGCTTCCGGATATTTGCGCCCGATCAAGATCTGGTAGGTCTCGTCCACCAGATCGGTCTTGTTTAAAACCAAGAGCTGCGGGATCTGCTCCGCGCCGATCTGTTTCAGCACTTCATTCACCTGCTGGATGTAATACTCGAAACGTTCGTCGGCCAAATCCACCACATGCAGCAGCAGATCGGCATCCTGAACCTCCATCAGCGTGGCTTTGAAGGAAGCCACCAGATGGTGCGGCAGATCGGAAATGAAACCCACCGTGTCCGAAATCACCACCGGATGCCCGGTGGCAAGTTTCAATTGGCGGGAAGTGCTGTCCAGAGTGGCAAAAAGCTTGTCTTCCACCAGGACGCCGGCTTGGGTGAGCAGGTTGAACAGAGTGGATTTGCCGGCATTGGTATAGCCCACCAGGCAGATCTTTTTGGTCTTCTCACGCTGTTTGCGCTGGGTTTCCTTCTGATGCGCGATCGCTTCGATTGCACGGTTGATCCTCCGGATCTGAACCCGGATCAGGCGTTTGTCGATCTCGATCTGTTTTTCGCCCATGCCCCGGGTGGCGCTGCCTCCGGTGGAGCGCACCGATCCGTGTTCCTTGTCGAAATGCCCCCACAAGCGTCGCAGGCGGGGAAGCTGATATTGCAATTCGGCTAGTTTCACCTGCAGTTTGGCTTCCCGGGTGCGGGCGTGGTCGTGGAAGATGCTCAGGATCACTTCCGTGCGGTCGATGACCCTGATCGAATAGTCCTTTTCGATGTTGCGCGCCTGGATGGGGCCGAGCTCATCATTTACGATCAGCACATCTGCCTGCGCCTGGTGCAGTTTCTGGCTCAGTTCGCTCAAAAAGCCTTTCCCGAAATAGGTGCTGCGTTCCGGATGGTTGCGTTTCTGGGTGTAAACCCCCAGCACAGTAATGTTGGCGGTGTCTGCCAAACGCTCCAGTTCACTGAGGCTGGCTGCGCTGTCCTGGTCGCTTTCACCCTGACGCACCAGTGCCGCTAAAAAAGCCGCTTTTTCAGTCCTATCGAGGTCTTCCCATACCTCCGGTTCCAGATCGAACTCTTCCAGTGGGGTGTATTCTTCGTTTTGCATACAAATCCTTTAATGTAGTATCATCAGCTAAACAAGGCCGTCGCTCAGATCAATTAAAGCAAAACATCAAACAATGTTCTGACCGGGAAGCAGCACCAGCGCAGCACTAATCACTAATCACTAATCACTATTCACTAATCTTCGTTCCCCTGCCATCCTTCCGGCCCGGCGAGCTGTCATAGACCTCCACATTAAAGTAGATCACGGCAATGTAATCCCGCGGGAAATTGCCATGGAAGAAACTGTGCATCAGGTTCACATATTGCACCACCTGTTTTTCATACAGGCTCAGGTTCGGGTCCAGCGGATGCAGCAGGCGGGCGATCTGTTTGATCTTGTAGGTGGGGATGTCCAGCCAAACAGTAACACAGGCGGGGCTAACCATCTGGTTGATGAAGGTTTGCGTGTTGTAGCCAGGTTCGGAATACAGCTCCAGGGAAACCAGGCGGTCGGGGCTGAAGGTCTGTTCAGCAGCGGCATAGAGGCTGTCCAGCACATCCAGTTTTTCCGCCAGTGAAGCCTCCAGCTTGCTTTGCAGCAGGGCGATCAGGGCGGCAATGTTATCCTCGCGGGGCAGAAATCCCATTCCCTTTACGGCGTTGTTGAGTTTGAACTGGGAATCCTGGCGGGCGGCGCCCCAGGTGGCCACCATGCCGTTATGGGGGCCGGAAAGTTGCGGGCTGCGGGAGCTTTCGGCACCTTGGTCCAGCATTTCGCGGAAGATCTCCAGATATTCCTGGCGCCGGGAGCGGTTCCAATCCCAGAAGGCCTGGGGAAAGGGCACTAAGGGAAGCTCTTTCCACTCGCCCTCCATCTGGGCGCGGATGCTTTTTGCGCCCTCTGCCGGTGTGGTGGCGGTGGTTTGAACACAATATCCATCTTTCCAGAATTCAGCAGGATCGACGGTGTCTCTGGCGTGCATTACGCCAAGCGCGATCAGGACGACAAACAGAGATAATAAGATGATTTTTTCCATGCTGATTCAGCTATTTCAATCTGCTCTGTGAGTCAAGCACTTTTTTTCCATGCTCCGCTCCCATTAGCAATACGGAATCATTACGGAGTCATTACGGAGTTAATCCGTAATGACTCCGTAATGATTCCGTATTGCTAATGGGAGCCAAGGGTGGGGGGATCATGGTGAAAAATCCCGCCATCCCGCTTGGAAAAAGGGATTAGAGGAATCCAGGCTTTCCGCCAGGAAAGAGACAACCGGTCTGCCCAACCCGAAGCAGCGAATGCTTGACAGAAGTGTCAATTTGTCTTATACTTTCTATAAAAACAAAAATGGAGGTCGGCATGCCAATGCTGGACGATAAAGTGATCGCAGAGGTGAAGAAGATCCTGGCAAACATGCGGGATCCGGTCACCCTGCGGATGTACAGCCAGGAGTTTGAATGCGGCTACTGCAAGGAAACGCACAACCTGCTGGAGGAACTCACTTCAGCCAATAAGCTACTGAAATTGGAGGTTTTGAGCTTCGAAAAGCATGAGGAGGAGGCAAAGCAAGACCAGGTGGACAAAATCCCCGCCATTGCAGTTATAGGTGCCAAAGACCATGGCATCCGCTTTTTCGGGGTTCCGGCGGGCTATGAATTCTCCTCGCTGTTGAATTCCATCCTGATGGTTTCCACCGGAGTGGTGAAGCTCACTTCTGATACCAAAGCCTTTCTGGATTATCTGAAGCAACCTGTTCATCTGCAGGTATTTGTAACGCCAACCTGTCCCTATTGCCCCGGCGCCGTGATGCTGGCGCACCAGCTTGCTTTTTACAGCGATTCCATCCGCGCGGACATGGTGGAGATTTCCGAATTTCCACATCTGGCCAATAAATACTCGGTGCAGGGAGTGCCCCGCACCGTGATCAACGAAAAATGGTTCCTGGATGGCGCTGCACCAGAGGCTCAGCTGGTGGAAAAGATCAAGGAAGCACTCTGATCATGCTGGATTTTGACCTGGGATTCATTTCCTCCGCCAATGCGGACAAAGTGTATGATCTGATCATTATCGGGGGCGGGCCCGCCGGTTTGACGGCAGGGCTGTATGCCTCCCGCTACAAACTGGATACCCTGATGCTGGAAAGAGCGCCGATCTCGGGTGGACAGCTTACTTCCACCCAATGGGTGGAGAATTATCCCGGGTTTCCTGAACCGGTTCTGGGACAGAAACTTGCCCGGGACATGGAAGCCCAGGCCAAGCTGTTTGGGCTGCAGATCGTGAGCGAAGCCGTTACTGAAGTGCGACTGGAAGGCCAGGTGAAAGAGATCCAGACCGACTATAATACCTGGAAGGCGCGGGCGGTATTGATCGCCACCGGAGCTTCGCCCCGCCGGCTTGGGATTCCCGGAGAAGCAGAATTCTCCGGCAATGGGGTGTCCTATTGCGCCACTTGTGATGGCCCTTTTTACCCGGACAAAGTGGTGGCGGTGGTGGGTGGGGGCAATTCCGCCCTGGAGGAATCCCTGTTCATCGCCAAATATGCCCGCCAAGTCTATATCATCCATCGCCGGGACAGCTTCAATGCCGATCCCATCATCGTGGAAAGGGTGAAGGCCGAACCCAGGATCGAATTGATCACCAATACAGTGGTGGACAGGATCGAATTCTCCGAGGGGCTGGAGCGCAGGATTGTCCTCCGTGGCGTAACTGACAACGCCCAGAGGGATTTGCCGGTGGATGGTGTTTTTATATTCGTGGGTCAGATCCCTAACACTAAGTTGTTCGAAGGCAAGCTCACCCTCGAGGGCGGCTACATCGTTACCGACCACGCATATCGTACCAGCAGTGAAGGCGTGTGGGCGGTGGGGGATGTTCGTGCAGCATCATTAAGGCAGGTGGCGACGGCAGTGGGGGATGGTGCCGCTGCTGCGCATTACATCCATAAATATCTGATGTGAAGGGGGATGCGATGCCGGAACTGCCTGAGGTGCAAACTGTTCTGAATGGTTTGGTGAAAACTTTGTCCCATCGCAAGATCACCGGTTTGGATTGCTTCTATCCGGGCACGGTGATCCGTGATCCGGCGATCCGCGAAGATCCCTTTCCGGCGAAGGTGGTGGGTACTGCCCGCCGGGGAAAATACATTATTTTGAACCTGGAGCGCAACCACAGCCTGATCATCCATCTGCGCATGACCGGCAAGCTTGTCCATGGCAGGGGATCGGCCGGCCCCTCCTCCCATGAACGTGCTTGTTTATTGTTGTCCCGGGACGAACGGCTGCATTTCATAGATATCCGCACCTTCGGCAAGATCATCCTCTGCCGCAGCGACCATGTCGAAAACTATATGCCCAAACTGGGAGTGGAGCCTCTTTCCGATATGTTCGCTGCCGCCCATCTGCAGCAGGCGCTGGCCAAGCGCAACGGCCCCATCAAGAACAGCCTGCTGGACCAATCCCTGGTGGCGGGGCTGGGGAACATCTATGTGAATGAGATCCTCTTCCGCAGCGGGATCCGACCCGACCGAAAGTCCTGTTTCCTCCAACCGAAGGAGCTGACCAGACTGGTGAAACAGACCAAGCAGGTGCTGAACGAGGCGATCGCCAAGAACGGCACCAGCATTTCAGATTTCCGGCGCATAGACGATAAAAGCGGTGAATTCCAGAAATTCCTGCAGATCTATCAAAAACAGCAATGCCCGAGGGGGCATGAGGTTGTCCGGATCAGGCAGGCGGGCCGGAGCAGCTTCTACTGCCCAATTTGCCAGAAGTGAAGATTTAGCTTGACCAAAAAGCGGGTGTCAATATACTATCTTAGTGGGAATTGAAATGAATCGAAACGGAAGACGGAGAATCAATGAAAGCATATAAACTGAAGGATAATATCTGGTGGGTGGGCGGCATTGACTGGGATCTGAGGAACTTCCACGGTTACCTCACCCAGCGGGGCTCCACCTACAATGCCTACCTCATTCTGGATGAACAGATCACTCTGATCGACAATGTGAAGAGCTATCTCTTCGATGAGATGATGTCCCGCATCCGGGATGTGATCGATCCCTCCAGGATCGATATAATTATCCAAAATCATGTGGAAATGGATCATTCCGGCGGGCTGCCGCTGCTGATGAAGCAGATACCCAAGGCCAAAATCTATACCAACGCCAATGGCATCAAGGGCTTGAAAATGCATTTCAAGCAGGATTGGAACTTTGAGGAGATCAAGACCGGGGACACAATCAATATCGGGCAACGAGACCTCACCTTCATCACCACTCCCATGGTGCACTGGCCCGACAACCAGGTTACCTGGTGCCCCCAGGAGAAGATTCTCTTTTCCAACGATGCCTTTGGGCAACACATCGCCTCCAGCGAACGCCTGGTCAAAGATTATCCCTTCAGCATCGTGATGGAGGAAGCCAAAAAGTATTATGCCAATATCGTGCTGCCCTATTCCAAACAGGTGCAGAAGGTATTGGAAGCAGCTTCCCCGCTGCCTTTCGAGATGATCTGTCCCAGCCATGGCCTGATCTGGACCCAGAACATCCCCGACATCCTGGCTGCCTATCAGGATTGGTCTTCGAATGTGGCGGATTCATCCCGGGCACTGGTGATCTATGACACCATGTGGAAATCCACCCAACTGATGGCGATGGCCGTTGCTGAAGCATTTGAAAACCTGGGGATCAAGGCCACACTGCTGAATCTGCAGACCAACCATATTTCCGATATTATGACCGATGTGATCGATGCCAAATACATCTGTGTGGGTTCGCCCACCCTGAACAGCTCCATCCTGCCCAGTGTGGCGGCTTTCATCTATTATCTGAAGGGGCTTTCACCCAAGGACAGGATCGGGCTTGCCTTTGGTTCCTATGGCTGGGGCGGGCAGAGCATCCCGATCCTGCACCAGCTGCTGGGCGATTCCAAGGAATGCGGATTTGACATGCTGCCCCCGGTCAAGGTGCAATACATTCCCGATGCCGGCACCCTGAAGCAGATCACACAAGATCTTGAACAACAGATAAAACTAAAACAGGAGAAAAACAATGATTAGCAAAGGACTCGAACGAGCAATAAACGAGCAGATCAACCGAGAGCTATTCTCGGAATACCTCTACATTTCCATGCAAGCCTGGTTCGCCAATGAGAACCTGGATGGCTTTGCCCATTGGATGGAAGTGCAGAGCCAGGAGGAGCGCTTCCACGCCATGAAGTTCTTCAACTACCTCATCGAACGCGGGGGAAAGGTGGAACTGCTGGCGATCGAGAAACCGGAGGTTGATTTCGGCAATCCGCTCAAAGCCTTCAAGATGGCTTTGGAACACGAAAAGTACATAACCAAGAACATCAATGACCTGATGGATATCGCCATTGCAGAGAACGACCATGCCAGTAAAGGATTGTTGCAATGGTATGTGGATGAGCAAGTGGAGGAGGAAGCTTCCGCAGACCGCATCGTGCACCGTTTGGAAATGATCGGTGACAACATGCAGGGAATCTTCATGCTCGATACCGAGCTGGGCAAGCGTGTCTTCACTCCGCCGGCAACTCAAGAATAACGTGCATGATACTGAGCGCAGGATCACCCATCCAGCCTCCTGCGCTCTTTTTTCCTGGGGACGGAGGTGCATGCTGACCAGATCACACTCCAACAAGGGAAGGGGTAATGAAAAAACTGGGAATGAAGAAAGTGTATTCCTCGATCTTTAACAACGCCATGGTGGCGATCGGAATAACCGACCGGGAGGGCCATTACAAGATAGTGAATCCCGCCTGGTGTGAATTCACCGGCTACACGGAACAGGAAGCCAAAAAGCTCAGCATCGACCAATTGGTTCCTGCCGAGGATATCGCCCCCAGCAGGCAGTCCTTCGAGAAACTCATCAAAGGCGAAGTGAACTGCTACCGCAAAGCCAAACGCTATCAACGCAAGGACGGCAGAATCTTCTGGGTGGATCTGCATGTTTCAGCCCTCTATGGTGAAGACAACCAGATCATAGGCGTGATCGGCATTCTGGTGGACATTGACCGGCAGGTCAAAGCCGAGAACCAGCAGAAAGAACTGAACAAGGCCCTAACCAAACTTGCCCGCCATGACAGCCTGACCGGGCTCTACAACCGTCGGGCTTTGGAAGAGATCCTGCTGCGTGAACACCGTCGTGCTGTGCGTTACCAGACCGGCTTTGCCGTGGCCATCCTGGACGTGGACAACTTCAAACGCATCAATGATATCCATGGGCACGACTGTGGCGATGTGGTGATGCAACGACTGGCCGACATTTTCCTGAGAAACATCCGTGACACGGACACCGTGGGGCGCTGGGGCGGGGAAGAGTTTCTGTTCATCTTTTCCAACACCACCTGCGATGGCGCCAATGTGGTGGCGGAACGTATTCGCAAAGATACGGCAAGCAAGACTCTTGAATGCAACGGTAAGCAGATTCCAATCAATGTTACCATCGGATTCAGCTATCATCACGGCCAATCGAACATGGAAGACCTCATCGTTGAAGCAGACAAAGCCCTCTATGATGGCAAGCGCAATGGAAAGAACCAGGTGCGCTGCTTTCAGGAGGAATGTAGTAATCGAAGTTAATTGTTGATCCGGTCTGTTACCTTTGAATCCACAACACCGGGGCAGGGAAACCTCGGATGTTCAGGAGGCAGCATATTGGCGGGCGGGGTCTGTCAGAACCTCTATTTTCTATCAGTTTCCTAATCAGCAAACGCTTTTACTTGACAGCCAGGGGCAGGCTGAAAACTTATCCGGACAGAGACAGGAGAAGAGTGATGAGCGACAACGACATATTATTCTCGGTGGACCTGTTCGATCTGGAGCAGGACAACCAAGCCCAGAAGGAGAAATTCCGCCTGCGGGAGGGCGAACTGCGTGAGGTGACCATCCTCTTTGCAGACATCAGGGGCTTCACCTCACTTTCCACCCATTACGCAGCCGAAACCGTGCGCGACCGCATGGATGAACTGATGAAGATCTTCTCCCGCTGCATCACCTTCTATGGCGGTTTTGTGGACAAATACATCGGCGATGGCATCATGGCCTTGTTCGGGGCCAAAAAAGCCTCCGAACAGGACACCGAACGCGCCATCCGCGCCGCCCTCAAGATGCAGCAACAGCTTCAGCTCTACAACCAACGCCTGCGCCAACAACCCGGTTTCGAACAGGTTGACCTGGGCTTGCGCATCGGCATCAACACCGGTGTGGTGAGTGTGGGCAGGATCGGCGAGGAGCGCGAGGGCGATTTCACGGTCTATGGGCCGGAGGTCAATCTGGCTTCCCGCATGGAAAGCAACGCTCCCGTGGGGGGGATAATGTTGCCCGATTCCACCCGCAAGCTGGTGGAGCACGTCTTTGAATTCGAGCATCTTGGACCCCGGCAAGTAAAAGGGATTGACACTCCGGTGGATTGCTGGCAGCCGCTGAGGCTGAAACTCGAAAGCGTGCCCCGCTGGAATCGCTCCAACAGCCGGTTCATCGGACGTGAGAAGGAATTGGCGCGGCTTCAAGACGCTCTGGACCAAGTGCTTAATTTCCAACCAGCCACTGGTTTCACTGAGGAACTCCCTCCCCCCAATCCCATCCTGATCGGGATCAATGGAGACGCCGGTCTGGGCAAGACCCGTCTGTTCTATGAGTTCCAGAAGCAGCATCAGCACAGGGTCCGCTTCCTCACTGCCTCCTGCGATGCCGTCAGCCCCACTCCCTTGAATCTGTTTGCCAACCTGTTCGAATGCTGCTTTGGCCTCAGGATCAGCGAGCCTGTGGCTGAAAAGCAACAGAAACTGGAAACCGCCTTTGCGGAGCTGTCCCGGAAGGCGGATGCCGCCACTAAACAGGCCTTGCAGGATGCCCAGGCCCTGATCGCCTTCTTGCTGGAGATCCGCAGCAATGATCCCCGTCTGAAACAGGGCGGCAAAGACCTCCTGCAGCATCTCATGCTTGCCGTTTACGCAGTCCTGGAAAGGATCCTGGCGATTTCGGGAGCCCAGGGGACACCCTTGGTATTGGTGCTGGACGACCTGCATTGGCTGGACGGCAGCTCCTCCGCTGCTTTGGAACACATCATCAACCGCTTTTCCCAGAGCGGGGTGCCCACCCTGTGGATTCTGGGTTACCGGAGGGAATTCCAGGTGCCGGCATATCTGAAGCGGATGCGGGGCTTCAGCCAGTTCGATCTGGAGCCGCTTTCCGAGGCCGACACCACCAAACTCATCCTGGATTATGCCAAGCAGTTCGACCTCTCGGAAGAGGTGCTGGACAAGGTGATCAGCCTCTCCGCCGGCAATCCTTTCTATCTGGAGGAATGGTGCAATTACATCGCCGATCTCGCCCCTGGCGCCACCCAGGACATTCCCGTGCCGGCAAACCTGAATTCGCTGATCCTCTCCCGCCTTGACCAATTGCCCGAGGCGGTGCGCCGCCTGCTTCAGAAAGCTGCCGTGATCGGACAGGAATTCTTTGTGGATATCCTGAAGGAAGTGCAGCAGCATCTGGCGGAGGAACTGGATGTGGACGGCACCCTGGGCCAGCTGGAACAGCAGGCTCTGGTGATGCGGATGCTGGGCTTCGATTTTCCCAGCTATCTGTTCAAACACATCACCACCCGCGAGGTTTCCTACCACACCCTGTTGCAGGCAAACCGCAAACTCCTGCATCAACTCACCGGTGAAGCCATCGAACTGCTCTTCGCCGAACGCCTGGAGGAATTCAATTTCGCCCTGGCGCAGCACTTCCAGATCGCCGGCATCAGGGACAAAGCCATTCTCTACACGGAAAGGGCGGCAGAGGCAGCTGCCCGGATGTTCGATAACAGTCAGGCGATCCAACTTTACAACCAACTGCTGGAACTGCTGCCGGAGGGTGATTTGCTGGCAAAGGGCAGCGTTTTGGAGAAGCTGATCGACATCCAGTGGCTCAATGGCGATTGGGAGGATGCCCAGCGCAACATCGATCTGCTGAAGGACATCGCCAGCCGGGAGCAGTCGGATGCCCTGGCTTTTCAGGCACATCGCTATCAGGGGCTCATCCACTTCTTCCGCCGGCAATACGAACCCGCCAAACAAAATTGGGACACCAGTTTTGCCCTGGCGCAGAAGCTGTCCGATCCACTGCTGCTGAGCATGATCAACAATTTCCTGGGCATCTGGCATCAGGAAGCCAAAGACATTCCCACTGCTCTGCGCCACTATCAGGAAAGCCTGGGGTTGGCGCAACAGCTGAATGACCAGAAACGGATCGCCAAAACCCTGAACAACCTGGGTCTGCTGCATCTGGAACAGGGGGAGTTTGCCCAGGCCGAGAAGCTGTTCCGGCAGAGTTACGAACTGGCCCGCGCCCACCGCTTCCTGAAGGATGAATCCATCGCCATTGGCAACATCGGGCATGCCAAGATCGTGCAAAAACAGTTCGAACAGGCCCTGCCCTTCTTGGAACAGAAGCTTGCCCTGGCCGATAAGATGAACGACAAGTTCGAAACCATCAAAGCATTGGGCAACATCGCCATTGCCGCGGTGGAGCTGGACCGCCTTCCTGCCGCCATCGCCGCCTATCAGCGCATCGCCCGCATCAGGGAATACCTGGGAGACCAGGAAGGGGTGCAACGAGCCCAAAACATGGTGGCCCAGCTCAACGAGCAGTACCAGAATAAGAAGTAGGCAGTTCCGCTCCTCAGCTGATCCATTCGCATTCCAAACACCGCAAATCCACCATAAATCCTCCCTACAGCCATCACTCGATCTAAAGTATCAGCATTTCAATTAGTTGTCCTCACCCCTCCCGTCTTGCCCTTGAAGGACGGCGTTAATCAAGCCTTTATCAAGCCTTAATCAAGCGTTAATTATTAACGCTTGATAAAGGCTTGATAAAGGCTTGATAAAGGCTTTGACCCAAGAGCCCGAAGGTGGCAGAACAGCCATATACCAATTATCCAACCATTTACTCAACAGATACAATTCATATTACCTGCAATATTACCTGCAATATTACCTGCAAGCCATATGAGCCTGTAAAAAAAATCCAGCCATGCTTGCCATCAGAGTTCCGTAGGAACGACATTTTAGATAGAAACACGTGTATATGAAAAGATAGTTGAGTCCCATCGGGACGACATATTTAATACCGAATACATTCATATTATGCAATATATGTCACTTAATATGCCGTCCCGCTGGGACTCGGAAAGGAAGTTGGATTGCATATGCTATCTGAAATTTCGTCCCG
>CAZVXK010000057.1:0-15786 GCA_964631665.1 uncultured Candidatus Cloacimonadota bacterium | reverse complement strand
CGTGTTTCCTGAGCGCAGAGAACAGCTTCCCTGCTCGCAGAACAGGATGCGGGCTGCCGGTTCTTCTGCCAGAATATGCTCTGCTTTCAGTTCCAGCCGGCGCAAGCGGAATTCTTTCGCCAGGCAGGGATAGGAATATACGCTGCCCTCCTCTGCCACTGGATTCAGCACCTGCAGCGGATGAGGCGAAAAATCCAGCACCCGGCAAAGCTCCGGAACATCCACATGCTTGGGGGTAAGGCCTCCACGTAGCACATTGTCCGAATTGGCCATGATCTCGATCCCGGCACCCTCCACATAGGCGTGCAGGATGCCGGCTTCCAGATGCAAAGCCTCTCCCGGCGCCAGTTCCACCAAGTTCATCAACAGGGGGGCAAACACTCCAATATCCTGCGCCTGGAACCTGTGCAGCAGGAAACAGCAGCGTTTGATAGCAATGTCGTAGTCCGGCGCATCATCCAGAGCCCGCAGCAGCTTCTCCACCACAAAGCCCTGCACGCTGCGCGCCACACCCAACAGTTCACTACAGAAAATGCGGAAACTCTCTTGCCCGGGATCTTGGGCAAAGGGCAGGAAGCTGGAGAACAGATCCTCCAAAGCCAGTTGCCGGAAGCAGGAAATGATCTGACCATAGTCCCGAAAGCCGCATAAAGCCGTGAAGGGGGTGAGCGCACAGATCAGTTCCGGCTTGTGGTTGTCATCCTTGTAGTTGCGCTGCGGAGAGGATAGGGAAATCTGCTCTGCCCCCTCACGCGCAAATCCCTCGCGGGCCTGTTTCAGATTTGGATGAGCCTGGATGGAAAGAGGTTGGTCGGCTGCCAACACCTTGAGCAGGAAGGGCAGTTCGGCATCATAGATCCCATATGCTTTGCCCAGAATCCGCTCCGGTGAGGAAGCTATGAAAGCATCGAGAGCCATGGCATGGCCATCCACAAGAATCCGTGAAGGCGCTTTGGGATGGGCTCCCATCCACAGTTCGGCCACTGGCTTGCCCAACAGTCCGGAATTCCCAATCAGCTTCTGGATAAAGGAAATGGAACCCCAAGCATAGTCCTGCCAGGGGTTTTGCATCAGGAAAAGGTCCATATCAGAGCTCGGGATTGCCCAAACGGGCTTGCATCAACCGCAGGATGGGGCTGAGCAGAGGAAAGAAACGCTTCGCCTGCCGCAGCACTTCCTTGGCCCGCTGGGTCTGTTTCTGCTGGATCAGGAGCCGGATCAGGTCTTCATAGAGTTGCTGAGTATAGGGATTCTCGCGCACTCCCTTTTCCAGGATGGAGACCGCCTTGTCCATCATGCCGATCTTGATGGCGCAATTGGCATAGATCAACAGATGATCGGCATGGCTGAGTGGGATGCTCTGTTCATAGGTAACGAAGGCGTGATAGGCGGGCAGCCACACCTCCAGATGGGAAAGGGTGATGGCTTTGAGCAGCAGCAGATGGCGGTGGGAGCCGATCTTTTCCTCGGCCTGCGTGATATAGCGTTTCGCAGCGTGGAAGTCCTCCACCCGGATCAGCTGCTCGATCAACAGGAAATAGATAAAGTGGTTGTTATCAATGATATCGAGCAGTTCACGCATGATGGCGATGCTTTCCTGATGCCGGCCCAGATAAGCCAGGGCGAGGGCTTTGTTGTAACGGATATCCGGGCTGGGATGCTCGATCTGGTCATAGTAGACGATGGCCAGGCGGTAATCGCCATTGGCGAAATAGCTGTTGGCAATGATGTATTTCAGGTGCTTGTCCTCCGGTACAAGCTTAAGGGCGGATTGGAAGCAGCTGATGGCTTTGTCGAACTGCTGGCGGCGCTGATAGAAGTCCCCCAAGGCAAGCAGGGGGGCAGCGTCCTCGGGATTCTCCTCCACCGCCTGCTGCAGAAGCTGCACGGCATGCAGCCAGTTCGTCTTCATCAGGGCTTCCGCCCGCAGGATCAGATTGTTCAGTTCCTTCTCATTCATCTGTCTTGACCGATCCTTGATTCTGTCGATCTACTGCCAGTAACGGTTCATTGTTAGTTCCAACCTGCTTCATTCCGGATGGCCAAAACCAGTTTGAATACAGTCAGAAGGGGATCACCCCGCTTTTTCGGCTGTTGATCCCGCCGAGCCTCCCTGATAACCGGTTCAGGGTATTCAGGGCGGTGCCGGAAACTCATTTGAGCTCCTTCAGGATCTCCTCGATGGCGCGCAGAAGCTGGGGGTCCCGTCCGGCAATGATGTCCTCGGGAGTGTTTTCCACGATGATGTCCGGCATGGCGCCGCTGCCTTCCATATTGGTGCCGTCCAGCTTGTACCAGCCGGAACCGGGCATGCGCATGGAGGAACCATCCAGCAGTCGATATTCCCAGGTGCCGATCACAGCACCGCTGGAGGGCATGCCCACCACCTTGCCCAGTTTCAGTTCCTTATAGACGATGGGAAAGATCTCGCCATCGGAGAAGGAACTCTCGTCCACCAGCACAATAGTAGGTTTCATCCAGCCGCCTTTGGGCTCGATGTTCTTTTCGCCACTGTAACGGCGGGAGGTGGAATAGCCATAGGGGCGTTTGGAAAGCAGGGTGATGATCCGGTCGTGCACCCAACCGCCTGAGTTGCCGCGCACATCGATGATCAAGGCTTCCTTATCCGCATTGTCACGAAAGACTTCACGATAGAAATTGTCATAGTCCCGGCTGCCCATGCCAGGGATATGGACATATCCAATGCGGCCAGCGGTCTTTTGGTGGACGGTATCCCTGGCCAGCCGCACCTGGTGTTCATACTGCAGGCGGCGGTTTTCGCTCCAGGAAAGCCCGGTCAATTGGGCTTCCCTGGCTTCGCCTTCGCTCAGATAGTTGAGGCGGATGCGTTTGCCGGTCTTGTCCAACAGCAGGGAATCCACCGGTGTGGCAGGAGTGATCCTCACACCATCGATATGGGTGAGGATGTCCCCGCTTTTCAGTTTATACAGGGTTGCCAAGCGGGAAGTGGGATAGACGGTGCCGATACGGATCCCCTCCGGAAGCAGGATGGACTGGTCAAATTCCAGTCCCAGCCAGGCGGCGCTGCGTCCCCTCTCCTCGCTTTCCCGGCGGGGATAAAAACCAGTGTGGGAGGCATTTACGTCGCCGATCATTTCATTTACGATGCTGGCGATATCCTGAATGGAGCGTGCCCGTTCCGCATAGGGATAATACAGCCGGAACAGCTCCTGCCAGTTCTGTCCATGCATGTTGGCATCATAGAAATTGAGCCCGAAAGCGCCCCAAACCTGCTCGAACACACGGGTGTTGAGCTGCCGGGTATCATAGCGGTAGTCGAATTCCGCCTTGATCTCACGCTTGGCCCCGGTACTTACATTATAAGAACGGATGGTGCCGTTGAGGATGTAATAAATGGTATTTCCCACCCATTTATAGTCCCCGGCGCCATTGCCGAAATCAAACTCCTGCTTGATGTTCTGGCCATAGATATTGGCTTTTTTAAGCAAGGCGTTGTTGCCCATGAAAAAGCCATCCGAGATGTAGTAGAAAGTGCTGTCGTCGATCACCTTCTGCACGAAGAGGGTGTTTCCGGGATCGCTGATCACCTGATAGAGACGCTTTTCGATATCCTCCCACACGATCTGCAGTTCCTTGCGGGGGATTGGTTCCGGTTCCGGTTCTGGTTCTGGTTCGGATTCCAATTCCGCTTCCGCTTCGGTCTCGCCTTCTTCCTCAGCCTCATCTTCTTCCGCCAGATTGATCTCTATGATGTGTTCATACTCAAAGGTCGCTCCTTCCTCAGGTGGCGGGGCAAGAATTTCCTTCCAGTTGTCCACCTCATATTCAAATTCATCGCGGGGAACCAGATCGAGGCGGAAGATATTGCCGGAGCGGGTCATGAGCAGGGAGCGGTCATCGCTGGTCCAGGTGAGGGAGCTGATCCAGGCATCGTCGTTCATCAGCTTGCGGTGTTCTCCCGTCACCAGGTCGCAGAGCCAGAGTTCACGGATCCAAACGTCCTCCCGCACAGTGGCATAGACGGCATATTCACCGGTGGAATTGTAGGCGACGTTGCTCATCACAGCCCGCGAGGCATTCAGGGGACGGATGTTGGTGAGGTCCTTGTCCGCCACCGCAACCCTGCCGCTCATCACGTTGTCGCCGTAGTAGATGGTCCATCTTCCTGCGATATCCTTGATGATCTCCTCCACGGCCAGGCTGTCCTTTCCAAACCAGTCCAGTTCGGTGATTGCCATGGTGCTGTCGCATTTCACCACGAAGAGATGGTCGATCCCATTCTTCATGCGCTGCATCACCAGGCTGCGGTTATCCTCCAGGAATTCCAGATTGGATACCGAGGCGTGGTCAAAGGTGATCTGCTTCACCTCCCCACCCTTGCGTGGCATGAAGAAAGTGTCGTACCTGTATTGGAAAGCCAGGAGCAGTTCGTCGCCAGAGATGGCATAGGAATAGAAGTCGTTCTTCATCTTGTCCACACGGGCGGTTTGCTGCCAGCGGTCGGCGGCGATGTTGATCTCCAGCTTTGATATCTTGTCCCCAAACAGCCGGGTGGGATCGTATTTCCAGATCTCGTTGAAGAGTTCGAAGACCAGGCGGTCGCTGCCACGGGCAATGGTGATGTCGCGAGCAGACCACTGGGGAAAATTGCTCAGTTTGACCGGACGGGAGAAATCGAGCTTGTCAGCCCGGTAGATCTGAAACCGCTCCCCGTCCGAGGCGCAGTAGAACAGGGTGTTGTTCACATGGGAATAGCGGGGATAGCGTTCCGTGAAATCGGTGTTGGTGAGCCGGGTGTAGGTCTTGCTGGCGATATCGATCTTCCACAATTCCCCGGCCAGGCTGCCCCGGTAGGCTTCGCGGTAGGGGTTGCCATAGCGGTTGAACACGATGGATTTGTTATCTGGCGACAGGCTGGCATAGCGGTCACCGATCTCGGCCAGTAGCACCGGACGGGTGCCATCGAGCGGAAGCTTGAAAAAGGAATTGCCAAAATTGGGATGATAGCGTACCACCAAGAGGTGGGCGCTGTCGTTGAACCAATCGCAAATGGTATAGTTCTCGGCAAAGATGAGGCGCGCTTCGCCCCCGGAGGCAGGGATCAGATATGGATAGTTCGTGCCTTCCCGGTTGGCGTTGAAGGCAATGTAATTGCCGTCTGGAGACCAGGCGGGACCCCATTCCTGGGCTTGGGTGGCAGTAAGCTGCCGCGCCGTGCCGCCTTTGAAGGAAACCAGCCAGAGATCGCCTTCATAGACAAAGCAAACTTCATTGCCATCGGGAGAGATGGCGGGATCGGAGGCAAAATCGGGCTGCAAAGCCAGCAGCAAGCTGCCCGACAGGAGCAATAGCAAGAGCAGGAGCGGTCTGTTCATAGATTTTCCATTATTCCTTTTCGATCAATTCAAGATGGATTTGGTGGTGCTTGATCTGGTATTCGTGTTTCAATATGCGGATCTGTAGCGGAGGGAACACATCATCCCTCACCTCCAGCCGGATGCGCTGGTCAGGATCGCGGTGAAGAAAGATGTTCAATCTGCTGTCCAGCTCGCTTTCGCACTGTTTGATCTGTTCCTCCAGGGCAGCTATGGCTTCCGATGATGCCGCTTCGTCCTGTTTGAGGTGGATCAGGTCTTTGGTGAGCTGCATCAGCAGGGTCTTGTAATAGGGCGAGATGGTGATCTCGATCTCTGTGGGAACTTGCTCCGGGCTGCCCAGAACCGCGATCCGGATATCACCGCAGCTCTGGATATGCCCTCCGCTGAGGGAACCATTGGCAGAGGTGATCCCCGCTTCCGCCACCACTTCAGAATCACGGACTTCACCGCTGAATTCCAGTTTGCCACAGCAGAGCAGGGCAGAGGAGAAAACGCTGTGGCAGCGGAGATCTCCCAACACCTGTAGGTTGCTGCGGCGGCAGTTCCTGATGGAGCCATCCACCTGCAGGTCGCCTCCACAATATAGGGTCGAACTTTCCAGATCGCCCTGAATGATGATGTTCTTCTGTGCCTTGAGGGCGGAGTTGCGCACCGAACCGGTGATGGTGATATTCACGGGCGTGCGCAGGGTGTCTGGATGCGAATCTATATCCCCCGCCAGAAGCAGATTGTCGTAAATGGAGAGCCGCCCTGCCTCATCGGCGGAGAGATAACCGGTGCAGATGGCGATATAGTGGCTGCGGGATGGATCATAGCGAACGTTATCCCCCGCCAGCTTCTGGGCTTCATCTTCATCCAGCTCATCATCTTGAATCATTTCACCATAGATGTCATAGATCGATCCCGTGCGAGCAAAGATATTGCTGTTATAGGCGGCGATCACGGTGCCGGCTTCGATGCAGATCAGCCGGGGCAGTTCCTCCACTCCAACGGAACCGGCAAAGCCCTTCGCTTGCTGCAGGTCGAAGTAATATTCCAGCTTGCTTTCACCCTTCACATAGTTGCACACGGCAACCGGGAAGGGAACCCCGAATTCTTTTTCCAAGCCTTGCTTGCGGATCAGGCGCAGCGCTTCCTCAAAGCCATTCTTGATCCCGGCACGCTCCAGTAGCTCCAGAATCTCAGTTTCATCGATCAGCTTCCCCGTCTCCAAAATGGTGAGC
This sequence comes from uncultured Candidatus Cloacimonadota bacterium, assembly GCA_964631665.1. Taxonomy (GTDB): domain Bacteria; phylum Cloacimonadota; class Cloacimonadia; order Cloacimonadales; family Cloacimonadaceae; genus Syntrophosphaera. Next base: position 9,203 of record CAZVXK010000057.1, on the reverse strand, counting down.
CAGGCAGACAGGCGATCTTCCTTCAGCTCCAGCCTCAGATTGCCGTCTTTATTGGTGAGGATGTCACTCATCTTCGATCCCGATGATATTGATCTGCCGGTTGTGGCTGCCATCACGCCGATAGGAGAAATGCCGCCCGGATTCAAAGGTGCAGGTCTGATCCTGCTCGATGTTTCTGAAGGGGATTCCGGAGGCGATCAATTGTTGGAAGATGCTGTGCCGGATGTTGATATGGCGGTGTAGCCGCTGATCGGGATGAAATCCCTGCTGCTGTTGGCTGCGCAGGAATTCCTCCCAGATGGCGGGGCTTACTTCATAATGCCTTTGGCAGATCCCTGCTCCGATCCAAGCTGAGATATCGCCAGGATCGCAGCCAAAGTGCGAGTACATCACCTGCACGGCCTTGCCGGCGATGTTCTTGCGGGTTCCCTCGCGTCCGCTGTGCACCGCTGCCACCACACCCTTCCGCTCATCGGCAAAGAGCACCGGGGTGCAATCGGCAGTCCGGATCAGCAGATAGAGGCGGGGGAGGTTGGTAACCATGCCATCCGCAACAGGGATCTGGGGATGATCGCCAAAACCAGCCCCGGCATCGGCCTCGGTGCAGATATGCACCAGGTCGGAATGGGTCTGCTGGGTGATTACCACCTGGGAGGCAGGTATCAGCTTCCCATCAAGGTAAAAATCGGTGTGGTTTTTCATGATGCTGCGATAATCGGGATCGCTGGTCCCAAGATGGCTGAAGATCTTCATCGCTCGCTCGGGGAAAGCTTCACCGCCACCACCGGCGGACGGTAGAGCTCGGTATTGTGGTTGGAGACCAGCATGCGGAAGATGTCCCTGACCACGCTGGGAATGAGCTTCAGCCCATACAGCGACCACAGCAGGCACACCAAAGCACAGATCAGCAGGGCCGTGGGCGCGCCCAACTGGCGGGACAGGGTGCCTGCCAGCAAACCGCCGAAGGGCGACATGGCCATGAAAGACATGGTATATACGCTCAGCACCCTGCCCCGCATCCGGTCGTCCACAATAGACTGGATCAGGGTGTTCGTGGAAGCCATCTGCATGGTCATGCCCAATCCGATCGGCAGCATCAATCCGATGCTGAGAGGCAGCAAGGTGCTGCGGGAAAGGATGATCAATGCAAGGCTGGCCACCACGCCAAAACTGACCAGGATGGTGGGCAGACCCTTGATCGTTTTACGGCTGGCCAGATAGAAGGAGGTGCCCAAAGCGCCGATTCCTGCCGCCGAAAGCATCAAACCCTGCGTGCCGGCAGAACCCTGCAAAACGTCACGGGCAAAGACCGGGATCAGGGTGGCATAGGAGAGCCCGAACAAGGTGAAGATGGCTATGTTTATGATCAGATGGCGGATGGGAAAATTGCACCAGGTATATTTCCAACCTTCCACGATCTTGCGCAGGGTGGATTCCCCGGTGGCTTTGACGGCGGGATAGGAGATGCGGATCATGAACAGGGAGATGATCACGAAAATATAGGTTACTGCATTGATGCCGAAGCAGATGCCCTCCCCGAACAGCATGATCATCGCCCCCCCGATCGAGGGCCCCAGCAACCGAGCGCTATTGAACATGGCGGAATTGCTGGCAATTGCATTAGGCAGCAGGCTGCGCTTGGAGACCAGATCGATCACAAAGCTCTGCCGGATGGGCGAATCCACGGCCTCGATCACTCCCTGCATCAGACTTAGCGCAAAGATGGGCCACAGCCTGAGGGGAGTGATAAAACCGCTGAGCACAGCCAGGGTGAGCAAACTGGCCTGGAGCAGAAACGCGAACTGGGTGATGATGAGGGTGTGGTGCCGGTTCCAGCGGTCAGCCCAGGCACCGGCAAAGGGACTGATAAAGACAGCGGGAATCATGCTGAGAAAGCTGATCACGCCCAATAAAAAAGCGGAATTGGTGAGCCGGTAGACAAACCAGCCCATGGTGGTGCGTTGCATCCAGGTGCCGATCAGGGACACTCCCTGCCCCATGAAGAAGAGGCGATAATTGCGCACGCTGAGCGCTACGAACAGGTCTTTGAGTTTGGGCATCAGAGAATGAAGCGGGAGAGGTCGTCGCTTTCGATCACGGGTTTCAGCCGGGCGGTAACCAGCCGGGCGGTGATATTGACTTTATTTAGTTTCGCTTCCGGCAGGTCGAACAGGAATTCGTCCAATAGGGTATTCATGATGGTGTGCAGACGTCGGGCGCCGATATCCTCCATCTTTTCATTGGCCAAGGCGGCATAGCGAGCGATCTCTCTGATGGCAGCCGGAGCAAAGCTGAGCCCGGCACCTTCAGCGGCAAAGAGTGCCTGATACTGCTTGGTGAGGGCATTTTCCGGCTCCAGCAGAATGCGCTCGAAATCGCTTTGGGAAAGGCTGTTCAGCTCCACCCGCAGGGGAAATCTGCCCTGCAGTTCCGGGATCAGATCAGAAGGTTTGGCCACATTAAAAGCGCCCGCCGCGATGAACAGGATATGCGCGGTGTCGATCATACCGTGCTTGGTGGGCACATGCGATCCTTCCACAATGGGTAGCAGGTCGCGCTGCACACCGCTGCGCGAGACATCCAGGTTTCCGCTGCGTTCCACCGCTGCGATCTTGTCGATCTCGTCGATAAAGATGATGCCATTGTTTTCCACGGCGTTGCGGGCATTTTCCAGCACCCGCTCTCGGCTCACCATGCGGTTGGCTTCTTTTTCTGTAAAATAGTCAAGCGCCTCCCCCACCTTCATGCGCAGGCGCTTGTTCTTCTTGGATCCGGGAAAGATATTGGCCATCATCTCGCTGATGTCGAATTCATACATCTCCAGGCTGATGCTGGGCTGGAGCTCCATTCCGGTGTTCTCCTCCTTGAATTCCAGCTCACGGTGATCGAGATCACCGGCCATCAGCTTCTCACTCATCCGTTCCCGGGTGCGCAGCTTGCGGTCCACCGCTTCCTTGCTCAACCGGCTGAGCTGATCCTTGGAAGAGCCTGGCACCAGCAAATCCAATACCTTGTCCACCGCCAGCAGATAGGCATTGGCGCGAACCTCCTCCAGCATCTGCTGCCGGGTCTGGTTCACGGCGTTGTTCATCAGTTCCCGCACCATGGATTCCACATCCCTGCCCACATAGCCCACCTCGGTGAATTTGGAAGCCTCCACCTTGATGAAGGGGGCATTCACCAACCGGGCGATTCGCCGGGCGATCTCCGTCTTCCCCACGCCCGTGGGTCCGATCAGGATGATGTTGTTGGGCATGATCTCCGCCTGCATCTCACCCTGCACCTGCTGGCGCCGCCAGCGGTTGCGCAGCGCGATCGCCACAGCACGCTTGGCCTGATGCTGCCCGATGATGTATTTGTCCAGCTCTTTCACGATGGTGGAGGGAGTAAGTTGTTCGGGCTTGTACATCAGATCTCCTCCACAACGATGTTCTGATTGGTATAGATGCAGATTCCGGCGGCAATGCGCACCGCCTCGGTCACCAGCTTGCGATTGTCCAGTTTGCTGTGCTGAAGCAGCGCCCGCGCCGCTGCCAGGGCATAGTTTCCCCCCGAACCGATGGCAACGATGCCGTCATCGGGCTCCAGCACATCACCGGCGCCGCTGATCACAATGATGCCGGTGGTGTCGCCTGCCACCAGCATGGCTTCCAGACGGCGCAGATAACGGTCGCTGCGCCAGTCCCTGGCCAAATCTACCGCTGCCTTGCGCAGATTGCCCTTGTTCGCTTTCAGCCTTTCCTCAAACTTCTCGAACAGGGTGAAGGCATCAGCGGTGGCACCGGCGAAACCGATCAGCACTTTGCCCTCGAAGATCTTCCTGATCTTCACCGCCGTGGCTTTCATCACCGCTTCGCCCAGGGTTACCTGGCCGTCCCCGCCGATGGCTGTGTGTCCATTGTGGTGGATGCCGATGATGGTGGTTCCATGCAAGGTGGTCATTGGTTTTGCTCCGGCTCGGGCGGCGCTGCAGTTTTCTGCTTGGCATCGGGCAGTTCGCTATGTTCGAATCTCAGCTCCAGTGCTTTCTTATACTTTTGCTGCACCAGTTCCCGCTCTTCTGCTTTCACTCCGCTGAGGATGATCCCAAAGATTTCCTCAGTGCCCAGAGTTTCCTTTTCAAACAATTCCGTCGCCAGGCGATCGAGCAGGCCGCGATGTTCGGTCATGATCGCCAGCGCTTTCTGATGAGCGGTGGTGATGAAGCTGCGGATCTCGCTGTCCACCAGTTGCGCCGTTTCGTTGCTATAGACATCGCGCCCGATCAATTCCTTACCCAGATACACCTCGCCGTGGTCTTTGCCGATGGTCATGGGGCCCAGTTTGTCGCTCATGCCCCAGGTGCACACCATTTTCTTGGCGATCTCGGAAACCCGTTCCAGGTCGTTGCCCGCACCCGTGGTCAGTTCATCGAATACGATCTCCTCGGCGGCCCGTCCGCCCAATAGCTCCACCATCATCTGTTCCAGATAGCCGCGCGAATAGCCGGTCTTATCGGTTTGCAGGAAGTGGGTGGCACCGGCGGAAAATCCGCGTGGAATGATCGAGACCTTGTGCACCGGCTCCGTCTTGTCCTGGAACACGGAAGCCAGCACATGCCCCACTTCGTGGTAGGCGGTGAGCTTTTTATCCTCTTCCGGGATAACCCGGCTTTTCTTTTCCTTGCCCAGGATCAGCTTGTCTTTGGCCTCCTCGAAATCCACCATTTCGATCAGGCGCTTCCCGTTGCGGGCGGCCACCAGGGCTGCCTCATTCACGATATTGGCCAGATCGGCGCCGCTGAAACCGGGAGTGCCGCGGGCAATCAGTTCCAAATGCACATCCTCGCCCAAAGGAACCCGCGCCGCATGGACTTTCAGGATCTCCGTCCTGCCCTTGATGTCGGGCAAATCAACCGTTACCTGCCGGTCAAACCTGCCCGGGCGCAGCAGCGCCGGATCGAGGATATCGGGACGGTTGGTGGCGGCAATGATGATCACGGCTTCATTGGGTTCGAAACCGTCCATCTCCACCAGCAACTGGTTCAATGTCTGTTCCCGTTCGTCATGCCCGCCGCCCAAGCCGGTGCCCCGGTGCCTGCCCACGGCATCGATTTCGTCGATAAAGGTGATGCAGGGTGAATTCTTCTTGGCCTGTTCAAATAGATCGCGCACCCTGGCCGCGCCCACGCCCACGAACATCTCCACAAAGTCCGAGCCACTGATGCTGAAGAAGGGAACCCCCGCTTCACCGGAAACCGCTTTGGCCAGCAGGGTCTTGCCCGTGCCCGGACGCCCCACCAGCAAAACGCCGCGTGGTATCCTGCCGCCCAGGCTCTGGAACTTTTTGGGATCTTTCAAGAACTCCACGATCTCCTGCAGCTCCTCCTTCGCTTCATCCACTCCTGCCACATCCTTGAAAGTTACGCTGCTGGTGCTGGCCACATGGAGTCGCGCCTTGCTCTTGCCGAAGCTGAAAGCCTTCGCATTCTGCCCGCTCATGCCACGCAGCACGAACAGCCACAAAAAGATCAGCAGGATGAAGGGCAGCAGGTAGGAGAGGATGCCCGCCCAGCGGGAGGGTTTGTTCGTGATCACCGCCACCTTCTGCGCCACCAGCATCTTCACCAGTTCCGGATCGTCGAAGGGCATCACGGTGTGATATTGCACCTTGTTCAGGTCGGTATAGAGGATGTCCCGCTCGGTGAATTCCACCCGCTTCACATCCCCCTGCTCCACTTGCAGAATAAATTCCGTATAGCTTCGGTTTTCGATCTTGGGGCGGGAACCATACCAGGAATAGATCAGCAGCAGGCCCAGCAGCACCATGATGAAGATGAAGGTATAGGAAACCGGAGGCTTTTTCGGTCTGGTCAGGCCCGGTTCGCCTTCCGGAGTTGGGGGCTTGGACGCCCCAAAGAGATTGGGCAACCTCGATTCTGTCGGTTTCTTCTCCCCGCCTTCAGGCTTGCGCCGTTTCAGCACAAAGATGCGGATCAGGCTGAACACCGAGATCAGGATCAGGGCATAGACGAACCATTTCAGCAGGGAACCGAATTCCTTCAGTGCAGTGTCCATCTCCTCAATCGGGGGTGCTGGTGTTGGCGCCATGGCAGCAACGCTGTCCTGCTCCGCCTCTGCCCGGGTCGTATCACTCGCTACTGCTGTGGATTCAGCCCCTGCCGTACCAGCAAGCAGCAGTGGCAATAGCATTAGCACAATAAACAGATATCTCATGAATAAAGCTCTTCCTTCAGGATTCCGATATAGGGCAGATTGCGGTATTGCTCGTTGAAATCCAGGCCATAGCCCACCACAAATTCATTGCCGATCTCAAAGCCGATATAGTCGAAGGTCACCTCCAGCTTGTGCGCCGCCGGCTTGTCCAGCAGCACGCAGGTGCGTAGCGATGCGGGATTGTGGTTCCCGATATAGTCCTTGATATATTGCAGGGAGAGCCCGGAATCCACGATGTCCTCCACAATGATCACATCCCGGCCATCCACATCCTTGTCGATGTCTTTGCGGATCTTCACCACGCCGGAGGAGGAGGTTCCCGCCCCATAGCTGGAGATCGCCAGAAAATCGATCTCGATCGGGATGCTGATGCTGCGCACCAAGTCTGCCAGAAATACGAATCCCCCCTTGAGGATGCCGATCAGAACAGGCTTCCGGTCTTTGTATTCATCCGAAATCTGCAGGCCGATCTCCCGGATGCGGGTCTGGATCCGGAATTCGTCAAACAGCACGGCGGAAATGTCACAATTCATGTTGTTCATTGGTTTCTCCTTGTCCCTTGATGCGGTTGGCGGCGCGTTTGGGCTTTTCATGCACCGGCTCCGCCACGATCTGCAGGAAGTGTTCGCTCTCCGGGGTGATCTTCACCCGGTCGTCGATGCGGTGCCCCACCACCCAAATTATCTTTTCGCCATCGTCCAGCAGCGGCACCCGGTCCCGTTCAAATTTGGATACTTTCTCATCGATGAAAAAATCCTTCAGCTTCTTCGGCTGTTCCATCCCCAGAGGTATGAAACGGTCGCCTTCCCGCCGGCCGCGGATGGTGATGGGATAGCTGATCCTGCCTGCATCCAGATATACCTTGAACCGGTCATTATCCCGGTGCAAGGGCAGCACGCGCAACTGGCGAAAATGGAACCGGAAATCTCCATATACCGCCCGGCTGCGGTCTTGCTCCACCAGTAGGGGCTCTGGTTTGGATTCCGTCCCGGTACCATTAACAAAAATCAACCGCTGATATTGCTTGCGCACCGTGAGATCGGACTTCAGGCGGCGGTGGCTGGAACCCTTGGAACCGGCCAGTTGCATGATGCCGTCAAAGCTGTGATGGAAGAAATCCCTTCCGCTCCCGCCCAGGCTGAGGATCAGCCTTTTCAATATATAATACTGCTCCACCCGGCTCAGTTTCAGCAGTTCCGGCAGAGAAAGCACGGTGCGCTCGGTTTCCTGCTCCAGGGTCAGCTTCTTCAGGTGTCTGGCGCTGTTCTCCCACAGCAGTTGCTCCGCCTGCAGAAAGATCTCCGCCTGCAGGCTCAGTTTCTCCACCACCTGCGGATTCACTTCGGTTTGGATCAACGGCAGCAGGGTGTGGCGGATCCAGTTGCGGCGCAGCTTTTGGTCCTGATTGCTGCTGTCCTCGCGCCAAGTGATTTCTTCTGCTTTGAGCAGGGAAGTCAGCTCTGCTTTGTCAAAATCCAGCAGGGGATGGATGATCCCCTCGCTCTGTGGTCTGATGCCCGCCAGGCCGTTGATCCCGGCTCCCCGGATCAGGTTCAGCAGTACCGTCTCGGCCTGGTCGTTTTTATGATGCGCGGTCACGATGAAGTCGAAGCGATACATCTGGATGATCTGCCGGCAAACCTCCAGACGTTTCTGCCGGGCGCGGTTCTCCAGGTCGTGCCTGCCCTCCAGATGGATTTTGCGCACGATCAAGGGGATGTTCAGCTGCAGGCAATGGCGCTTCACCAGTTCCGCGTCGGCGTCGCTGTCCGCACCCCGCAACTGGTGGTCCACATGCACCGCCAGCAGCGTGATCTGCATTAGCGGACGCAATCGGGCAAACAGGTGCAGCAGGGCAACCGAATCCGCCCCACCCGAACAGGTGAGCAACAGCTTCGCCCCGACTGGGAACAGGTTCTTCTCCAGCACGTAGTTATGCAGCTTGTTTAGGGCGCTGTCCAGCTCGCGCATCATCTCTCCATAGCGATATTTTATCAGAAAGTAAGGTTTTTTCACCGCCCTGTCTTGTCAAGAGGGTTTTTTTTCAGGTGAATGGTTAGTGGTGAGTGGTGAGTGCTGCGCTGAAAGTTGGGCTGGGGGGCTGGATGTGTGGAGGAAGGGTAAAAGGGCAAAAGGGCAAAGGGGCAAAGGGGCAATGAGGCAAAAGGGCAAAAGGGCAAAGGGGCAAAGGGGCAATAGGGCAAGCTGGCGCAATATGATAATCGGGAGACAATGATTCGGAATTGGTGTTACACGCTTCCACGCTTTCACGCTAAAAAAACAAGCTGCTCGTTGATATTGGGGTGGCGAGCTCCTGTTCGCCACAGCGGCCGGTAGGCCGCTACAACAGTGACCAGCCAGGCCCGTAGCATAGCATGCCGATGCTGTTGTAAGGTGGGGATGCCGATCCCCGCCTACACCGGTTACGCCATCTTTCCCCGGCCTCACTGCTGTTGGAACTGTTGCCGCACTTGTGTCGCCGGATCGGCATCCGGCTGTTACAACACGATCAGCATCGTATGCTACATTTACCGGTAGGCAGATTCAAAGGTGATCCCACAGTCTCAGGGTACGGTAGTGATCTTCAACAGGCAGCGCTGCTGCCTCTGCCGGCGGGGACGCCGGCAAAACCTTTCCTGCGGGGACGCAGGAATTTCTGTTTTCACCGTGAAGGTGATCCGGGCTCCTGGCCGGATTGGTCGGCAACCATCTGACATTGCTGCTGGGATTGGTATAATCCTCCGCCAGGCAGGATGCCTGGGATCCTCTCCTCTCCATCACTATCTTGTGCACATACTCATACAAATTATCATACCTTCTCGTGCACCTTATTCACCTGTTTTCAAACTATCTGTTCGTGTGCCCGAATAGGAAATACCACTCTTCTCCCCCATTACCAATACGGAATCATTACGGAGTCATTACGGATTAACTCCGTAATGACTCCGTAATGATTCCGTATTGGTAATGGGAGCCATGGCAGAGAGG
>CAZVXK010000056.1:0-16435 GCA_964631665.1 uncultured Candidatus Cloacimonadota bacterium | reverse complement strand
CTCCTTTGCTATTTACGTCGGTCGATTTGCCTAATGATCAGGATTTTAGTAATACATCTACAGTCAACCATGAACTTCACTCAACCTCAACTGCATTACCATAATCCCAATCAGTGAGATACCATCTCCCTGCATCGAATCAATAACCTGGACACGGTAATCAGCATTGAAGGGATGTAGTAACACCTGCTGGCGCTGGTGATCGAACTGGATACGTTTGAGAGTGATGCCACCGTTTAGTCTGACCGCACAGACAGAACCATCCGTATTGCTCCAGTCATCCTTTCTCTGGATCACTACGATGTCGTTATTCATGATCTGAGGCTCCATGCTTTGTCCATTTACTCTGAATACCATATAGTTGTCGATCTTGTCCTTGAGGTATATCCGCGGTAATTCCACGAAATTGTCATAGTCAAAATCCTCTGCCGCTTTTACCGGCATTCCGGCGGATATTTCCGCAAGTATAGTCAGTAAGATCGTACATCTGTAACTGCGGTTTCACTTTATCTTTATTCTGATCACCGCCTAACGTGGCTGCCACATTCACTCCCTGTGGTTGTTTTAGGCTTGACCAACACCTATTCGGGTGATAATCTTCATCTGCGAACAACAATATTAATCTGATTAATCAGGTCAAGACTTTTTATATTTGGTGTGAGATTAAGCGGCGGATATATAATTGAACTGCTCATAGCCCCAATTTTTCCTTGACAGTATGGTGTAAATAAAATTTACAGTTCCCATGTCAACAAATCTACAGCTGTCGAGGTAGATATGCCGGAAAGATTGTATAAGAGAATGCACAGTTTCATCGCCGAGCGGTTCGCTCTGCCCAGAATAGTGGATCTGCTCAGCGACACTTCGACCAGCCATTTACTGGAGATCTCGGGAAAATCCGGCACAGGAAAATCCTATTTGATCCAGCCTTTGGTGGATGCGCTGCAGGAAAGCTATGGCCAGGTGAAGTTCTTTACTCCCCATCCTTTGTGTTTCAATCAGTTCAACGAAGTGATCCGGCTGCTGTGCGATGTTGAACAGGAGGAGCTGAATGAACTCTACAAGGAGCACCATCAGCAATTCCACACCAGCCGCAAGCATGATTTTTTCTTCTTTATCACCGAGCAGCTCAACAGCCGCAAGCTATTGCAGCCAAGGGTGCTGATCATAGACGATTGTGATGTGCTGGACCTGTTTACCCGCGAATATCTGCAATATTTGGTTCAGTATGCGGAGGAGGCGGGCATCCAGATCGTGGCGATCTCCCAGACCCGGCTGTTTTCCTTTTCGGAAGTGGAATACATCCCGGCGCTAACCGTGGATGACCTGCAGAAGCTGCTGCAACTCACCTTCCCGGAAGCGGAACTGGGTTATGCCAAGGAAAGCGAGATCCTGCACAAGATCACCACCGGAAATCTGATGATCGTGGAGAAGATACTGTTGGAAATGCTAAGCGGCAATACGAAGGGCAGCTTCGACCTCAGCCCCTTTCTGGACAAGACCTACGATCCCACCCAGATCTTCAACGAGACCATAACTGGGCTTTCCGATCACCAGAAAGAGCTGCTGATCAGCATGTTCCTCCTCGATTCCGCTTTCAGTGAAGAGCATTGCGCCACTCTGGGCCTGCACAAGAATGGCCGGAAGGATAGCGAGCAGCTGCGGCAGATCGGTTTGCTGGGTTGCTATGACTCCCCCTGCACCGCGCAGAAAAAGGGTTCGCTCTATCAATGGTTCGAGCTGCATTTCAGCGAGCTGCCGCCCCAACTGATCCAAAAGATCATCACCTTGCTGAAGACCAACAAGCTGCTGCCTCAGGTGAGGATCAGGCTGATGATGCTGATGGGCAGGTATGAAGCCGCCCTGTTCGAGCAGGTTTCACGGTATCTGAACCTGTTGAGCGACAATGAAAGCCTGCTGCAAATCTATGAATATCAACTTCAGCACAGCAGGAAGGATTTGGACCTGCTGCAGATCCACAAACAGATCGCGATCGCCTATGCGGACATGAATCAGAAGGACAAGGCGGTGGAGCATCTGCGCCAGTGCCTGCATCTGTGCACCGATCATTCCCAGCCGGCGGAGGAGATCATCTACCTGCTGGCGAACAACCTCTTTGCCGTCAATTCCAGCGCCTTCGCCCTGGAGATCATCAAAAAGTATTCCCCCCGCACCATGGATCCCTATTGGAAAGCCAGGATCCTGTTGCTCAAAGCCGATATTCTCACCGAAGTGGAGGAATTCAACGAAGCCTTCGAAGTTCTGGATGAGGTGTTGCGCTTCATGAGCAACCTGGAGGACAAGACCAAACGCTATCTGGTTCAGGCCGAAGCTAAAAAAACCAAAGGCAAGATCCACTACTATATCAACGAATGGGACCAGTCCGAAGAAGCCTTCAAGGACGCCGAGACCATGTATGAACTGGCCCTGGACCACATCGGCTTGGCAGCCATCTATAACAACCTGGGCGTCCTCTATATGTTCCAGGGCGATTGGGAAAAGAGCGAGCAATATTTCCTGCGCAGCCTGAATCTGGAAAAAGAGCATTACAACTTGAACGGCATCTCCGTGTGTTACAATAATCTGGGCGGGTTGATGGATGACAAGGGCGATCACCACCGCTCGCTGTATTACCTGGAGGAGGCGCTCAAGCTTCAGAAGATGCTGAACGAGCCCTACAACATCACCAATATCTACAACAACATCGGCGTAACCTGGATGGACCACAATGAATTCGAAAAAGCCGAGGATGCGCTGAAAAGATCACTGCAGACGGCGCTCGATTTCGGCTTTTTCCGCAATACGGTGGCGTCGCTGAACAACCTGGGTGGGCTCTATTTCAAAAAGGGTGACTGGAGCCAGTCCATCGGCTATTATGAACAGGCGATAAAGAAATCGGAGGATAACAACTTCAATGAGGGGCTGCTGCGTTCCTTCAACAACCTGGGCGAAGTGTATGAAAAGCAGAATGAGCTGAACCTGGCTTACGACCTCTATTTCAAGGGATTGGAGCTGCTACCCACGGTGAGCGACGAATATATCAAAGCCGAGCTTTATGGCAATCTGGGCAGCCTGCTCACCAAGCTGCACCGGTTCAAGGAAGCCTATTCCTATCTGGTGGAAAGCCTGGATTTCTTCAAATCCCTGAACGCCCGGGACAAGATCATCGAGGGCTATCAGAAACAGGCCTATTACTTTATCCTCACCCGCAACTACGAGAGCGCGGACTATTACATCACCCAGGCGGAAAAGATGGCCACGGAGCAGAACCGGCAGTTCGAGATCGGACGGGCGCATTATCTGAGGGCGTTGCTGGAACGCAAGAATCCCGAGGCTGCCAAAGAACACCTGCACAAAGCCATAGAACTATTCGTGGAGACCGCCAACAACTTTGAACTGTCCCAAGCCAACTATGAACTGGCAGAGGTGCTGTTCGATCTCAAGGAGTGGGAACCGGCGCTGCAGATCCTGAAGAACAACAAGAAGATCATTCAGCAGTACAATTCCATCAAGCTGTTGGAACAGAACGACATCCTGATGCAGAAGATCTCGCGCGAGTATTCCGTGCAGATGAAGGATGTGAAGTTCGAGGAAAACCTGCTGAACCAGTTCTATGAGATCACCCAGAAGCTGAACACCATCTCCGATCTCGATGTGCTGATCGAGCAATCGCTCAGCAGCCTGGTGGAGATCTCCGAAGCCGATGGTGGCATTCTCTGCCTGCATACCAGCGGCGCTCTCCCGGATTCCTGGGATTATAAGATCTACCGCAATTACTCTGATGACGACAAATTCTATGACACCTTCCTGAACCTGTGTACCCAAGTGTATCAGTCCAACCAGTTGGAAAATTACAAGCAGCCCCACTTCGCGCCCACCTACAACAACATCCTGGTGATACCGCTTTCCATCCGCAAGAATGTGATGGGTGTGGTGTTGCTTTTCTCCAAAAGCGGATCGCACTATTTCTCGGAAAGGATAATTAACCTGCTGAACGCGCTGTGCAACCAAGTGATCGTGATCATCGAGAACATCCGTTCCGCCAATCTGGAAAAGACCCATGCCATCATCCGCGAGCAGCTCAACGCCGCAAACCTCTATGCCAACATCATTGGCAAAAGCCCGGAGATGCTTAGGATCTTTGAAGTCATCGAAAAAGTGAAGGACACACCCACCACGGTGTTGCTGGAGGGGCCCAGCGGAACGGGAAAGGAACTGATCGCCCGGGCTCTGCATTACAGCAGCAACCGCAGCAACAAAGCCTTCGTGGCCCAGTATTGTGGCGCTCTGCCGGAAACGCTTCTGGAAAGCGAGCTATTCGGGCATGTGAAGGGTTCCTTCACCGGAGCTGCCTATGATAAAAAAGGCCTGTTCGAGATCGCGGACGGCGGCACCTTTTTCCTGGATGAGATCGCCGACATCAGCCAAAGCACCCAATCCAAGCTGTTGCGGTTCCTCCAGGAAGGCGAGATCAAGCGTGTAGGCGCAACCAAGACCGAAAAGGTCAATGTCCGTGTGGTCTGCGCCACCAACGTGTCCCTGCTCGACCGTGTGAAGAGGGGTGATTTCCGGCTCGATCTCTATTACAGGTTAAACGTGATCCGGATCGAAGTGCCACCACTGAAAAACCGTCCCGGCGACATCCCCCTGCTGGCCATCCATTTCCTGGACAAATATAACAAACGCATGAACAAGAATGTGTTGGGCATCACCGATGAGGCGATGAAGACCCTGGAGCAATATGACTGGCCCGGCAACGTGCGCCAACTGGAGAATGAGCTGGAACGCGCCGTCACTCTGGCGGAGGACGGAACTTTCATCAAAAATAACGACTTCTCCGATGAAGTGCACCGTTTCATGGAAAACATGAAGACCATCAGCATGCTTTCCAGCCGGAAATCCCTGAAGGATGCCCTGGAGGAGCTGGAACGTAAAATGATCCAGGAAAGCATGGAAGCCGTGCAGTGGAACCAGACGCAGGCAGCACGGGAACTGGGCATCTCGCGTCAGGGCTTGATCAAAAAACTCAAGCGCTACAACATGTATAAGGAAGAGGACTGATCCGGGATCGGTATGGCAGTTCCTGAGAGCAGTACTGAGTCTTTTGTTCAAACTCTGAACTTCGTTGCGATCGATATCGAGACCACGGGGCTGGATTATCAGACTAGTGAGATCATCGAACTGGCCGCCATCCGCTTTCAAAACGGGGAACCGGCAGAGCGGTTCGAAACCCTGGTGAAACCACGCAAAGGGGTGCCCAAATTCATCGAGTTCCTCACCCATATCTCGCCTCAGGAACTGAATAACGCACCTTCGGTCAAAGAAGCCTTGAAAGACCTGGCCGCTTTTATCGGCAACGATGTCCTGGTGGGGCATAACGTTGGCTTTGATCTTGGTTTCATTAATCATTATAGTATCCTCTCTGGCAGGTCACCCCTGTCCCACAAGAGCTGGGACACCTCGGAGCTGGCACGAATCTATCTTCCCTTCACCACCGACCACAAACTTTCCACGCTGGTCAAGCATTTTGAGCTCAACCTGGAAAACGCCCACCGCGCCACAAACGATGCCACCGCCACCGGAAACCTGCTGATCGCCCTCAGCGAACATATCCTGAAACACTATTCCCTGCTCACCAATGCCCGCCTGCTGGATCTCAGCAAACAGGCGAAGCTGGATGATTCATTGTATAACTTCCTCTATAAGCTGGTGGAATATCAACGCCGCCATGCCCTGCTAGGCAGGAAACCACAACCGCCGGACGTGGCCAAAGACAATGTGGTCGACCATCAGGAAGTGCCCTATCACCGCATCGATGTCGTGGATACTTTTTCCCCCACCGGATTGTTTTCCCGAAAATTCGGCAGGTTCGAATTCCGCAGCGGGCAACTGGAAATGGCCAGACTGGTGGACACCTGCTTCAGAGACCAAAAACACCTTTGTGTGGAAGCGGGGACGGGAGTGGGAAAGTCCTTTGCCTATCTGGTGCCGGCGATCGCTTTTTCCGCCAGAACCAAAACCAAGGTGGTGGTTTCCACCAACACCAAAAACCTCCAGGAACAGCTCTTCTATAAAGACCTGCCCCAGCTCAAGGAGATCGTGCCCCTGCCCTTCAAAGCGGCTCTGGTCAAGGGAAGGGAAAACTATATCTGTGAACGCCGCTGGGAAGAGGTGATGCAGGAACAGACCCGTGGCATCAGTCCCTACGACGCCCATGCGCTGCTCTATCTATTCATCTGGAAGATGCTCACCAAGTCCGGTGATGTCTCTGAAAACTCCTCCTTCGACCGCTCCCGCTTCAGCATCATGTGGCGAAAAGTGTGTTCCGACCGCTTCCTCTGTATGGGAAAGAAATGCCCTCATGCCACCAGATGCTATGTGCTCAGCCTGCGCAAACACATTGAGACCGCCTCCATCGTGGTGGTGAACCATTCCCTGTTGCTGGCGGATCAGCGCATGGACAATACAACCTTGGGCGAATTTGAATATCTGGTGGTGGACGAAGCGCACAATCTGACCACCGCGGCGGTAAAGCATCTGGGCTTTGACCTCTCCTACGCCGAACCGCTCAATTTCTTCAATCAACTATCCCCGGCCCATAAACAGCGCAGCGGATTTCTGCAGCAACTTCAGAATACCCTCGACAAGAGTGTCATCAGCGAAGCTGGCAAGGATCAGGTGAAAAACCTGTGCAGGAATCTGGGGGAACAGATCACCGCTCTGCGCAAGATCGCTCTCGAACTCTTCACTGAAGCAGGCAAGAAATGCACGGAAGCAGATAGCTATGGCAAATTGCGCATCAAATCCCCCGCTGATTTTACCGCCCTTTATACCCTCCTGGGGGCTCTGGTTACGGCTTGGAAGGAATTCCAGAAGGAACTGCAGGCCTTGTTCAATGTCGTGTCCACCTTCAACAGCAAACAAATGCCCACTTATGATACCTACTTCGACAGCCTGAACGCTTTTGTGATGAGATCCGCGGAGACCGAAACCAAACTGCTCACCCTGGAGAATCCCGATCTGGACAACAATGCCCTCTGGATCGAGAATCAGGCAAAAAGCGAGCGGAACATACCCACTTCCATGCTCTGCTACGCTCCGGTGGATGTTTCCCAACAGCTATTCGATCTGCTCTACAATGTTGTACCCAGCATTGTCTTCACCTCCGCCACCCTGGCTTTGCGGGGTTCCTTCAAGTATTTCTATGGCCAGAGCGGCCTCAGTCTGGTGGCGGAAGATCGCATCAGCCAAGCGATCGTGGATTCGCCCTTCGATTTCGACACCCAAAGCCGTCTGATGATCGGCAGCTTTCTGCCCGAGCACAAGGACAGGTTCTTTCTGAATCAGGCTTTGGGCTGTGTGGAACAGATCATCACCACTACCAATGTGGGTACCATGATCCTTTTTACCAGCTACAAAGACCTCAACTCCGTCTATGACCATATTGGCGACACCCTCTATCACAGCAAGCGACCCTTTTTTGCCCAGGGCAAAGCCGGCAGCCGTTCCTCCATCCTGGAGGAATTCAAGCGTTACAACAACGCCGTGCTCCTGGGCACCAGCTCCTTCTGGGAAGGAGTGGACATCCAGGGCGAGTCGCTTTCCCTGCTCATCCTGTTCAAACTTCCCTTCCAGGTACCTTCCGAACCTGTGGTGGAAGCCCTGATCGACAAACTGGAACGCGAGCAGAAGGATTCCTTCATGCATTTCATGCTGCCCAATGCCCTGCTCAGGTTGCGCCAGGGTTTCGGACGCCTGATCCGCAGCCGCAGCGACCGGGGGGTTGTCCTCATCATGGATTCCCGCGTTTCCAAAAAAAAGTATGGAGAATACTTCAAACAAGTGCTGCCCACCAAATGTCTGGAATTAAGAAGCGAATTGGAACTGCTCAGCGAGGTCAGCCGTTTTTTCACCAAGATCTGAGGTGATACCATCATTACCGACCTGCTTTACCAACAGTTTCCAGAATTGATCGCCGAGGGGATCATCCGTTTCGAAGTTCCGCTCAAGGACTATTGCAGTTTCCGGATCGGCGGGCCGGCGGAGGTGTTCTGCAGCCCCCGGACCCAAAGCCAATTAATTGACCTGCTTATCTTTGCGCTTGAACATCAAATGCCATACTTTATCTTGGGCAAGGGATCCAATTTACTGATAAGCGACAAGGGTGTGGACGGCATGATCATTCATACCGCCGCCCTGAACAAGATCAGCCATGACGAAAACTATGTCAGCGCCTTCTGTGGAGCCCGCCTCAAGGACCTCTGTGATTATTCCCTGAAGCAGGGTTTGGCGGGATTGGAATTTGCCAGTGGCATTCCCGGCAGCGTGGGTGGAGCGGTGTTTATGAATGCCGGCGCCTATGGCGGTGAGATCAAGGATGTCCTCTATTGCAGCAAATGCCTCCTCCCCACCCTGGAAGCCCTCAAATCTGCTCAGCGGATCATCCATTTACCTGCACAAGCCCATGAGTTTTCCTACCGCCACAGTAGCTTGCAGAATCTGGGCTACATCCATCTCAGCAGCGTGTTTCGTCTCCAACCGGATAACCCGGCCCAAATCGAAGCCCGGATGCGTGAACTGGAACTACAACGTTGGGACAAGCAACCGATGGACCTGCCCAGCGCCGGATCAGTATTTAAAAGGCCTGCGGGGCATTTCACCGGCAAACTTGTGGACGACTGTGGCTTAAGGGGTTACCGGCAGGGTGGGGCGGCGGTGTCGGACAAGCATTGTGGATTTATCGTGAATTTGGGCGACGCCACCTGCGCTGATGTCATGGCGGTGATCAGGCAGGTGCAGGAGACCGTGTTCAAGCGTTTTGGAGTGAAGCTGGAGCTGGAGTTGCGGCTATTGGGAAGACAATGAAAAAGCCTGTCTCCCAATACCTTCTGCCTTCGCTCTTTTTACTTGCCCTACTACTCATCTGGCAGATACTGGGGTCAAAAGCCAAAATCGCCTTTTGGGTGCTGCCTGCCCCGCTTGAGGTGGTAAGGGTATTTTCAGAGCACCCCCAGCTGATCTGGCAGCATTTGAAACCCACGCTGTGGGAAAGCTTCAGCGGTCTTCTGCTGGCAGTGGCGCTGGGCTCCCTGACCGCTGTGGGCATGCACAGTTCACGGGTACTGAAACAGATCTTCTATCCCTATCTGGTTGTCTCGCAAACCATACCCATCATCGCCGTGGCGCCGTTGATCGTCCTTTGGTTCGGTTATGGCATCCCAGCCAAGATCTTTGTGGTGGTGCTGGTCTGCTTCTTCCCCATCGCTTTAGGACTCTATGACGGACTGAAACAGGTGTCCGTGGAGCAGATCCGCCTGCTCAAGGCCATGGGCGCCAGTAGCTGGAAAATATACCGCCACTTGAAGATACCGGCTTCCTTACCGGCTTTTTTCACAGGATTGAAACTGGCCGCCACCTACAGCGTGATGGGTGCCGTGATCGGTGAATGGCTGGGGGGCAACGCCGGTTTGGGCATCTATCTGACCCGCGCCACCAAATCCTTCCGCACCGCCCATGTTTTTGCAGCAATAGTGGTTATCATTCTGCTCAGCCTGCTGATGTTCGGTTGCGTGGCGCTGCTCGACCGTCTTCTGCTGGGCTGGCACTATAAGAAATTGGACGAATTCGAAGATACTTCCGGTTAGGATCGCTCCTTCACCGGTAAAATATAGGTCTATACTCTTTACTGATTACAGTTCCAAGCGTCAGAATTTATTCTCGGAGATGGCAGATGAGAGAAATCACTGTCCATGGTACAAGCGTTTGGTGAATTTATAGATCATCCGCTTGTCGACATTGAATCTCCAGCGCATCGCAGTACTCTTGACGTCCTGGATAAATCTCTGAGGGAAGTTCCCGTTCGGAATTACCTCCACAGCTCCGACAGTTCCGTTATAATTGATATAGAGCCGGACATCCAGTGAACCGGAAGCCTGCTGCACTGCTGCCGATTGTTGATAGAGCCTGTTCAGTTGCACATTATAGCCGCCGATGGCGTCTGAAACATTGCTCACATCCCGGCGGTAGCGGTCCGGAATGGGTGTGCCGGGATCGCCAAATACAGGCACACCATCCCTTCTGAAGCTGCTGATCACCATCGCCGGATCGCTGTAGATAGGCGGTGGAGTCTCTTCAACGGGTTCTTCCACCGGTGGTTCACTAGTCTGGGGTTGGGTTGAGGGTTGCTGTTGGGCAGGTTGTGTGCGCGGCACCTGCTCCTGATAGGGCACTTCCACCAAGGGCTCGCGTTCCGGTTGGGTCTTAACCACTTCAGTACTGTCGATCCCTGCGCCGGGAGCGGTTCTCTTCCTTCTGCCAAAATAGATGGCACTGAAGACGACTGCTGCCAGGATCACTATCACTACCACCCAAAAGAACGTCTGGCGCGAGCTCGGGCGATTCAGGTCTTCTTCCGGAATCATGAACCTGGGTTCCTGTTCCGAACCGTTTTGCTGCTTGTCGTTCGAGTCAAAATCTTGCTTCATCACAGACTCCTTTGTTTAAAAAGATTATCCTTTCATGATCATAGGTATTCTGTCAAGCACAAATTTCCTCCTGCATGCCCACACAGGCTTGCGGACTTGATTTAAACGATTTTCAACCATACATTACAGTCATTCGGTTTGGATCGGTATCATAATCTAGCTGCTTGATTATTCACCTCTACCCAACCACACTGTCGATCACATCTGAACATAAGCATTGACAAAAAGACCAGTGATAAAAGGATGTATTTTCGCTAACCAAGGTATCAGAATAATATGACTGCTGTGCAAAATATCATCAGGTTCATCTTCAAGCTGCTGTTCGGCAGCTTCAATGGGATCCAGGTCTTCCTGTTTCCACTCACGCTGTTTTGGTGGATCGACAGCAGCAGTTTCTGGTATGCGGTAACCGGGTTGGTTACCATCAAGCGTCATTATTTCCCTCTCACCATCTTCCTGTTGCTGCTGTTCTACATCGCCTTTCTGATCCTGAAGAACCACAGCTATATCGTAGGCAAAGACAGCCTGTGGAACAATCCGGACAGGGGTGATTTCTTCGATGCGGTGATCGATATCCATGCCACCCTGATGATCACCCTGATCTGTTTTGGGCTGCTCTATGTGTTTGCTGCCTTCATGCGTTACTACTATGGCATCACAGTACACCTGAGAGTGATCTATCCCTTTGCCTTCCGTGCTTTCAGCATTCTGCTGATCCTCTATTATGTGGTGTTCTATTCCTGGCTAAAACCCTATCGGATCCGCAACCTCAGCATCAAGCGAGCCCGGCGCCTGCTGCAATGCTATTGGCGCAATCACCCTCTGGGCTTTGTATCCTATGTCCTCAATCTGGTGCTGATCATCATAGCTTGCAGTGTTGTATACCATTTCCTGGTGAAGAATCTGCTCCTGCCTTGCCTACCCACGCAGATTTCGCTGAAGGTGAAGATTCCGCTCCTGCCTTTGAGCCTGTCCACCCAGATTTCTCTACGGCTGTTTTTGATGCCGCTGAACAATATCTATGCCTTGCTCTATGATATATTTGTCTTTGCAGTGGCTTTTATGCTCTCCAATCTGCTGTTTTCCCCCTTCATGGCCATCTTTCGCCATCTTGCCGATAAGATCCATCCGGACACGCTGAGGCACCATGCCCAAAAAAATATCGCGGCGTAGAAGCAAACACCAGCGGCGCTCCGATCTCTGGATCTTTGTGATCATCGGGTTGCTCTCAGCCGCCCTGGTCTGGCTGATCATCCGCAAACCGGAAACATCCGATACTAGTAAAGAAGCTCCGCCGGAAGAGGTCTCCGCCGAATCCACAGAATCAGAGCAGTCCCGGCTTGACAATAGCATCCGTACGGCTCTGGACAAACTCGGTATTCCCGATCGGGGCTTCACCAGGCGCGAGCGCGAGGGTGTGGTGTTCTATAATGTGTCCATCGACAGGACAGTGATGGATCTCACCTTTGCCAACATGATCATCAAGAGCGAAGCGGAACGAGGAGGCGCTACCCTGAGCGCAGGAACAGACAAAGCGGGCAGGCAAACTCTGAACTTTACCCAGGCTGGCAAAGCCTATCAGGTCAATCTGGTTTACGACAGCAAACCCTATGCCCATAAAACTACGCCGAAGTATATCAGCATCGTGGTGGACGACTTCGGTTCGATTGGCGGTGAGCTGCTACAGGGATTTCTGAACCTGCCTGCCGAGGTAACCTTTGCCATTTTCCCGGATATGCCAAATTCGATCCACACCATGCAGCAGGCACAAACCCAAGGCAGGGAAACTCTGATTCATGTGCCGATGGAACCGATCGGCTATCCCAGGGTCGATCCGGGTAAAAATCCCATCCTGGTTCAGATGGGCGAAGCGGAAGTGGAGAAACTGCTCACCCGTTTCATCCACCAGATGCCCGATTGCATCGGTATCAACAACCATATGGGCAGCTTTGCCACCACCGATCCTGATGTGATGGCGCGTGTGATGAAAGTGCTGAAATCCCATGGTAAAATGTTTCTGGACAGCCGCACCTCAAATGTATCGGTGGCCTATCAGACTGCCCAACGCTTCCATATCCCGGCCTTTCGCAACGACATTTTTCTCGATTCACCCAATGTTTCCGCTGCCACCTTTGAGCAGAAACTGGCGCAGATCAAGACCATGAGCGCCACCAACAGCAATATCATAGCCATCACGCATTGCCACAATCAGGAGAAGCTGGATTACCTGAACCGCTTCATCGCCCGCCTCAGACAGGAGGGCTTCATCCTGATCCCACTATCCCGCAGCGGCAAATATGACGTGCCGCCAATAAGTTGAGCAGCTTATGAATATCCTCATCTCCATCCTGATGGGCATTCTGCAGGGTCTCACCGAATTTCTGCCCGTGAGCAGCAGTGGCCATCTGGTTTTGGCCCAACACTTTCTGGGAGTGGAACAGGGCGAAAATCCCATGTTCGAGATCTTCCTCCATCTGGGTACCCTGCTGGCGGTAATCTTCTATTTCCGCACACTGATCTGGGACCTTCTGCGTTCCCTGCTCAGCTGGGGCAATACCCTGGACAGCCATCAGCACCGCCGCAACCGCACCATGGTGGTCTATCTGGCCCTTGCCACGCTGATGACCGGCATCATTTACCACTTTGCCGGGGATTGGTTCAAATCACTCTATCACAAGCCCTTGATTGTTTCCTTCATGCTGCTGGTGACCGGAGGATTGATCTTTATATCAGACTTTGTCCGCCATGGATCCATTCCCGCTTCCCAAATGGGTGTGATCCGCAGCGTGATTATTGGTGTGATGCAGGCAGTGGCGATAATTCCGGGGATCTCGCGTTCCGGTTCCACCATCTCTGGAGCTTTGTTCAGTGGAGTGAAACGCAGCGAAGCGGCGCAGTTTTCCTTTCTGCTGGCGATACCAGCGATCCTGGCGGCAAATCTGAGTGTTTTTTCTGATCTCAACGCTCTCTCCGCAAAGCAGTTTATCATCTATCTGCTGGGCTTCATCGCCTCCTTTGGGGTTGGCTATCTGGTGATCGCGGTGCTGATCCGCCTGATCCAAAGCGCCCGGCTGAAGTATTTTGCCTATTACTGTTGGGCAGTGGGCGGCTTTAGTATAGTACTGATCCTGTGGGGGCGGTTTTGAACCAGACCACCGCCCAAGAATTTTCGGAAGAACAGATCGCCCTGGGAACCAATTTCCTGTTGGTCGGCAGCGACGCATTCCTGATCGACAGCGTGGTTGACCGAATCCGCATTAGCCTGCGCCAACAGAATGAAGTGGACCTGGTGATCATCTATGGGGATGAGATCAAAAGCGCCCAGCTACTTGACCTGTTGGATGCCTACTCCGTGTTTTCGAATGCCAAGCTCATCCTGCTGCGCAATGCCGAAGCCCTGAAAAAGAAGGAACTGGACACCCTGGCAGACTATATCAAACAGCCTGCCGATATTCAGACCCTGGTGTTGGTGGCTGAGAAGACCGACCTCAAATTCACAGCCTGGAAGACGATCCGGGAGAAGTGTGTCTTGGTGGCTTGCGATCCACCCCGCTTTGCCGGACAGATTCGTCCCTGGCTGGACGGACAGCTTCAAAGGCTGGGCAAAAGCATGACCCCGGCTGCCAGCGAAACCTTCATTTCGCGCATCGAACTCGATTACGCCAATGCTTCCAATGAACTTCAAAAACTGGTGTTACTCACCCTCGACCGTCCCCAGATCACTGAACAGGATGTGTTGCGCTGCATCGGAACCTCCCGGGTGGGCACTTTGATCGATTTTTACCGCGCTCTGGGCAGCCGCCAGACCAGATCCGCCATGGATTTGCTGCAAAGGATGCTCAGCTCCGATTGGGAAACGCTGCAGGTTTTTTTTCAGATCAGCCGGTTCTACCAGATCATCTATCGGATTCTGCTCTTAAAAAAGGACCATATCAGCCCGGCGGAGATCGTGCGCAGCCATCTGGGTGAGCTCTTCGCCACCCAAAAACAGGAATTCGTTAATTTCACAAACAATTACAGCCTCCCTGAAGTCCGCGAAATCTTTGGTATCCTGCTGGAAACCGACGCCCGGATCAAACTCACCGCAGCTGAAGGCAACATCCTGCTTAGCCTCTGCCTGCTGAAGGCTCTCAAACAATGAAAAAACGGGGTATCCTGCTGCATATCACTTCCCTGCCGGGAGATTTCGGCATCGGAGATCTGGGCTATGATGCCTACCGTTTCGCCGATTATCTGGCGAAGCAGGGCTACACCTACTGGCAGATCCTGCCCCTCTACCATCCAGGGTATGGCAATTCCCCCTATAATCCAGTTTCTGCCTTTGCCTACAACCCTTATCTGATCAGCCCGGAACTGCTCTATGAGGATGGATTGATCGACAAACCCGATCTCGAGGCCGCTAAACTGCCCCGCAATTCCCAAGTGGCCTACGATTCGGTGTATCGGAACAAGGAACAATTACTCCAGATCGCTACCAAGAATTATCTATCCACCAATGATATAACTGAATATATTGAAAGCAATGCTTTATATCTAAAGCCCTATCTTGCCTATAATATATTGTGCAAGCTGTATGGGGACTGCACCTGGGAATTATACCGGCCGGAGCACCGGCATTTTTCGGAGCAGCTTTATGAACAATTGCTGGAAGAGTATCATAGCAGTATGCTGCAGACCGCCTGCGCCCAGATCCTGGTGCAAGAGCAATTGTTCAGATTTCGCTCCTATCTGCGCGAAAAGAAGATAATCCTGATCGGTGACATGCCGCTCTACCTTTCCTACCATAGTTCCGATGTCTGGGCAAATCAGCATTTGTTTGATCTGGACGCTGCCGGAAACCGGTTATCGGTGGCGGGAGTGCCACCCGACGCCTTTGCCGAGGAAGGCCAGCTGTGGGGAAATCCGCTCTATCGCTGGTCAGAAATGCAAGCCGACGATTTCAGACTTTTCCAGGACCGGATAGCCCACGCCTTGCGTTATCTGGACCTGCTGCGGCTGGATCATTTCATCGGTTATGTGAATTATTGGTCAGTCCCCTGCCCCCTTGATCCCAAAACCGGGGAACCAACCCTGCCCTTGGATGCCACCGCTGGCAGTTGGATCAATGCCTTGGGCGAGGAGTTTTTCAGCGTGGTAACCAACCGTTTTGGCATTGAACCATTCATCGCCGAAGACCTGGGAATTCTGAATGAAGAAGTCTGCCGCATCCGAGATCTGTTCGGTTTCCCCGGCATGATCATCCTGCAGTTCTGTTTCGAGGAAAGCGTGCCTAAAGTTGAAGAATATCCCACCGAACGCTTTATCTACACCGGCACCCACGACAACCCTACCGCTGCGGAATGGTATGCGGGCTTGGCGGAAGATTCTCCCAGCCGGTTGAATTTCCAGCAGTTCCTAAACGAAAATCCCTCCTTGTTTGATGCCAAACTGTTGCGTCATAAAGACCCGGGACAGGTGGTCCCGCAATTGATGATCACCATTGCTGAAGCTTCCGGATGCCAGAGAGTGATCATTCCGCTGCAGGATCTTCTGGGATTGGGTGCCGAAGCCCGGATGAACATTCCCGGCACTGCGCTGGGCAACTGGCAATGGCGTTTGGTTGATTTTCCGGGTGATCTTTCCGGAATCGACCACCCTTCAAACTGACCTCTCCCCCATTAGCATTACGGAATCATTACGGAGTCATTACGGAGTTAATCCGTAATGACTCCGTAATGATTCCGTATTGGTAACGGGAGCCAACCCAGTTCCGGGGAGCATACCATTGATCGTTTTTATACCGGAAACTGTAAGTGCCGCCGGAGGATATGGATACAAACCAGGGCTGGATTTGGTTTGGACAGATCGGATGAAATGTTTCAGATGTTATTCACCGATAGAAGATTGTCTGGCTTATGGTTGTCATTTCGTGTAAGCCATTCTGGATGGATCATTCTGATCACAGTGGCTAA
>CAZVXK010000055.1:10527-16588 GCA_964631665.1 uncultured Candidatus Cloacimonadota bacterium | reverse complement strand
ACGGAGTTAATCCGTAATGACTCCGTAATGATTCCGTATTGGTAACGGGAGCCATCTGAGGATGGAATGAGCAAGGTAGTAGTTTAGTAACTGATTTACAGGGACTTGATCAGTCTGGGCAGATTCATGCTCAGCACGATGATAGCAATGGCTATGATTTGCAGCCAGGTGAGGGATTCATTCAGGATCAGCCAGGCGAAGAGGGAGGCGATCACGGGCTTGAGGAAGAAATACATGGAGGCCTGGTTAGCGGGGAGCCCCTTCATGCCTTCGAAATAAAGCAGATAAGCCGTTCCGGTGAGGATGATGCCCAGATACAGCGTGAGCAGGACGTTTTGCCAGTTCAGGGCCATGACCAGCGGTTTTCCGGTTATCCCATTGAGCAGGAACAGGATCAGGGCGCCGATGATGAAGGACACGCTGTTGGTCACCAGGTTTCCGTGCTCCAGCACGCTCTTTTTGGTGAGGACGGTATAGAGCCCGAAATTGGACGCGGCGATCACGGCAAAGACGATGCCCAGGGGTAGATTCAGATAGCGCTGGGAGCCAAAATCGCGCTCTCCCAAAACGATCAGGCTCAATCCCAAGATCCCTGTCATTAGTCCCAACAGCTGGGGCAGGCGCAATTTCTCCTTGATGAGGAGCTGGGCGAAAAAGCTTACGAACAGCGGATTCATGCTAACGATCACGGCGGCGAGCGACGCCTTGCCATAAAAGATGGAAAGCTGCAGGATGAGCATGCTGAGGCAGACATTGAGCACACCCAGAAAGCCCATGCGGACGATCGCTCCTGGCTTCAAACGGTTGCGATCGTTATGCTGCTGGCGCAATGCAAAGGGCAGGATCACCAGTCCGCCGATCAGGAACCTCCAGGCTGTGAGCGTATAGGGGGAAATGCCCTGTCCGAAAAGCTTTCCGGCCACTTCCAGGGTGGAGAAGATGACAATGGTGGTCAGGCAGAAGATGTGGAAACGGAGCTTCGGTTCAGCGGGGGGCATCAGAGGTTAAAAAAGTGGGTTACCCGTTCCGGAAGTGCGGTTGCGCTTTCGATACGGATAACCCAGTTTGTCTGTTTTGTTCCGGTGATAAACCGGATCAGGAAATAACGGCTTATTTCATCAACACCATTTTGCGGGTGGAGGAGAATTTGCCGGATCTCATGCGATAGTAGTAGATTCCACTGCTCACGGCTTTACCGCTGTTGTCGGTGCCGTTCCAAGTGAGGCTGTGGGTTCCCTTGGCAGTGGTCTGCAAGTCCCAGGTTCTCACGATCTGGCCTTTTTGGTTGAAGATCTCGATCTGCACCGTTTCGGCTTTGTCAGTATAGAATTCGATGGTGGTGCTGGGATTGAAGGGATTGGGATAATTGCCCAGCAACTGGGTGGTGACGGGAACCATCAGATCGTCGTCGTTGGACACAGCGCCCCAGTCATCCAGATTGCGGGCGGTAACCTGCGGAGTTTGGTTGAATTGGTTCACGAGGACCACCAGGCTGAAGTTTCCGGTGGGGATGGGTTCGCCAATGTAATCCACATCATAGAAGGTGGTGCGGAACACCACATTACCGCTGGCATCTTCCAAAGTGTAGTTGACGCCGGTGGCAAAATTGCCGGTGGGATTCTGGAAATGGGCGTTGTTGATGCGCACCAAGCGGGCTTGGTAATATTCCACATTGTTGTTGATGGCGGCGATATTGACCACCGGGACGAACACCGAATTGCCGGTGGAAGTGGGAACTCCGGGATCGGCCATGGGCGTGAGTTGCAGCATTTCGTTGTAACGGGCCAGGGTTCCGGTGAGGCCGGTGATGCCGTCTCCCACCTGATAATTGGTGGTGATGATATTGGATGTATCGTCGATCAGCACGCCTGCTCCGTTGTCCTGGACATACTTTTGGTTACGGAAGGATTGCTTGAAGGTGAGCACCACCTGCCCGCTGACCATATAGACCGTTCCATCTCCGGCCGGTTGGGCTCGCAATTGTGACATGTTCTGCACCACCACCGGGAACAGGTAACTGGCGGTGCCCACATTGCTGGGATCGAGCCCTGTAGCGTAGGCCCGGGCTTTGATCGTGGTATTTTGCGATACCGGAATGGGGTTGGAATACACAGGTGAAGTGGTCGTCGGATCAGTTCCGTCGAGGGTGTAACGAATGGTTGCGTCGGCAGTAGTGGTGCTGATCGCCACGTTGATGGGTTGGGTGTATACCCCGGCGGGAGGATTGAAGGTGGGTGTGGCAGCTGCTCCCTGGGATACACCAACGATCTGGATGTTGTCGAACCGGTTGTTTCCCACCGCTGAGGTGGCGCCGGTTAGAATAATCCGAATGGCAAAATTGGGATTATTGCTTACTCCCTGGTCGCTGGAAAAATCTGCAGTGACCAGTTGGGAGGCGACCCAGTTGTTTTCATAACCAGATACATCCACGATCTGTTTGGTGATCCAATCGTTGCCGTCGATGGTATATTTGATCTCCTGGGTGGTGAATCCGGTCGAGGTTCTGCGGGTTGGATAAGTGAGAATCACTCCTTCATATCCGACCGTCGAGGCTGTCATGGTAAAGTATGCCCCGTTGTTCACATTGTCCAATCCACCTCTGGGAGCGAAACTGCCCCCGGCGGTTTCCCCACCGACGCCATTGATGGTGGTTCCCGTAAAAGAATAGGCCTCGGTGAAGGTGTAAGTGATCTGCGCATTGCCAACAGTTGAGGCAATGGGCTGTGCCCAGCTTTGATCGGTCCCTGGAGTGTTCGTGTTGAAGTTCCAGTAATAGACCAGATTCTGGCTGTAGACACCACTAACCGTGATAAGCACGGCTATCAATAGTACCAGTCTGTTCATAATTCCTCCATGAATCATTATTATCGTTTAATGTTCTTGTCGCTAATGGACTGACAATCTGTTAATTATCTCCATCGAAACATACAAAAAAGAGCCGGCGATCAAAATACTGTCCACCCGATCCAGGATTCCACCATGGCCGGGGATCAGATTCGAGCTGTCTTTCACATTGCAAAAGCGTTTCAACATGCTTTCCGCCAAGTCGCCCAACTGGCCAAAGATCCCTGCGGCAACAGCGATCAAAACCAAATGGGGCAAACTGATGTATTCAAAGTCACTAAAATACAATATAACCACGATCAGGGCAGGGACAAGCATACCGGCGATGAAGCCTTCGAGAGACTTGCTCGGGCTCACAGCTGTGATGTTGCGCCGTTTGCCAAAACCAAGTCCCACAAAATAGGCAGCGCTGTCCACGATCCAAATCATGACCAACAGAGCAAACAAAATGAACTGCTTGGAATAGTCAAGCCCTAATCTCACTACCAGCGCCGGCAGCAGGGCCGTATAGACCACCCCGTAAAGCGTGGCAAGCATGTTCAGGAAGGATTGCTCCTTCTTCCAGGTGATCAGATATTCCACCTGCAGCCGCAGGAAGAGCAGCCAGACGAACATGATGTCCCAGCCGCGCAAATAGACCAGGCCCAGATAGATCACCGCGTTGCAGAGCAACCAATGCCAGCCGATGCGGATGGAAGCGGAGCGCATCATGGCGATGTATTCGAAGCCGCCCAGGAGCGTGATCAGCAGAAAGAGCAGGATCAGAAAGATGCCGCTGAACCAGAGCGCCGCCAACAGCAGCGGGATGAAGATCAACGATATGCCCACTCGTTTCTGGAGTTCGGTCATGTCAGGGAGTGCCTCCGAAGCGGCGTTTGCGGTTCTGATAGTCGATCAGTGCCTTCAGCATCTCCACTTTCCCGAAATCGGGCCAGAGGGTATCGGTCACATAGATCTCGGCATAGGCGCTTTGCCAGAGCAGAAAGTTCGACAGGCGCAGTTCTCCGCTGGTGCGGATGATGAGGTCAGGATCGGGTTGGCCCCGGGTGTAAAGATATTCGGCAAAGCTTTCCGGAGTTAGTTTTGTGATCAGTTCAGGATGCTTTTGCGCTTTTATATAAAGCTTTTGTATGGCTTCCACGACTTCCAGCCGGCCGCCGTAGTTGAAGGCGATGTTCACCTTGAGGCCGGTGTTGCCGTCGGTGAGGGCGGCCACTTGTTTGATCTCCTCCAGATAGGCGGGCTCGAGATTGATCCCACTGCCGATGAATTGCACCTGGATGTTCTGCTGGTTCAGCTCCGGTATCTCTTTGATCAAGCGTTCTTTGAGCATTTTCAGCAGTCCCTTCACCTCCTCGGGGGGGCGGGACCAGTTCTCCGTGGAAAAGGCATAGAAAGTCAGGTATTGCAGGCCCAGTTCCACCGCCAGTTCGGTGACCGCCCGGATGGATTTGGCACCAGCGCGGTGTCCATAGAGACGGGGACGGCGGCGCTGCTGGGCCCAGCGTCCGTTGCCATCCATGATGATGCCGGTGTGGGCGGGCAGTCGGCCGGGATCGATCTGAGGCAGCAAGTCCTTGTAATTCATAAATTAAGCCATCCGTTGTTGGGCGTTGAACTTCAGCCAGGCATAGATGAAGCCATCCAGATCGCCGTCCATCACTTTGTCCACCTGGCCGGTCTCATACTTGGTGCGGAGGTCTTTTACCATCTGGTAGGGTTGAAACACATAGGAGCGGATCTGGTTGCCCCAGCCGATGTCGGTCTTGGTGTTTTCCAGATTCTTCTTCTCCTGTTCGCGCAGGTCCTCATAATATTGATAGAGCCGTGATTTGAGGATGGCCAGGGCTTTTTCCCGGTTTTGGATCTGGGAGCGTTCGTTCTGGCAGCTGACCACGATCCCGGTGGGCAGATGGGTGAGGCGCACCGCGGAATCGGTGGTGTTCACATGCTGTCCGCCGGCTCCACTGGCCCGGTAGGTGTCGATCTTGAGGTCCTTGGGATCGATCTCCACCTCGATGTCGTCGTCAAATTCGGGATAGACGAATACCGAGGCAAATGAGGTCTGGCGTTTGCCCTGGGCGTTGAAGGGTGAGATGCGCACCAAGCGGTGCACTCCGATCTCCGATTTGAGCATTCCATAAGCGAAGTTGCCGCCGATCTCCATACTGATGCTTTTCAAGCCTGCCTCTTCACCGGGGAGGGAATCTATCACATTGCAGCTGAAGTTGTTGCGCTCCGCCCAACGGGAATACATCCGATACAGCATCTCTGCCCAGTCCTGGGCTTCGGTGCCGCCGGCGCCGGCATGGATGGTGAACAGGGCGTCGTTATGATCATATTTATCATTCAGATAGCATTCGATCTCGGCTTTTTCCACGAACTGCCGCTGAGTTGGCAATTCGGAGACCGCTTCCCGGAACAGCTCTTCCTGAAAATCCTCCTCCAAAAGTAGCAGATAGGTCTCCAATTCCTCTTTCAGGGCATCCAGGCGGTTGATGTGATCGATCTCCTCCCGTAACTGGCTGATCTGCTTGGATATCCTCTTGGCGCGGTTCTGGTCGTTCCAGAAACCGGGACTGTTGATCAGCAGCTCCAGTTCGCTGACGGCGTCCTCTTTCTGGTCCAGATCAAAGTAACCTCCGAATCTCGTTGATTTGTGAGATCAGGGCGCTCACTTCCTTTTTGTAATCGATGTATTCCATTGTCCTTGATCCTGTGTATGTAATTGGTTTTAATTTTTCATATAATATCAATGCTTGGTTTCTGTCAATGCTTTTTTTTTCGGGGTCTGCTGTCTGGCAGCCAAACAATGCTGCGGATATGGCTCACGATCTGATAAACTGATCTGGGGGGAGTCTGAAGCGACACACAAGGCAGAAAGGCAGTGTGACCCCGATCTGACTGCCTTGATATCGGTTTACCAGAGAAAGGGAGAAGGTTGGCGGAAGGGGGGATACTCTGCGCGGAAGAGCCTGGGAAAAGGCTGCGGGCACTTTTTTATTGACAGCAAACAAGCGTAAAATGAGCTTGCCACAAATTGATTCTGGAGTCTTGGTGAAAGATAAGCTATATAGTATCCTCATTGGCGGTAAAGCCGGAGAGGGTGTGAAAAAAGTGGCGCAGGTGATCGGTAAAATGCTTTGCCAGCAGGGCAGACAGGTGATCCAAATGGACGATTACCAGAGCCTGATCAAAGGCGGGCACAATTTCAGCG
>CAZVXK010000055.1:0-10427 GCA_964631665.1 uncultured Candidatus Cloacimonadota bacterium | reverse complement strand
CTTCAGTCTGGCCGCGGAATTGCTTACCCTGGCCTGGGAGGCGCAAACACCCACCATCCTGCTCACTGAGAAGCACTTGTCGGAGGGGATGCTGAGACTGGAACTCGATGCAGCTGCCCTACCGGAAGCGGAGCTCCTGCCTCAAGACACGAATGAAGTTTATCAACGCTATTGGATTACAGCAGAAGGGATTTCCCCCCTGAGGTTTTTTGGCGATGCCGGTGTCGTGATCAAATGGAGCTCGCATGAACATTTGGAATCAGGACTGCGCACCGATCAGGCTGAGGCGATGGTGGAAATGAAGGATAAGCGCAACCGCAAGAGCAGGTTGCTGGCGGAGCTAACCAAACGCTACCAACGGGTGGCGGAATATGGGATTGGCGAGCATCTGGTCTTTGCCTATGGCTCCACGGTGATGGAGCTGCGGGAGGCGCAGAAGCACTGTCCCATTCCCTTCCGGATCGTTGCCCCCGTCTATTTGGAGCCCTTTCCGGAAGAAGAACTTGAGCAATACCGTGGCCGGCGGGCGGTCGTGGTGGAACACAGCAGCACGGGTGGTTTTGCCCGGTTTCTGAA
This sequence comes from uncultured Candidatus Cloacimonadota bacterium, assembly GCA_964631665.1. Classification (GTDB taxonomy): domain Bacteria; phylum Cloacimonadota; class Cloacimonadia; order Cloacimonadales; family Cloacimonadaceae; genus Syntrophosphaera. The sequence continues at coordinate 9,851 of CAZVXK010000055.1, read as the reverse complement.
CTGGAAACTGCAGCTTGAAGTGAAACGATCAATTCTCCAATATGACGGCAGGCCCTTCGATCCGTTGGACTTGGCAACCATAATCCAGGAGGCGCTCCGTGGCTGAACTGAGCACCGGAAAGCAGATCACCTGGTGCAGCGGCTGTGGTAACTTCGGCATCCTGAACGCTTTCAAGCAGAGTGTGTTACATCTGCTGGAAGAAGGAATCCGGCAAGAGGATATCGTGGTTACCTGCGGCATTGGCTGTCATGGCAAGATCTTTGATTACTTGCAGTTGAGCGGTATGTACTGTTTGCACGGGCGGGCGCTGGTTACGGCGGAAGGAATCAAACTGGCCAATCCTGAGCTGAAGGTCATCAGTTTCGGAGGCGATGGAGACAGCCTGGGAGAGGGTTTGGAGCATACTCTCTTCGCCGCCAAAAGGAACTTCGATCTCACTCTGATCCTGCACAACAATGGCAATTACGGACTCACGACCGGCCAGTTCTCACCGCTCTCCAATGCCGGCTACAAGGGACTTTCCACTCCCAGGGGCAACATTGAACAACCCTTTAACGCTGTTACGCTTCTGATGGAAGCCGGGGCATCTTTCGTTGCCCGGGGTTACAGCGTCAGGATCGATCACCTCAGCGGTCTCATCCGCCAGGCGATTCATCATAAAGGATTCTCGTTTATCGAGGTTCTGCAGCCCTGTGTCACATACAACAACACCTATCAATATCTCAATCAAAGGATCAAGCTGCTGGAAACCGTTCCAGTTAAAGAACAACAAGCCAGGGAACTGGCTCGCAGCGAAGAAGAGACCTATATCGGCGTATTCAGGCAAACCGATCTGCCAGTGTATCATGACCTGCTGTACAACGATACCAATCCCTGTCGCAACCGGCTGAATTCCACCCAACGCAAGGCAAGGGGATTGTTATGAGCGGCAGACAGAAGCTGCGTCTGGCTTTTCAAATCGTTTCCCTGGCCGCTTCGCTGGCCTTTCTGGCGATCGTGATCCTGGGAACGCGAAATGTGATCCACCAGGCTTGTCCCTATGCGGTGGTCTGTTTTGGCCTCAGCCGGGGGAGTTTCATCGCTGTCGGCACCAGCGTTGCTGGATTGGCCATTGTTTTTGGCTTTGCGGTGGCGGTTTGGTCAATGTTCTATGGTAGAAGATTTTGTGCCTATCTCTGCCCTTTGGGGACGCTTCAGGAATTCATCTACAAGCTGCGTGGCAGAAAATACCGTCTCAAGCACCAGACTGCTTTTTTTGTGGACCGTAAGCTGGCCTGGCTGAAGTATCTGATCTTGTTGATCACCATGATCTTATCCGCACTGGGTCTGGGATATGTGTTTATCCGCCTTTGTCCGTTCTATGCAATGTCGCTCCTGCCACGGATCGCGATCCCGGGTCTGGTTTTGCTGGCGATAATTGTGGTCAAATCATTCTTTGGGGAACGGGAATGGTGCCGCTTCCTTTGTCCCTATGCCGCTCTGATGAATGTGTTCCAAAAAGTGGGGGAGAAGGTGGGCATCCGCCGCCGGAAGATCAGACGGAATCTGGAACGCTGCACCGATTGCGGATTGAGCATGCTCTATTGCCCCATGAACATAAACATCGCCGAGCATGAATTTGTGCATGACCTGGATTGCATTCACTGCGGAATCTGTGCCGAAAAGTGCCCCAAACCAGGAACCTACAGCGAGGAGTGCGAATGTCCCGAGTAACAGCTATCATAGTAATAATCTTGCTTTTGGGCATCATCGCCCTGCAGATCCTCTCCCTTGCCGGTCTGCTTCCCAAGACCAAAGTGGTGCAGGTTTGTCCGGTCAATGCCATTTCCATGAGTGGTGGCAAGGCTGTGGTCGATGCCACCAAATGCATCGGCTGCCGAAGATGTGTGGCCGGCATTCCCCTCCCACAAAGAAACACGGCTGCCGTTCTTTCTGCGGAGCAAGAACTTGCACCGGCTGAAACCTCTGTACTCCAGCCTGCCGAGGTCTCAGATCAAAGAAAGGAACCCCAGCCCCCTGCCCAGGCAAAGGAAAGTAAAGCAGTGATCGTAAAACAGGTACACAAAGTCGATCCAGAGAAATGCATCAGTTGCCAACTCTGCGTGCCGGTTTGCCCGGTGGGAGCGATCACCATGGTGGATGAAAAAGCGGTGATCGATCCTGAGAAGTGCATCAATTGCGGTTTCTGCAAAAATGGTGATGGACAGGACTTTGCGGGCTGTCCGGTGGGGGCGATCAGCGCACCCTGATCTGAACAACCGCTGAGATTGCAGTTGACCAAATTCCCAATTTTTTAAACTTGTTAAAAAACATATGACCATGATGGAGGATACCATGAGAAAGACCGTGGTGGCTTGTGCCAAACGGACAGCGATCGGTAACTTTGGCGGAGTGTTCAAAGATGTCTCAGCCGTTCAGCTTGGCGTAACTGTATTGAAAGCGATGCTGCAGGAATGCAATCTCAAGGCTGATCAGATCGATGAAGTGATCCTGGGCAATGTCTGCGGGGCCGGCTATGGACAGAATATTGCCCGCCAGGTGGCGATCCACAGTGGAATTCCGGAATATGTGCCTGCCTATACTGTGAACAAGGTTTGCGGTTCGGGCATGAAAGCGGTTGCTTTGGCTGCCCTGATGATCGCTTCTGGAGAAGCTGAGATCATTATTGCCGGAGGAACTGAAAACATGAGCCAGATCCCCTATGCCTCGATGGATCTGCGCTGGGGTGCCAAGATGGGAAACCGTGAATTGGTGGATCTGATGATCCGGGACGGCCTGAGCGATATTTTCAACAACTGCCACATGGGAATAACCGCAGAAAACCTGGCAGCAAAGTATCAGATCAGCCGGGAGGAACAGGACCGCTTTGCCACCCAAAGCCAGAACAAAGCTGAAGCCGCCATGAACGCCGGACGGTTCAAAGAGGAGATCGTGCCGCTCAGCATCCCTCAGCGCAAAGGCGATCCGATCGTGGTGGACACCGACGAAATGCCCCGCAAAGGGGTTACCACGGAAAGCCTGGCCAAGCTGCGTCCCGCTTTCAAAGCAGACGGCAGCGTTACGGCAGGTAATTCCTCCGGCATCAACGATGGTGCTGCGCTGTTGCTGCTGATGAGCGAAGAGAAGGCCAGGCAGTTGGGACTGCCCATCCTTGCCACTTTGGTGGATAGTGCCTCAGCGGGAGTAGATCCTGCCATCATGGGCTTCGGACCGGTTCCGGCGATAGCTAAAGTTTTGAAAAAAAACGGTTGGACGATCCAGGACATCGAACTGGCAGAGCTCAACGAAGCCTTTGCCGCCCAATCGCTTGCGGTATACAAAGGTTTGGAACTGGAAGGGCTGGGAAGCCTTGATCCAGCCATCGTGAATGTCAATGGCGGAGCCATCGCTTTGGGTCATCCCATCGGAGCCAGCGGAGCGCGGATCATCGTAACGCTGTTGCATGAGATGAAGAAACGCAATCTGCGCAAGGGCCTGGCTTCCTTGTGCATCGGTGGTGGCATGGGCATAGCGTCGCTTTGGGAAATGGGCTGAAGGAACAGAACATGGCAGACAAATTGAAACTTGATAAAAGCATGGCAATGTTTGCCGAAGCGCAAACCCTCGTCCCCGGAGGAGTTGCCGGCATCCGGCGTCCCTATAATTTCGTCCAGGGCGAATATCCCATTTTCTTCGACCATGGCAAAGGCGGCCGCATCGTTGATGTGGACGGGAACGAATACATTGATTACCTTTGTGCCTATGGGCCGATCAGCATCGGTTATCGTGAGGAGGAAATAGACAATGCCGTGATCGAGCAGATCAGAAGCAAAGGTTTCTGCTTTTCCCTCACCCAACCCATGCAGAACGAATTGGTACACAAGCTGAAAGAGCTGATCCCCTGTTGCGAAATGGCTGCCATCGTGAAGACCGGCAGCGATGCCACCACTATCGCCATTCGGGTAGCGCGTGCTTATACCGGCAGGCTGAAGATCGCCCGTTGCGGATACCACGGCTGGCACGACTGGTGCGTGGAAGTGAAGGGCGGCATCCCGGAAAAGTTCTACGAGGATGTGATCGAATTCCATTACAACGACCCGGACCAGTTGGAAGACATCCTGAAACGGCATGCTAATGACATGGCGGCCATCATCGTTACTCCTGTGGGCCACCCTTTGGCTGCAGAAGTCCAGATGCCCAAACCCGGCTACCTGGAAGGTGTGCGCCAGCTTGCCGACAAGTATGGTTGCGTGCTGATCTTTGACGAGATCCGCAGCGGATTTCGTTGCCATCTCGGCGGTGCCGGTGCCCTGTTTGGCGTCACACCTGATCTGGCCACTTTTGGCAAGGCCATGGCCAATGGATATGCCATCGCCGCCCTGGTGGGCAAAAGGGAAGTGATGAGCGTGCTGGCGGACAAGGTGTTTCTTTCATCCACCTTTTTCCCCAATAGCGACGCCCAGGTGGCAGCCCTGAAAACGATCGAGATCCTCCAGCGGGACAAGGTGTTGGATGTGATTGCGGAAAAAGGATACAAGTTTGCTGCCCAAGTGGAAAAAGTACTGGCGGAATCAGGTGTTCCCGCCCGTTTCAGTGGTGCTCCCTGGATGCCCTTCATCACTTTCCCCAAGGATGAGACCGGTCTTTACAAGACCCTGCGCACCGAATTCTACACCAAACTGATCCGGCGTAAAGTATTCCTGCAACCCTATCATCACGGTTATATCTGTTACCGGCATACGGATGAAGATCTTGACTACACGGTGCAGGTGATCAGAGAAGCCTTGCAGGAGCTGCGCAGCCTGATCTGAATAAAAAAACCAAACCTGAGAGCAAACCGGCCGCCAGAAAGCATAACAGCGGCTGGTCTGCTCTGCAGGAATCTATAAAGACACAGAGGTTTCAGTGGCAAAGTACATCTTTGTAATGGGCGGAGTTCTATCCTCGCTGGGGAAGGGCATTGCGACCGCTTCCATCGGTTTTTTGCTCAAATCCATGGGTTGCCGGGTGGCAACCCAGAAATTCGATCCCTATCTGAATGTGGATCCCGGCACCATGAGCCCCTATCAGCATGGAGAGGTGTTCGTAACCGATGACGGGGCTGAAACAGATCTCGATCTGGGGCATTACGAACGCTTCGTGGATGAAGCCCTGACCCGGGTTTCCAGTTGCTCCGCCGGCCAGGTCTATGAAAGCGTGATCCAAAACGAACGCAAGGGTGTCTATTTAGGGAAAACCGTCCAGGTGATCCCCCACGTTACCAACGAGATCAAGAGCCGCATCCAGAAACTAAGTGACCGCTATGATATCGTGATCACCGAGATCGGCGGAACGGTGGGCGACATCGAAAGCCTGCCCTTTCTGGAGGCGATCCGTCAATTGAGGCTGGATCTGGGATTTCAAAACACTCTCTATATCCTGCTCACCTATGTCCCCTACATCCGTTCCGCCGGAGAGCTGAAAACCAAACCTTCCCAGCATAGTGCCTATAAACTGAGGGAGATCGGTATCCAGCCGGACATCCTGCTCTGCCGTTCGGAAAAGCCCTTTGACGACGATATCTATACCAAACTGGCGCTGTTCACCAATGTCCAACGTTCCCAGGTGATCAATGCTATCGACGTAAAATGTGTGTATGAGGTGCCCCTTGTCTTCCAGAAAGCTGGTGTGCATGAGATCATCTGCCGGCATTTCGGTCTGGAAGTAAAACCCATGCAGATGGACGCCTGGCTGCAGTTTCTGGAGGATAGCTATGCAGGTGGCGAAAAAGTGCAGATTGCCGTGTGCGGCAAATACATCAAACACCAGGATGCTTACAAGAGCATCGAGGAAGCCTTGCATCATGCTGCTGCCTATCACAGGAAAAAACTGGTGATCAAATGGGTGGATTCTGAACGCAGCTTCAAACCAGGTGATCTGGACCGGGAACTTCAGGATTCCGATGGAATTCTGATCCCCGGCGGTTTTGGAGTGCGCGGGATCGAGGGCAAGATCTGCATCGCCAATTATGCCCGCACCCATAATATTCCTTTTTTGGGCATCTGCCTTGGTATGCAGGTGGCGGTGATCGAATTTGCCCGTTCCGTCTGTGGTTTGAAAGATGCCAACAGCACAGAATTCGATGAACTGAATCCCTATCCGGTGATCCATCTGATGGAAGACCAGCAGTACATTGATATGGTGGGCGGAACCATGCGCCTCGGTGCCTATGAATGTGAATTGGTCAAAGACAGCCTGGCCCACAAAGTTTATGGGGTAGCTGCCATCAGAGAACGACATCGCCATCGTTATGAATTTAACAACTCGTTTCGGGCTGATATCACAAAACACGGACTGGCACTCACCGGTTTCTCTTTGGATGGACTGTTGGTGGAGATAATTGAGCTGCCTGCCAATGATTTTCATCTGGGGGTGCAATTCCATCCGGAATTCAAATCCCGGCCCAACAAGCCGCATCCCCTGTTCCGGGATTTCTTTGCCGCTGCCTGGAGCTATCAAACCAAGAAATAAAACCGCACTCTTTATCTCCAGAACTTGCACAAGATAAAGTGCCAATTGACAAGGCATCTCCCCTGTTGTGTAAAAATTTCCACAGCCAGGATCAGAAATATGGCATGATTTGGGCATAAAAAAGCTTGCCATCACACTGCATTTGATTTGCATGGCTTTGCTATTCACAGCAAATGATTGCACAGTAAAAGATGGTTAAGGTATGTGAGATGAGCGAATCGACCGGATTCCCGGTACTTGGAACAAGTCTGAACAGCAGCCCCCTTCGGGGATGGGTGATTTGTACCGCCTTGGCTTTGTTGGCGTGTTTTTGCGTTCAATGCACCAAGACAAGTCCGGCCAGCGGTTCCACCCCTGATACCACCCTGGTCTTTACCGATCAGGATTCGCTTACCCCTGTGCGTTTTCGACCCCAATGGCGCCATCAGGCCCAGTTCGCTGGTGTATACATGGCTCTGGAAAAGGGTTTTTATCGCGATTTGGGGCTCGATGTTCAGATCCAGAGCGGGGGCCCTGATGATCCAGCCTATGAATCACTTGTGAATAAAAGCAGCGATATTGTCACCCTCTTCCTCAGTTCTGCATTGTCAAGATCCACGCCGGAAAATCCACTGGTCAATCTGGCGCAGATTTCCCAAAAATCTGCGATCATGCTGGTGGGGAAACGATCCCCCAGCCTTAGCCAGATCAGAGATCTGAACGGGAAAAAGGCCGGTCTGTGGAGAAACGATTTCCGGGAACCTTCGCTGATCTTCTTTCGTGAAAAGGATCTCGATGTGCAGATCGTTCCGATCGACTGGTCGGTGAACCTGTTGCTCAACGACGCCATCGATGTGATGAATGTGATGCTCTACAATGAATATCACCAGGTATTGATGGCTGGCTTAGATCCGGAGGAGATCTTTGAAATCCGCCTCAGCGATGCAGGCTACAACATTGTGGAAGATGGGATTTACACCACCCGGGAATTCTTTGAGAACAACACTAAAACCTGTATCGCCTTCGCCGAAGCCACCCTTGACGGCTGGATCTACGCTCTGAACCACCCCCAGGAAACCCTTGATGTGGTGATCAGGCTGATGCGCAGAGACCATATTGCGGCGAATCGCTCCCATCAAGCCTGGATGCTGGATAAGATGAAGGAGCTGATTCTGGCCAAACCGGACCAGCTCGGACAGCTCACTCAGGAAGATTTCGATTTTGCCCAGAATCTTCTGTTCAAACATGGTCTTCTCTCACAAAAAATCCCCTATCGTCAATTCTTCCCCCATGACCTCCAAGAAAGAAACTAAGTCCTTTGCCTATCGCTTGATCTCATTCATGTTCATCCTGCTGGTGATCGTGTTCACCATCTCGATCGCTGCCACCAGGCTGCTGGTGGGAGGGGTTATGGTGTCGAATGCCCGTGACACCATCTCCAGCCTGGCCAATGAAAAACTGCTGCTGATAGACAACAAACTGAACAAACTGATGTCCCTGGGTAAAAGCTATCGCAATCTGAGGGAACTGGACATGCTCACCGAAGCGGAAGACCGCATCCATATCGAACAGATGTTACGGGACAATACGGAGGTCCGGTCCATCTGTATTGCCTTCCAACCCGATTTGGGGATGAACAGCACCATCTGGTTTTTGGAATCTGATTCATTGAAAGTGAAGGTTCTGACCGGTAGCGATTATCAGTTTAAGGACTGGTTTCACATTCCCCTGCTAACCGGGCGGGAATATTGGAGCGATCCCTGGTTCGATGCCGACGGGGTGAGGCAGATGATTAGTTCCTATTCACTGCCCTTGCATCAAGGGGAAGAGATTATTGGAATGCTGCGCCTGGATGCAGCTCTGGGCAGGTTGCAGGAAGTCGTTCTACCCTTGCGGATCAAGGAATCGGGCATCACTTTTCTGATCTCGAACAATGGCACCATCGTTTCCCATCCGGCTGATTCATTGATTCTGAATTATACGATCTTTGATCTGGCGGATGAATATGAAGACCTGCAACTTCGGAATCTGGGCAAACGCATGCTGTTGGGGGAAACTGGTTTTGAACGCATGCTCGGACATTCCTACTTCCAGGACAAGTGGCTCTATTTCGCTCCGATGCAGTCCAATCAATGGGTACTGGCTATTGCGATCGATAGTTCGGAGGTGTTTGCTGATCTTAATTCCTTGCTGTTGATCAATTTCCTCACCCTGCTGGTGGTGTTTCTGATGATCTGCATCATCATTTATGCCCGCACCCATATCCTAAGCAAACCGCTGAAGCAATTAGCCTCGGCAGCAGGTCAGATCGGATCGGGTGATTTTGATACTCCGATTCAGGTGTCCACCAATATCTTTGAGATCCAAAGCCTCTCCGATTCCCTCTCCCTGATGCAGAGTTCACTCAGGGAATACATTGAAAACCTCAAGCAGATAACCGCGGAGAAGAACCAAATCTTCAATGAGGTGATGTTTGCCTCCACCATCCAAAAGAATCTGATCCCCTCGAACCTGCAGCTGGCTTCACCGGTCCCGGAGATCCAGGCCTACGGCATCCTGGAACCAGCGGGAGAGATCGGAGGCGACCTCTATGATTACTTTCTGATCGACGACCATCATTTCTGTTTTGTGATTGCGGACGTGCTGGGCAAGGGGATCGTGGCTGCCATGACTATGACCATGGTCACCACTTTCATCAGATCCATCGCCGGTTTCCGTGGCGATTCCACCCAGATCATGACTGAACTCAACCGGTTCCTGGTGAAAAACAATCTGGAATCGAATTTCGTTACCATCGTACTGGGAATCCTGGATCTGAGGGACGGGAAGCTTTGTTTTTCCAATTGTGGACACGTTCCGGTATATCTTCGCAAAGCCGGTCGTGAAGTGGTCAAATATGGACAAACCCATTCCACTGCCCTGGGAGTGTTTGAACAAATCGAGATCGGTCAGGAATGCCTCTTTCTGAATCCCCAGGACGAGATCATCCTCTTCACCGATGGCATCACGGAGGCGATGAGTTCCAAAGAAGTGTTTTTCGGTACCGAACGCCTGGAAGAGATCATCAAAAAACTCTATCAACCCAATCCTGAAACCACTGCCAAAGCCATTCTCTCCGGCGTCCGCCTCTTTTCTGATCCCGATAAATACAAGGACGATATCACCATCCTGGTCTTTAAGTTCCTGCATCCCCGCAGATCCGCTTCAAACGGACCAGACACAAACTGACTGAAAACCTGCAACATCCCTACTGACATTGGTTTACTGGTTTGGGGATGGACTGGTGATGGACTGGCATCCAAACTGTTCCTGGCATCCTTCCCTCTGATTAGCAATACGGAATCATTACGGAGTCATTACGGAGTTAATCCGTAATGACTCC
>CAZVXK010000054.1:0-16635 GCA_964631665.1 uncultured Candidatus Cloacimonadota bacterium | reverse complement strand
AGCCCTGGAAGGGCGGCATTCCATAGCTTGGGGTGGAGCGCAGCGGAACCCCAAGGATAGAACACACAAACACAATCAAGCCCCGGAGGGGCGATACAACTCCTTGGTAAATAACGTTTTGGTTTGGGGTGTCGCCCCTCCAGGGCTTCATAACTCTATATATTCCCTTGACCTAGGGTTTCCACCCTGAGCTAAATTGTTTCGCTCCCAAGGAGCTTTTCAACGGCTTATTGTGGCTTTTTCACAACTTCTTTGCCATCCGGTTCCAGTCCGCAAAAGAAGAGAAAACCGAGAGCAGAACCTGAAGCGTAACAGATCAGATCGCTCCAGCGGAAGCCAAAGCCCAGCAGCAGTCCACCCGCCTTGGTTTGCCGCAGGAAATCCAGCCACAGGGGATGCCAGAGCTGGCTGAATTCGATGCCAATGGCAAAGCCGAAGGTGAGCAGCGCCACCTGCCACAATTTCAGCCGGGGCAGCACCATCCGGAACAAGGCAAAGAAGGCCAGCGCCCACATGGTGTCGCCAGCGAAATCTGCCAGAAAAGATGGCAGCAGATAACCCCAGCGGCGCGAAGCGATCCCCATCGCTGCACTGAGCAGCATCACGCAGAGGGCAAAGGCTGGCTTCCTCAGGTTCATATGCTTTCCTTGTCTGGAATGGATGTTGACCAAAATGCCGGGCAGGACAAATCTGGCAAGGGGAAAGAATTTTTTACAATGAGACATGAGAAAGATGAGAGGATTTTTTTACAATGAGACATGAGAAAAATGAGGTTAGAGGTTGAAAGGTGTAAAGGTGGAAAAGTGGAATGGTGGAAAGGTGAAAAGGTGGAAAGGTGCGGCGCAGCAGAGGAACGCAGGCGTCCCGCCTGCCGCAAACGGGACGTTTGCGATCCTATACTGGCGGCCCATCTTTTCTCTGAAGTCTATTCTCATTTCTCTCATTAATTCTCCTTTCTCATTGTTAAAAAATCCTCCTTTTCTCCTTTGCACTCTGTTTTTCCCTGGCTCTGATGGCGCTTGCGTTACCTCTCCCCGGCATATTTTGGGCTTGACAGCAAAGGTCATTATGCTGAAGATGACAAAAAGCTGATTTGAATCCCAGCAGAAGACAAGGAGTTCGAACCATGGACGATATCAAGGGAATCCGCACCCTGGTGCTGTCTGAAAGCGATCCCATGCGCTTGCGGGAGCAGGTGCGCCACTATTTCCACCAAACCTACACGATCGATGAAAAGCTCTATGAAAGCCTGGCGGATGACGCCGCCTTCTACCTGCGGGCGGATCCTCTGCGGCATCCGCTGGTCTTCTATCTGGGCCACACAGCGGTGTTTTACATCAACAAACTGATCATCGGCCGGGTGCTCAGCCAGCGGCTCAATCCCTCCTTCGAATCGATGTTTGCCGTAGGTGTGGATGAAATGAGCTGGGACGACCTGAACGAGGCGAATTACAACTGGCCCCCGATCCCGGAAGTCCGCCGCTATCGTGATCTGGTGCGGGCCAGGGTGGATGCGCTGATCTCGGAGCTGCCGCTGGATGAAACCGGCATCACATGGGCCAGCCCCTGGTGGGCGATCGTGATGGGCATCGAACACCAGCGCATCCATCTGGAAACCTCTTCTGTGCTGATCCGCCAGCTTCCTCTGTCTCGGGTGCGCCAGCTGGAATTCTGGAAACTGTGCGAAGACCGGGGTGAAGCCCCCCAAAACGAACTGCTGCCGGTTAAGGGCGGAACTGTCCGTCTGGGCCGGGACGACAGCGATCCGCTCTATGGCTGGGACAATGAATATGGCAGCGCCAGCTATGAGGTGGAGGGCTTCAAAGCCTCCCGCCATCTGGTCTCCAACCTAGAGTTCCACGAGTTCATCCAGGATGGTGGTTACCAGAAGCAGGAATACTGGACTCAGGAAGGCTGGGCTTGGAAGACCTTCCAGCAGGCGGAGCTGCCGCGCTTTTGGATCAGGGATGCGGAAGGTTCTTTGCGGCTGCGTTGCATGGCCAGCGAGATTCCCCTGCCCTGGAACTGGCCTGTGGAGGTCAACTATCTGGAGGCCAAGGCGTTCTGCAACTGGAAAGCTGCCCGCACCGGCAGGCCCATCCGCCTGCCCAGCGAGGAGGAATGGTATCGCCTGCGGGACCTGCATCTGGATAGCGACCAACCCTGGTGGACCAAGGCCCCGGGCAATATCAATCTGGAGCATTTCTGCTCCTCCTGCCCGGTGGACCGCTTTGCCTTCGGCGAGTTTTATGACATCATCGGCAATGTGTGGCAATGGACGGAAACGCCGATCCATCCCTTCCCGGGCTTCAAAATACATCCCATCTATGATGATTTCAGCGTGCCCACCTTCGATGGGAGGCACAATCTGATCAAGGGCGGTTCTTGGATCTCCACCGGCAACGAGGCGCTGCGCAATTCCCGCTATGCCTTCCGCCGCCATTTCTACCAGCATGCCGGCTTCCGCTATGTGGAAAGCGCTGCAGAGCTGACCATTCACGACGAACCCTATGAATCCGATCCCGCCCTGCTGCCCTGGTGCGATGCCAATTGGGGTGAAAGCCCCCTGGGGCGGCCGAACTTTGCCTTGACCCTGCTGGAGGCCCTGCAACCCTGGCTGCCTTCAGGCAAAGGGAGAAAAGCCCTGCATCTGGGCTGCAAGACCGGGCGCAGCACCTTCGAGCTGGCCCGGCACTTCGACCAGGTTATCGGCCTGGATTTCACCGCCCGCCTCATCCGGATCGCCACTGCCATGAAGGAAAAAGGCTTCATCCGCTATCTGCGCAACGACGAGGGTGAGCTCCAGAGCCACATCGAACAGCGGCTGCAGGATTTCGGGTTGCAGGAAACCGCAGACAGGGTGGAGTTCTGGCAGGCGGATGTCTCCAATCTGGTGGAGAAGTTCAGCGGCTACGACTTTATCCTGGCGGAAAATGCCGTTGAAGGTGCCATCAATCCCCTCCGTTTTCTGGAGCAGATCCACACCCGCCTGGTTCCCGGAGGTATCCTGGCCATCGCCGATGGCTATGATTTCAAGGATGAAACCACCCTGCCAGAGCACAGGGTCGGCGGTTTCCGCAAGGATGGCGAACCCTACACCTGCTTGGAAGGGCTGCAGGACATCCTGGGCAACCACTTCGAGCTGCTGGCCGAGCCGCAGGAATTGCTGCAAACCCTGCGCCAGGGCGGACGCCGGTATGAACTGAAAAAGCTGCAGCTAACCCTCTGGAAAAAGAAGACCTGAATGCGCAAAGCGCTGCTCCTGCCGCTTATTACCCTCCTCTCCCTGCTGGGAGCGGAGATCATCCAGATCGGCAATGGCACACTCACCAACCAGAGCCTGCCGATCGAGGCGGCGCGCAATTTCAGCTTTTCGCAGCAGGTCTATCTGGCCAGCCAGATCAATTCCTCCGGCTTGATCAGCTCCATCGCTTTCCAATACAGCGTTTCCGGCTCCCTGTTCTATCAGAACAACTCCCTCTGGCAGGTGTGGCTGGGGCACACCAACCGGGACTTTCTGGAAGGCTGGGTTCCCCTGGACAGCCTCAGCCTGGTCTATGACGGCACTCTCAGCCCTGCCGATTTTTCCGGCGGCTTGCCCGGACAGGGCTGGCTGACCATCGAGCTGGACACCCCCTTTTTTTACAATGGCGATCAAAACCTGCTGGTGGCCGTGGATGAAAACAGCCCGGGCAGCAGCTCCACCGCCGATGAATTCCTCTGCTTTGCCACTCCGGTGGTGCGGGGCATCGTGTTTACGGACATGAACATCAATCCTGATCCCGCCGCCTTGCCTCCTACTTACACCTTTGCCCGCAATTCCGCCCCCAATCTGCGTTTGGAGCTGGACGTGGTGAATTATACCCCGCATCAACCCCTGCCGCCGGATCAGGCCAGCGGGGTGGAACCGGACAGTCCGCTCGCCTGGCAAAGTGATGCTGCCTCCTTTGACCTCTGGCTGGGCACTTCACAGCAAAACCTGGCCCTGGTTGCCAGCGGTCTTGCCGTCTTGGAGTGGAACCCTCCGGAACCCTGGCAGCTGTTGCAAACCTATTATTGGCAAGTGATTGGGCATCATGGTGGTGAAATCTACCCCGGAGCGTTGTGGTCATTTACCATCCGCGGCGAAGGCATCTCCCCGCCTCAAAACCTGAGCGGTTTTTTCAATGATGATCATGTCCAATTGGCCTGGCAACCGCCCCAGACCGGGAATGTGGACCATTACCGGGTGTTCCGCAACAACCAGTTCTTTGCCATCTGCGCCGGGACTTCCTATCAGGATTATGAAGTGCAGAGCGGGATCACTTACCACTATTTCGTGAAGGCGGTGAATCCGCTGGGTGAGCTTTCCGATGCCTCCAATACAGTCTCTGTCCATGTCCCGGGCACCATCCCCGATCTCATCCTGGCGCAGGGCTTTGAGCAGTGCATTCCCTTTTCGCAGGTGATCCCGGGCTGGCTTAACCTAGATCTGGACGGCTCGCCCACCTGGAGCTGGGACGAAGCGGATTTCCCCGGAGAGGGGGAAAGCCTGGCCTGGCTTTGCTTCGCCCCGGCACTCACCCAACCTCCGCTGACCGGGGTCTTACCCCAGCAGGGCACCCAGATGGCGCTGGCGATGAGCAGCCTTAATCCCCCCAATTCGGATTGGCTGATCTCTCCCCGACTGAACCTGGGAGAACAACCCCGGGTGAGCTTCTGGGCGCGTTCGCACACGGCGGATTATGGCCTGGAACGCCTGCGGCTGCTGATCTCCACCACCGATGCTGATCCCGCCAGCTTTGTTTCGGTTAGTTCCTGCGGCTATATCCCGGTGCCGGCGGAGTGGACGGAATATGAATATGACCTGCTTTACTGGAAGAACCAAAGCGTCCACCTGGCCTGGCAGTGCGTTTCCTGGGATTCCTTTGCGCTCTATCTGGACAATATCATCATCACCGGCCAGGGCGGCTTTGTGGGCAATTCTGACGCCCTGGCGCCGTCTGTAACGCTGAAAGCCTACCCCAATCCCACTTCCGGGGATTTTTCCATCTCCAATCCCGCCAAACTGACCTTCGATTTGGCGCTCTACGACCTGCGGGGGCGCCTGCTGCTAAAGCAGAAAGGGATCACGGCCTTCCACAGCGGCGGGCAGGGCTTGCGTCTTCCCGCCGGGGTGTATCTGCTGAAGCTAAGCTGCCAGGATCAAACCTTCCTCCAGAGGATCTCGGTCATCAAGTGAGCAATTCTCTCTCCGGCCTGGATGTGGACGATTATATCCAGTCCCTGCTCAGCCATCGCCACTTCAGGGAAAACATCGTCGCCCGCCAGGAACTGGAACCGGTGGCGGCCACTTGGGAGGATTTTCCGCCTCAGTTGCGGCCGGAGCTGATCAACCTGCTGCAGGAAAGAGGGATCAAGGCTCTCTTTGCCCATCAGCGCCAGGCACTGGATGCCGCCCTGAACGGGGAAAACCTGGTGATCAGCACCGGGGTGGCCAGCGGCAAAAGCCTCTGCTATCAGCTTCCCATCCTGCAGCAACTTCTGATCGCACCCCAGAGCCGGGCTTTGCTGCTTTTCCCCACCAAGGCGCTGGCGCAGGATCAGCGGCAAAAGCTGTTGGAACTGCTGCTTGACCTCCAGCGCCGGTATCCCCGCCTGCCCAGGCTCAACTGCGGGGTCTATGACGGCGACACCCTCAGCGAAGCCCGCCGCAGCATCCGCAAACAGGCACAGCTGATCTTTTCCAATCCGGATATGCTGCATCTGGCGATCCTGCCCAATCACACGCTCTGGAGCGGATTCTTTGCCAATCTGCACTGGGTGGTGATCGATGAGGTGCACATCTACCGCGGGGTCTTTGGTTCCCACTTTGCCAATGTGCTGCGCCGCCTGAAGCGGGTCTGCGCCCTCTATGGCAGCGCTGTGCAGTTCATTTGCACCTCTGCCACGGTCGCCAATGCCCGCCAGCTTGCCGAAGACCTGCTGGAAAGCCCGGTACGGCTGATCGATCGTGATGCCTCGCCGCATGGCAAACGGGTGTTCCTGATCCTCAATCCCCCGCTGGTGGATGGCAAACTCGGCATCCGCCGCAGCGCCCTGATCGAATCCACCGCCATTGCCCGGGGTTTTCTGAAGACCCCCGGCCAGGCGTTGCTGTTCTGCGGGCCCCGCCGCAGTGTGGAGATACTCTATCTTTACCTGATGAACAACAACTCCCTGGCCAGCCGGGTGCGCAGCTACCGCAGCGGATATTTGGCGGAAAAGCGGCGCGAGATAGAAACCGAGCTGCGCGAAGGCAGGATCGGGCTGGTGGTCTCCACCAACGCCCTGGAGCTGGGGATCGATATCGGCGGTTTGGACGCTGTTTTCCTGAATGGTTATCCCGGCACCATCTCCGCCACCCGCCAACAGGCTGGCCGGGCCGGCAGAAAGGGCAACACCGCCCTGGCCATCCTGGTGGCGAGCGCTAACCCCCTGGACCAATATATCTGCCAGCACCCGGAATATCTGTTTGAAAACAATCCCGAGCATGCCCTGATTGCCCCCAACCATCCTGAGATCCTGCAGCAGCAGCTTCTCTGCGCGGTTCACGACCTGGCGCTGCTGGAGGAGGAGGGCTTTGGGAGCCTGGGCAGCGAGCACATCTTTCCCCATCTGCAGATCCTGGTGCAGGACGGGCAGATCCGCAAGGCAGGCAACCGCTATGTGGGCATCCTGGATGCCTATCCGGCGGCGGGGGTTTCCCTGCGCAACATCTCGAGCCAGCTTCAGATCAATCATGAAGACGAACTCTTGGGCTATGTGGACGGTGGCAGCGCCCTCTGGATGACCCATCCCAACGCCATTTATCTGGACAAGGGGGATACCTGGATCGTCCGCAAGCTCGATCTGGAGCAGCGCAAGGTGGAGGTGGAGCCCATCAGCGTGAACTATTTCACCCAAACCCAACAGCAGACCGATATCGAACTGCTTTCCCTGCAGAACCGCAAGGCCTGCCGGGGTGCGGATAAATATCTGGGGCAGGTGCGGGTAACCACCACCATCACCGGATTCAAAAAACTGCGTTTCCTCACCCAGGAAGTGCTGGGCTATGAGGACCTGAACCTGCCGCCCTCCGTGCTGGAAACCGTTGCCTGGTGGATCGCCCTCAGCCCGGATACGGTGGCCAAGGTGCGGCAGCAGGGCTTGTGGCGCAACGACTCCAACGACTATGGCAGCTCCTGGGGCCGGCTCTGCGCTCAGATCCGCCAGCGGGACGATCATCGCTGCAAGCATTGCGGCCTTGTGGAATCCAGCCGGGCCCACGATGTCCACCACATCATCCCCCGGCGCAAATTTACCACTTTGGAGGAGGCGAACCAGCCGGATAATCTGATCACCCTCTGCCCGCGCTGCCATCGCTTGGCCGAGGCGGCGGTGCACATGCAGAGCGGGCTTTCCGCCCTGGCCTACCTGCTGGGCAACCTTTCGCCCTTCTTCGTGATGTGCGATCGCCAGGACCTCGGTGTCTTTGCCGAGGACAACTCCCCCCTTGCCGGCGGCAATCCCGTGATCCTTCTTTACGACAATATCTCTGGCGGCATCGGGCTCTCCCGCAAACTCTTTGACCTCCACGATCGCATCCTTGCTGCCGCACTTGAACTGGCGAACAACTGCCCCTGCGAGATGGGTTGCCCCTCCTGCGTAGGACCCGTGGCGGAAAACGGCGAAGGCGCCAAAGACCATGCCATCGCCATCCTGAAGCAGCTCTGCCCGGGCGGGGGTGTTTGATTAAAACAGAGGGGGAAAAAAGAGAAAAGATAAAAGAGAAGAGAGAAAAGATGCAGCGCAGCTGAGGAACGCAGGCGTCTCGCCTGCAGGCGGGGACCGCCAGCATTGCTTGGCACTGGGGATTGATTTTACAATGAGAAATGAGAAAAATGAGGGAAGCCTGGGGGGAGAGAAAAGAGAAGAGAGAAAAGATGGAAATGCGGCGTAGCAGAGGAACGCAGGCGTCTCGCCTGCAGGCGCTTCCCAGCCCCCAAGGAAAACTTACCCGGATTCCTGGAAATGAATAATCTCAGCAACGCTTTCCGGAGCGCCATCCCCGTAAGCCGATGCTGCACCAAGGCTCCATAAATAGCCAGGGAGGAATAATGAACAAACTAAGCGTCTGCGGCGTCTGCTGCAGCACCGATTGCAAGGCCTGGCAAACCGAGTGCGCCGGCTGCACTGAACTGGAGGGCAGAATCCCCTGGGCGGTGTTCTATGACCGGGATCATTGCCCCATCTACGATTGCGTGATCGCAAAGGGGCTTTCCTCCTGCGCTTTCTGTGGCAAGGCACCCTGCCAGGTGTGGTTGGACACCCGCGATCCCTCGGCCAGCGATGAACAGTTCAATGCCGATATCGCCAACCGGCTGAAGAATCTGGCATTATTGAATACGGATTGATTATATCCCATTTCAGATAGTTGTGATTGCCTTTTGTAAGGGTATTCACGGTGCCACTCCATCTTCTCTCCGGCTTCTGTTGGTGAGGGTAGTCCGATTTGGCCAATAGAGATTAGAGTCCATCCTGGAAAGGGAACGAACTCGATTCCATCTGCTTCAAAAAAATGTTCAGCGAGGGGGAGATTTGGATGTGTTCAGATTACGCATAGTTGCGTAACGCATATTAGCGTAATATTCCTGATCCAAAGCAGGCGGATTGCTGTTCAGAAGCGCTGAAACCAATTCTGGAGAGATATTCAATTGCTCCACCAGGAATATCCTGTCAGTTCGGATGGCCATACCACAAACAGTCCCAACCATTCAATACGGTTGTCTATCGTATGACATGCCAGGATCGTTGTTCATTGCTAATATGCCAATGCTGTTGTAAGGAGGGGATGTAGATCCCCGCTTGCGGGAGCCTCACCACAGCCCGCCTCCATGCCTTCAGAGGATCTAATGAAGCCCGGAGGGCGAAACAAACATAGCCCAGGGTGGAGCGTAGCGGAACCCTGGGGAAGGATTACCCCATGTTTCGTCCAAGCCCCGGAGGGGCGACACAGTTTATTTGCAAATAATGTTTTCGATTTAGGTGTCGCCCCTTTTGGGGCTTAATTATGTTTGCTTGTTCTATCCCTGGGGTTCCACTGCGCTCCACCCCAAGCTATGGAATGCCGCGCTTCCAGCGCTGATACGGATCATTAAACGCTCTTTAGGAATGGGATCGGGCAGCCAGGATTTGGTGCTCCAGGCAGGTGAATTTGATAAGGAAAGGGCACTATTCAGAAATTGTTAGTCCGGTTATTTGTCCACTAGTTGGTTCACAGGTGGCCCACTATTTTAGTCCACTTTTTGGTCCACTTATAGGCGAGTAACCCTCATAAGTATTTTGGTCCATTTATTTTGCAGCCTTACTTCCCTCTCACCCCGCTCTTTCCCCATAGCCTTCATCAAGTCTTAATCAAGCCTTAATCAAGCGTTAACAATTAACGCTTGATTAAGGCTTGATTAAGACTTGATTAAGGCTATCAAGCAAGAGCCGTTTAATACCAATGGTGCCAGCCCATTGCCAGACATGGAGTTCCCTGTTGTGGAAACAAAGCCACCGTAACCTGCGCTGCCAAGCTGGTGGCCCAGCCGGACAGATTCTTATTGACAGGATATAAAGAATATGAAAGCAGTTCTCAATAGCTGAGCATCAGGGGAGGCTCCAATGAAAGTGCAGTTTCTGATCGCCTTGTGCGTGATCGGCATCACTTTGCCCGCAGTTGATATAATTAATGAAGCCTTTTCGTCCCCACCACCAAGCTTCCCCGCCGGCTGAACGGCCTGCTCCAAATGAATCTGTTAAAACTGGTCGCGGAGCGAGCCATCGCCCACGCAGATGAAACTAACGACATCTTCAGACATATAAAGGAGTTCAATGTGAAAACAATGATCTTGATCCTGGCCGCCTTGCTGGCCGTGGGAAGCGTTACCGCACAAGACATCGCGGGCGACTGGCACGGGATGCTGGACGCTATGGGACAAAAACTTAGGATCGTGCTGCACATCACCGGTAGCGGCGACAGCCTGTCCGCCACCTTCGACAGTCCGGACCAGGGGGCGTTCGGCCTGCCACTAAGCAGCATCAGCTTTGTGGACAATCGCTTGACGGTGGTGGGTGACCGCCCGCCCATCATATACGAGGGCGAATGGAAGGACGGCGTCTTCACAGGCGTGTTCAAACAATCCGGCTATGAATTTCCGCTGGAGCTGCAGCGCGAAGAGCTGGGAAAACCGGTTTATGTCAGGCCACAGGAACCCCAAGAGCCCTTTCCCTATCTGGTGGAGGAGATCGGGTTTCCCAATCCCGGAGCCGGGATCAAACTGGCCGGAACCCTCACCCTGCCTGAAAAGGAGGGGCCTTCTCCGGCCGTGGTGCTGATCTCGGGCAGCGGGGCACAGGACAGGAATGAGGAGATCGTGGGGCATAAACCCTTCTGGGTGATCGCCGACCATCTCACCCGCAACGGGATCGCCGTGCTGCGTTTCGACGATCGGGGCTATGGCGCTTCCGAGGGGGATTTCGCCACCGCCACCTCGGAGGATTTTGCCACCGACGTGCGCAGTGCCATGGAGTATCTGAAAACCCGGAAGGAGATCGGCGACATTGGTCTGATCGGCCACAGCGAAGGCGGCATCATCGCTCCCCTGGTGGCGGCGGGCTCCCCGGAGGTGAAATTCATCGTGATGCTGGCGGGGCCTGGGGTTCGCGGCGACAAACTGCTGCTGAGCCAGGAGGAAATGATCTGGCGGGCTGAGGATACGGATGAAGCTGAGATCGAGCTCCAAATGTCCCTGAGCGAAGGCATCTACGATATTATCCTGGCCGGGGGCGAAACGGATGGTTTGCAGGCGCGCCTCCAGGATTTCATCGAGCAAGCTATCGCAGACAGCCTGATCACCATCCCCGAAGGTTACACCAAAGAGGACATTACCACCCAATATGTTGCCGCGATGACCAGCCCCTGGATGCTCTGGTTCCTCCGGCACGATCCGGCTCCCGTTCTGGAACAGGTGCAATGCCCGGTGCTGGCGGTCAACGGCTCTCTGGACCTGCAGGTGCCTTCCGTGGAAAACCTGGCCGCGATCGGGGCAGCCCTGGGAAAAGGAGGCAACCAGGACTATACCCTGAAGGAGTTTCCCGGCCTCAATCACCTCTTCCAGCCCTGCGAGACCGGACACCCGAACGAATACGCCAAAATCGAGCAGACCTTCTCCCCGGAAGCGCTGGACTATATCACCGCCTGGATCAAAGCCCGGGCCGGGCTGAAATGAGGCTTTACAAAGTTTACGTACAGGTTACGAAGGCCAGCCGGACTCCAAATTCAGCACAGTCTTTTCAGGTTAGAGCAGGAGCGTGAGTGGGGAGCAGCTTCCGTTCCACCGTTCCATGGTCACGGCACACTACTCACCACTCACTCTTTGCTCGCGTTTGGCTCAGTTCAAAGCTATGATCCGGTAGAACTTGCGGGCGGCGCTCGCACTCGTGGACCAGGACGCGATGGTGGAGGTGCCAACCATCACAAAGCCGGTGTAGGGATTGTCCGAGGCTTCGATGCGGTAGCTGGTGGCATTCGTTACGGCGTTCCACTGGATGGTCAGCGTGGTTCCGGTGATGCTGATGTTGACGTTGGCGGGGGCAGTTAAATCCGCAGAATAGGAGTAGCAGAAAGCATAAGCCCCGATGTCTCCGGCAAAGCCTATTACCTTCAGCTTGTAATACGCCGTGGCAGTGGGAACGAACTCGAGATGGAAGTTCAGACCGCTGCCGCTGTCATCGTTAACGGCGATCTGAGTGGTGCCGTTGTCCTGATAGAGGTGGATGTAGGTGTCGGTATTGCCGGTGGAGTAGAAGGTATAGGTCCGGTTCGCCACGCCCTGGAAGCGGAACCAATCCTCATCGGTGGTGCTGTGCAGGGTATGGTTTTGGATTTGCAGCGTCGTGGTAGGCGTGATGGCCGTGTACTCAGTGGCCGAGTTATCCGGTTCGTAGGCATCCGGATCGGCATAGTAGTGGTAGTTGAGTACATATGCTCCACACGAACCGGGGAAGGGATACACCTTCAGCTTGTAAAACCCGGATACAGAAGGAGCGTAATCCAGCAGGAAGTTCAGGCCGGCGCCGTCGTCGTCGTCATAGCCCAGTTGGGTGGTGCCATTGTCCTCATAGAGATAGACGCGGGTGTCGGTGTTGCCGGTGGAATAGAACTGGTAGATCCTGCCGGCGTAAGCATAGAACCTGAACCAATCCTGGTCGTCGGCGTCGTGCAGCGTGTGATTCTGGGTATGATTGGTGTCATAAACGTTTATAGCAGTGAACTGGGTTGCCGAGTTGTCCGGCTCATAGCTGTCCGGTTGGGCCCAGGTGTAGTAAAACAAATCATAGAAACCGCAGATAAAGCCTCCGTATCCAGCCACCTTCAGGTAGTAATTGCCGGAGGTCGTGGGCGCGAAATCCAGCCTGAAATTCAGATAGCCACCGTAGTCGTCGTTGGATAACAGCAGCGTGGTTCCATCGCTGGCGTAAAGGTAGCCCACGGTATCGGTGGTGTAGGCGGAATAGAAGCTGTAGATCCTGCCGGCGTAAGCATAAAACTTGAACCAGTCCACATCCGTGCCATCATGAATGGTGTGGCTCTGGCTCTGGAGGCTCGTATTTGGATACACCCAAGTGCTTTCGAGGGCTGTATTATCTGGCTCGTAACCATCCGCCGGGGCCGTATAGGTATAATAGAATCTGTAGGCTCCGACAGCTCCGTAGTAGCCCACCACTTTCAGCTTGTACCAGGCCGTGGCGCCGATGGTGTACGTGAGATGGAAGTTGTTGCCGTCCCCGCCCTGGTCATCGGAAACGATCAGCGTGGTGCCGTTATCCTGGTAGAGATAGACCACAGTGTCGGTATTGCCGGTGGACCAGAATTCATAGGTTCCGGTGGCTGTGCCGTGGAATCTGAACCAGTCCTGATCGATGGTGTTGTGCAGGGTATGATCCTGATACGATGTGTAACCGCCAATAACAGTTATCTCCGTGGGGTCGCCGGCGCTGTCGTCCGGTTCGAAGGCATCCGGATTGGCATAGTAGTGGTAGTTGAACACGTAGGCTCCCACAGCTCCGCCGAAGCCAACTACCTTCAGCTTATAATAGGCATTGGCGGTGGGCTCGTATTCCAACAGGAAGTTGTTGCCCGCACCACTTTGGTCGTCCGAAGCCAGCAGAGTGGTTCCATTGTCCTGATACAGATAGATCACGGTGTCGGTATTACCGGTGGAATGGAAGTTGAAGATACGGCCCGTGTAACCATAGAACCGGTACCAGTCCTGATCGGTGCTATTGTGCAGGGTGTGGTTCTGGGTCTGGTTGGTGGAATCGGGATTCAGCCATGTGTATTGAGAGGAGCTGTTATCCGGCTCATAGCTGTCCGGGTCGGCGCCGTAGAGGTAATTGAAGACATAGGCGCCCACGGCGATGTTAAAGCCATCCACCTTCAATTTGTAGTAGGCATTGGCCGTGGGGGCGAATTGCAGGCTGAAGTTATTGCCATCCCCGTCATCATCGTCCCAATCGATCAGAGTGGTTCCGTTATCTTCATAGAGGAAGACGCGGGTATCGGTGTTGCCGGTCGAATAGAAATTGTAGATCCTCCCCGTAAAAGCGTAGAAGCGAAACCAGTCCTCGTCATCGGCGCTGTGGATGGTGTGGTTCTGGGTCTGGAGGGTGGAAGTCACTGAAATTGCGGTGTATTGAGTTGGGGAGTTGTCGGGCTCATAGCTATCCGGATCGGCGCCTTGGCTATAGTTTAAGCCATAGTATCCGGTGGAATAGCCAACCACTTTCAGCTTGTAGTAGGCAGTGGCGGTGGGCGCGAACTGGAGGTAAAAGTTCAGGCCTTCCTCGTCATCGTCGTCCCAATCGATAAGCGTGGTTCCGTTATCCTGATAGAGATAGAGCACGGTGTCGGTGTTGTAGGTGGAGTAAAAGGTGTAGTATCTGCCGGTGTAGCCGTAGAACCGGAACCAGTCCTGATCGGTGTCGCTATGCAGGGTATGGTCCTGGATCTGGTTGGCGGAAGTGGGATACAGCCATGTGTATTGAGAGGCGCTGTTATCCGGCTCATAGCTATCCGCGGGTGCCGTGTAAGTGTAATAAAAGGTATAGGCTCCCACCGCCCCGGCATAGCCATTCACTTTGAGTTTGTACCAGGCATGGGCTGTGGGTGCGAATGGCAGGCTGAAGTTCGTGATAGTCCCGCTATCGTCGTCCCAGGCGAGTTGCGTGGTCCCATCGTCCTCATAGAGATAGACCCGTGAGTCAGTATTGCCGGTGGACCAAAAGGTGTAAGTCATTCCGGAGATGCCGTAGAAGCGGTACCAATCCTCATCGGTGGTGCTGTGCAGGGTATGGTTTTGGATACGATCAAAGGTCATGGGAAAGAGCGTCGTGAACTGCGAGGCAGAGTTGTCCGGCTCGTAGATGTCCGGGTCCGCTTCGAAGATATAACAGAACACATAGGCGCCCACGCCGTTGCCGCCGCCGTTGTAGCCCACCACCTTCAGTTTGTAGTAGCCATTGGTGGTGGGGGTGAAGACCAGGTCGTAATTGGTGCCGGCCCCACTATCCCAGTCATAGGCAAGCAGGGTGGTGCCGTTATCCTCATAGAGGTAGATGTCGGTATCGATGGTACCAGTGGAGTAGAAGTGGTAATCCTGGCCTGTGTAGGCGTAGAAGCGGTACCAGTCCTGGCCGGTGGTGGTGTGCAGGGTGTGGTTCTGGGTTTGGAGGGTGAAATGTACCGTTATCGTTGTGTATTGGGAGGCGGAGTTGTCCGGTTCGTAGGCGTCCGGATCCACGCGGATGGGTTCGCCGCTGTCCCGGGCAGGGACGCTTTCCCGGACCTTTGCCTTGGGCGCTGGAGTTGTCGCGGAAGGCTGCGGATCGTCATACATACCTTTGTCTTTCACCAGGTTCTTATCGGTGAGCTGGAAGAAATCGTTGGGATCCATGGTCACCGGGACCGGGTTCTCCTCCTTGGGCTCGTTCTTGTCCACGATCTTGAAGAAGTCGTTCGGATCGAGCTGGACGCCCGGGGCTTCGTCTTCACGGGGTTCGGTACCGGTGATGAACTTGGGCTGGAGCCTGGGTGGCTCCGGTTCAGGGGCAGGGATCCGCTTCACGGGGTCTTCGCGGTTGATGAGCTGCGGAAGTTTTTCCACCGGAACGGTTTCCTGAACCGGATTTTCCTCCTTGGGCTCGTTCTTGTCCACGATCTTGAAGAAATCATCGGGGTTGATGGGCACCTGGGGAGGATTCACATCCTTGACAACGCTTTTCTCGGTGTCGGACGCGGTGGCTGTGGCAACTGCCGGAGCGGGCTCGGTGCTGGTGGGGGCAGCCGTTTCCGCCGGTTTTTGCCCGGGAGCAGTGAGATTGCTGAGCACGATATCTGCCGCGTTATAGGGGATCATCGACAGGCACAACATCAGAATAAACAAATACTTATACATGTGGAACTCCTTGGGGCTTGTTTGTTGGGGATGAGTGGAAATTGGCCTTGGCGCCTTGGACCGAAGGCGTGGGCGGCTCAGCTTTAAAATCAAGAAAGGAGGGCAATACGCGGTTTTTTTGTGCAATCGCGATGACATTTGTGGACATTAAAGCCTGTATTGCCCTGTTCGACGGCCCTGACCCCGCCTCTGAGGATTTCTGGTCTGAACGCGGTTTAATCCTTCCGCCAGAAAATGACAATCGCTGGCCCCGAATTCTGATCTGGGCCTCACCGGGCCGATTCTGCATCGTTCACCTCATCGGGCTGACGCCGCGCTCTGGGTTTGCTTCGATTTTTGTTACTGTCCTTGCTACATTCAGTTACACTTATTGGCGTGTAAATCCATCCATAATACATCGATAGTTGTTTCGTCCCGCTTCTCTGTCAAGGTATTTCTCTTCGGATTTGCGAAAATACAATTTCTGACTTTGTGAATAGCCTGGCCTTTGGATGTCTGTTGTGTTCTTTTGCAGCCTCTGAACACAGGTTTTTGCCTTCCCGCCGACTTGCAGTAATCGCTTTATTGCCAATGTATTGGCAGTTGTGGCAATTCCGGGGGCCAGTGGAAAGCGGGGCATTTACGCATCATTCTACCGGGAGTTTCCGGTCTGAAAATTCAGTTGGTTCCCCTTAGCAATACGGAATCATTACGGAGTCATTACGGATTAACTCCGTAATGACTCCGTAATGATTCCGTAATGCTAACGGGAGGGATTGGAGCAAGGGAAAGGAGTGTGGCCCGTGAGTGTCTGTTGGGCTTGGTTGTGGGGCTATTTCAGCAGCAGCATCCGGCGGGTGATGGTTCCGGCTTCAGTGCGCAGGCGGTAGAAGTAGATGCCGCTGGCCTGATCCCGGGCGTTCCATTCCACGGTGTGGCGACCCGCGGACTTGTGTCCCTCGGCCAGGGTGGCTATTTTTCTGCCTTTCAGATCAAAAATCTCCAGATTGACCCGGGTGGGTTCCAAGAGTATGAATTCGATGCTGGTGGAGGGATTGAAGGGATTGGGAAAATTCTGCCTCAAATCAAAGGGCACCAGGTGAGAAATTTCTTCAGGGGTACCAGTGTTCCCACCGGCGGGAGTGAAGGTGAATCC
>CAZVXK010000053.1:9585-16773 GCA_964631665.1 uncultured Candidatus Cloacimonadota bacterium | reverse complement strand
AATTTGCGGATCTGAACCGTGGTCATTCGAAGTAAAGGAATCCTTTGCGGCGGAAGGCGCTCAGATACAGGCTCAGCGACAGATTCACCTGGGTCATGGGTTCCCTGCCCGCCACATCCTGCAAAACGGCAAGGTTGATGTTGCCATCGCGGTGGTGCCAGGTTACTCCGGCGCTGAGAAAGTGCTGGCCGTTCTTTTTGATTGATCCACCCAGAGCCACATTGTCCCACCACAGTGAGGTGTCGGCATTGGCGGTGGTATTTTCTGGCAGCTGGTAGTCTCCATGCCACACCTCGGGATGGGAGAGATAGCCCAGGCGGTAGGTGAATCTGCGGATGTTTTTTTCCACACCGGCTTTGATGGTGTAACGGTCCTGGAAAGCGTTATCCAGGGCGCTGCAATTTTCATATTCCAGATCGGCGGTGAACACGGTGCCACTGAGTTGATAACTGGCCCCAACGGAGATGGAAAGGGGGAGCTTGGTGTCATACACTGCGTATTTGAGGTCCCAGTTGGCAGATTGCTCCGGTGTGATGGATAATCCGGCTGTGTAGGACGGGGCGGTGTAGAGCAAGCCCAGCTGGGGGCGCAGGATATACTCGGCTTGGCGGATGCGCTCGAAGGTGCGCAGGAAGATCACATCGCTCAGGTAATAGAACTGGTTGTGCAGGTTCAGGCCCAGATGCAGCCTTTCCAGGTGCCAGCCGGCGCTGGCGGTGATCTGATGCAGGTTGAAGGTGGGGTAGCGCATCAGCAGGTAATCGCCCATGTTCATCTCCACGCTGAAATCATCCATCACCAGGGTCTTGGGCAGGCTGTAGATCAAAGCACCGCTGAAGCCGCGCCCCAGGTTGCCGCCGATGCCGGCGATACCAAAGGGAACCGGCGAAGTGAAACGGTCTTCCGGACCATAGGTGTCTGTATTCACCGGAGGTTTGATCAGCGCTTCCAGATGCAGGGAAGCCTGTTCCGGCTGATAGGAAGCGGGATTCAGCAACGCGCTGTCCACCCCGCCGGTCAGTGCCACCCCGGTGTGGCCTCGACCCATGGCGCTGGTGGACAGGTAATTACGGCTGAAATAGTCGTATATGGGATTCACGAATTGGGGTTGGGGAAAGTGCAAACCGTCGGCCTGGGCCAGGATGCCGGAAGCCGCCAGCAATAAGATGAGCATCAAAAACGTCCGCATGATAATTCCTTTGACTTGGTTTATTTCACCACAATGGTTTGATTACGTTCTTTGCCCACGGAGACCAGTTCAATATTCACCTCCACCAGGTCCTGCAGGGCTTCCAGATACTCCATTGCCGCCTGGGGGAGTTCGCTCAGGCTGCGGGCCGCCGCCAGATCTGCATTCCAGCCAGGGAGGGTCAGATATTCAGGTTGCACCGCCGTCAAAACCAGGGGGTGGGTGGGAAATTCGCTCAATTTCCGGTCCTGATACCAGTAACCAGTGCAGATTTTGACTTCTTCAAAGCCGCTGAGAACGTCCAGCAGCGTTACCGCCATGCCATTGAGGCCATTCAGCAGGGCGGTGTAACGGGCGGCAACGGAGTCGAACCAACCCACCCGTCGGGGCCTGCCGGTGGTGGCTCCAAACTCGTTTCCCTGCCGGCGGATGCGGTCTCCGGTCTCGTCCTTCAGTTCGGTGGGGAAGGGCCCTTCGCCCACGCGGGTCGAGTAGGCTTTATAGACACCCAGGATCTTGTCCAGATAACGGGGTGGGATGCCGCTGCCGGTACAGATGCCTCCGGAGCTGGTATGGGAGGATGTTACGTAGGGATAGGTGCCGAAACCAAGGTCCAGCAGACTGCCTTGCGCACCTTCGAACAGGATGTAAAGATCCTGCAGATACCATTTGTGGAGCAGGACATCCACCTGAGCCACAAAGGGTTTCAAAAATTCCCAGGCGTCCTTCAGATCCTTGCACTGTTGCTGAATTTCTTCCAGTCCAGGTTCCAGACCATGATGGCGGTAAAGGGCGTTTAACCTGTCTGCCAGCCACTCAGGGTGGTCGAGATCGTTCAGGCGCAATCCAGCCCGGGCAGCAAGGTCGCTGTAGGCGGGGCCGATCCCGCGTCCGGTTGTGCCGATCTTGTTTGCACCCAGGCTCTGTTCCCGGGAGCTGTCCAGTTGTTTGTGAAGGGGCAAAACCAGTCCGGCGCGTTCGTCAATGAAGAGCCTGCCATCGAAATCTATTCCCTGGCTGACCAGGCTTTCGATTTCGCTTCTCAGGTCGAAAGGGTCCACCACCACTCCGGCGGCGATCACACATTTGGTGGCGGGATACAGGATGCCCGAGGGGATGGTGTGGAACACATACTTTTTGCCTTCCACCACGATGGTGTGGCCTGCGTTCGCGCCGCCCTGGAAGCGTACCACCACATCGGCGGAAGTGCCCAGAAAATCGACGATCTTGGCTTTCGCTTCATCGCCCCACATGCAGCCCAGCACCGCCAGTGTACTCATCCCGTTCTCCACTATCTTAGTAAAGCCATTCTTTTATCCACTTCCATTCTTGTCAATCGAATTCTTGACGCAGGCTTTGGATTTAACCGGTTTGGGTTGTTTTTACCTATGTCAGACACTGTTTCTTCTTGTCTTTCCCCTTCGCAGACCATCAGTGATCACAGCCATGGTTTCCTGCTTCACGCGGCACCTCTTTTTCCCTCATCGCCCCCGTTAGCAATACGGAATCATTACGGAGTCATTACGGAGTTAATCCGTAATGACTCCGTAATGATTCCGTATTGCTAACGGGAGCCAAGGGTGTTTCCTGAATGTGAGGACGCAGCCACAGCAGGGCAGATGTGGCTGTAATTGATTCAGGGACAGAGGTTTTGGTTTACTTGCGCGATATGTAGATATCCTTCACCTGCAAATAGGGGACAGCGGAATCGCCGGAATAGTAGCGTTCGGAGGAAAAACCAGAGATGGAATTGAGCATATCCACCAAATTGCCGTTGAGCATGGTTTCGCTGATGGGATAGGCGATCGCTCCGTCCTTGATGTAATAGCTGTTTTTCACCACGGCGGAAATATCGCCATTGGCATTCGGATTGCCGGCTGAAACGCGCATGCAGAGGATGCCTTGCGGAATGGAGCGGATCAGCTCGGCCAGGGAAGTGTCGCCGGCGGGGATGATCAGGTTCATCACGTTGCCCATGGTGCGGGCCTTGCCGGTCTTGTTGGCGGCGTAAAGATTGATCGGATAGTGCTTCAGCACCCCGTTGGCGATCACGGTCTCCCGGTGCATTCGGAACCCGTCGGAGCTGAAATAACCGGGGTCGCAGATGCCTTCAGCCTGGGGATCATTGATCACGGTGAGTTTCTCGTCCAGGATCTTTTGACCCAGATGGTCGGGAAACCGGCTGCTCTTGGTCAGCAGGCCGCTGTCGCCCACCTGCCGCTGAAGAAAATCCCCCAACAGCTGCATGACCACGAAGGGCGCCAGGATCACGGGGCCGGTGAAGTTGGACGGAACGGGCTGGGTGACAGTCTGTTCAGTGCTTTGGCGGATGAACTCCCCGGTGAAATTGATGCCCAGCAATTCACGGTCCAGATCCGGGAAGGCGAATCCGACATAATTGAAGGAGCTCATCTTGCGACCCATCCGGGCGGAAAACTGAACGGTGAGATTATACAGACCCTGATCGTGTTCGAAGAAGGTGCCGTTGCTGTTCAGATAGGCGCCATAGTATTTATGATGCGATAAAATGGCGTCGTAGAGAACACTGGGGTAAAGGTCTGCCATCTGGCCGCTGAATTCACCCAGGCGCAGGATCACCTTGTCCACATCGGGTTCGGGGGCTCCGGTGGTCCAGCTTCCCTCATCCGGGGGTGAGATGTCGAAGGCCGGGTCGGGGTTGGAATTTTCCACCGCCTGCATCACTTCTGCCACGGCAGTATCGATGGAATCGGGATCGAATTGGTTGATACGGGTGGAGGCCTGTTTGGAATCCTTGATCACGATCAGACTGAGGCTGTTGGTCTGAACCGTGCGCAACAGATTGAGCTGCTTGTAGATGAGGTTAAATTCCTCTTGGGTGCGGCTGCTATAGTTCAGGGCCACCTTGTCCGCGCCCTGGTCCAGCAGCTTGGTTTGGATCTCCTGCATCAGGTTTCGCTGTGTCATGACCTGCCTCCGATGTTTACCTTGCATTTCACCGCCGGGCCGCCCATTCCCACCGGCATCATCTGCTTTTTACCGCACATGCCGATACTGGTCCAATTCATGTCATCAGAGACCATGCTGATGGTTTTCAGCAGATCAAAGGCAATTCCGGAGATGGTGGTTTCCTTGATCGGTTTGCCCAGAGCGCCATTTTTGATCTCATAACCCTGGTTGACGCCAAACATGAATTCGCTGGTCCAGTCCGCCTGTCCATTGGAGGGTTGGATCAGATAGTAGCCGTCTTCGATGGAGGCGATCATATCCTGCAGTTTGTCCTTGCCGGGCACGATCATGGTGTTGCGCATGCGCACCAGCGGCTCGTCGGAATAGTCATAGCCCCGGGCGTTTCCGGTGAGCGGAAGTCCCAGGCGCAGAGCGCTTTCCTTGTCGTGCATATAGGATTTCAGGATGCCGTTTTCGATGATGATCGCATCCACGGCTTCGGTGCCTTCGTCATCGATGAACACAGGTTGCGGGCACAGCCTGCCCTCCCAGGTGTTGGCCACATCGATCAGGGTGACCAGCTCACTGGCAACCGGTTGATCCAGAAAATCACCGGCTATGGAACCCTTCAGCACAATGTCGCCTTCGGTGGTGTGTCCGATCGCCTCATGGGAAAGGATGCCCGCCAGACGCGAATCCAGCACACAATCGAAGGTGCCGCCGCGGGCAAAGACGGCTTCCTTCTTTTCCATCAGTTCCTGATAGACCTTGTCGATGGTGGGATAGAGAGTGGATGGTTGGTCAAAATTATCCTCCCATTGCCCCAAACCACCGATAAAATCATGGTGTTGCAAGGGTTGGCCCTCATGCACCACGGACATCATCACCACGATAAAGCAGCGGGGCGTCATGCCAGTCAGATCTCCGCCGTCGCTGGTGAGTATCTGTTTCTCCATCTCCAACTGTGAGAAATTCACCACCCGGGAGGCCAGCTCAGGATATTTGGAGGCGATATAGTTGTCCAGTTCCATGAGAAATTCGATCTTCTGCTGGTTGGAGACCCTGGCTTTGGGACTGAACAACAGATATTCGCCCCGGGCGGGTCGCGCCGGCAGCTTGGACAGCTTATCTTTTGCCTTGGACGAAAGCAGGCGGGCATTGGCGATGGCTTTTTGCGTAACCTGCTGCAGGGAAGCCTCTGAGATCAGGGGAGAGGAAGCCAATCCCCACAGTCCCTGCGCATAGGTGCGGCACATGAGGCCGGCGCTGCTGGCGGAGCTGTTGGCAACAATGCTGCCATTGAGCAGCGCAATCGTGGTGTTGCGGTTTTCCTGCACCTTCAGCTCGGTGTAATCCGTGCCGGCGGGAAGCAGCTTTGACAGAGCCAATGTTTGCATTGGCACCTCCTTAACATATTGTCCTACAGGTAAAAACCCTTTGAATCAAGATTTTGAATTATAGGATACCACTTTCTCCCAGATAATCACGCCTTCTTCACAGAATCGCTCCATAAAACTAGCAGTAAGCTTATTCAGAAGCTTGGTATATTCTTCCAGAAAAATCTCATTTCGTTGTTTTGCTTGATGCCCCAGCGGTTCAATAATCTCAAGATAGAGCAGTTCATTACCGGATATAAATTCCCAAAACCTCTGACCACAGAGCTTCAGGTAAATTCCTTTGTCCGGTTTATCATCCTTGCCATAACAACATCCGTTCACAGCAACAATGTTTGTTGCGTTTAGGTTCGATCCCAATATTTTACGTGCTTTGTTGAAGTTATCCTTGAGTTTTTGGATTTGACTGCTATTTCCCCAATTAGGACCAGATTTGATGGACACCAGGTATCGAATATCGTCCCGCTCAAATTCCAGATCAATGCCTTCTGCTGACGATTTAACTCCACTAAATACTTTGCTGCAGATAAAGATAGCGAGGCCTTCCAGAAATTCTCCAAAGATGGTCTCTTCCTGTGAAGAAAGATAGGCATCAACGATCGATTTGACCAGATCATGAGCAGTAACAAGGTGTTTGGCTCTGAAGAGATAGGGATTCTTTCTTTTTAGGATAGTCTCCAGTTTGATTTTCTGCAAGGCTTCGAAACGATTAGTATGAAAGTCTCCGATATGCTGTTTTACATAGGACTCGATTTCCTGATTAGACACTGTATTCATCTTTACCTTTATATTCAAAGACACTGATTTGTGAATTGGAAAAATAATCTCTGACCATAGTAAAATACTGGGAATTCACATCAATTCCAATAGCTTTGCGCTGTAAGCTGTTTGCTGCTTTGAGAGTGGTTCCCGAACCCATGAAGGGATCCAGCACAGTATCACCCGGAAGCGTAAAAAGCCGGATGAACCACTCTGGCAAAGCAAAGGGGAAAACGGCACTGTGATTACGGTTTCCACACTCAGTGGCCAGATGTAATACATTGGTGGGATATACAGAATCCTTTCCCACCCAATTGGCGATTTTTTTTCCGAACCCACTGCCTACTTTGGAAGTATCTCTGATTTTATCGGTATCGCTTAGATTCTCCAAACGTCTTTTAGACCATTCACCGATCGGTTCTTTAACCTCATCCTGGTACATCCTGAAGAACTTGTTTCTATTGAATTGAAGTAACCTTTCCCAAGCATCCCGGAAACGATTTGGCCATTTACCAGGATAGCAGTTCTTCTTGTGCCAAATGAATTCTTCAGTCCATAACCACCCCCTCTTACGCAGCTCCATGATCAGTTCCAGGACATAGGTGTGGCGCTCACAATTTACAACTTTTTCCTTGATGTTCAGGATGAATGTACCAGTTGGTCTCAGGACTCTTTTCAATTCATCACAAACTGGCAGTATCCACTCATTGTAATGCTCTGGTTTGATTCCTCCATAGGTGTTCACTCTGCTATCTGCATACGGAGGTGATGTTACGATCAGATCAACCGAATCTGATTGAATCCTTTTCAATACGATCAGAGCATCACCCAGAAAGAGTTCTACATTTCCGATACATATGTGATTTTGTTCCATAAGCCAAATCTAACGCCATGATGTTTATGTCAATGCTTTTCTAC
>CAZVXK010000053.1:0-9485 GCA_964631665.1 uncultured Candidatus Cloacimonadota bacterium | reverse complement strand
GTTCCCAAACGCACTCCGGAAGCCACAAAGGGGCTGCGGGTGTCGAAAGGCACGGTGTTCTTGTTGGCAGTGATCCCTGCCAGGTCGAGGGCTTCCTCCATCTTCTTACCGCTGGGCCCACCTTCCTCTTCGGTGCCCATATTCACCAGCATCAGATGGGTGTCCGTACCGCCTGAAACCAGCTTGAAGCCATTTTCCAGCAAAGCCTCCGCCAAAGCCTGGGCATTGGCGACCACCTGCTGCTGATAAAGCTTAAATGAGGGTTGCAAAGCTTCCTGGAAGGCGGCGGCTTTACCGGCGATGGCGTGCATCAGAGGCCCGCCCTGGACGCCAGGGAACACCTTGGCATCGATGCCTTTGGCAAATTCCTCCTTGCAGAGGATGATTCCGGCACGGGGGCCGCGCAGGGTCTTATGGGTGGTGGAAGTCACCACATCGGCATAAGGAATGGGGCTCATGTGCAATCCCGCTGCCACCAGTCCGGCAATATGCGCCATATCCACCAGCAGTTTGGCGCCCACGGCGTTTGCAATCTCGCGGAAACGGGCGAAATCCATCTTGCGCGGATAAGCCGAAGCCCCCACCAGGATGAGCTGGGGCTTGTGCTCTTCTGCCATCTGGGCAATCTCGGCATAGTCAAACTGTTCTGTATCCCGATTGACATTATAGTGGATGATATGGTAAAGCTGCCCACTGAAGGAAAGCGGATGGCCATGGGTGAGGTGACCGCCGTGGGAGAGTTCCAGGGACAGCACCGTATCGCCGGGTTTCACCAGGCTGAAATAGGCTGCCATGTTGGCTTGGGAACCGCTGTGGGGCTGCACATTGGCGTGTTCCGCCCCGAACAGCTGCTTGGCGCGTTCGATGGCCAGGCGCTCCACTTCATCGATGTATTCGCAGCCACCGTAATATCTGCCATAGAGGGCATAGTTCGGTTTGCCGGTCTTCTTGCTCCAGCGGTAGGGATAGCCCTCGGCGTATTTATTGGTGAGCACACTGCCCTGGGCTTCCATCACCGCCAGGGAGGTGAAATTTTCGGAGGCGATCAGTTCCAGGTTCTCACGCTGGCGTTTCAGCTCCGCTGCCATGGCGGCATAGAGTTCGGGATCATTGATTTGGATGTGTTTCAAGAGGTTACTCCTTCTATGGTTCAATTTTATCGATTCTGGTTTGATGCCGTCCGCCCTCGAAATCGCTATCCAGCCAGGCTTGCACGATCTCGATGGCATAAGGGATGGCGGTGAATCTGCCGGCCAGCACCAGAATGTTGGCATTGTTGTGCCGGCGGGAGAGACGGGCAATATCGGTGTTGCAACACAACGCGGCGCGGATGCCAGGGATCTTGTTGGCTGTGATGCTCATGCCGATCCCACTGCCGCAGATGAGGATGCCCAGTTCGGCATCCCCTTCGGCAACCGCCAGGGCAGCGGGTTTTCCGGTGTCCGGGTAGTCCATGGCGGCGGCGGAATGGGTGCCGAAATCCAGGAACTCATGCTGGGGAAAGGCTTTGATCAGGGCTTCCTTCAATTCGAAGCCGGCATGGTCGCAGGCGATGGAGAGCTTCACTGTTCACCCGCCATCAGGCATGCGAGCGCGATGCAATAGTATTTGGAGGCGGCGCTTTCGCTGCGGCTCATCACCACCACCGGCTTGCTGGTGCCCTGGATCAGACCCGCCAATCCGGCTCCGGCAAAGAGCATCAGCCCTTTGTAGAAGCTGTTGGCGCTTTCCAGATTGGGGAAGATCAGGATATCCGCATCTCCGGCAATGGGGGTTTGCACGCCCTTGACCTCACCAGCCGTGGGATCGCAAGCCAGAAAGATGTCCAACGGCCCATCGATAATGCAGTTTTTGATCTGTCCCCGCTCCGCCATCTTGCAGATCAGGGCATAGTCCAGGGTATTGGGCATGGCGGTGCTGACCTTTTCGGTGGCAGTGATCAGGGCAACCCTGGGCTTATCAATTCCAAAGCGCCTTGCCATGGCAACGCTGTAATTTACCATGGCGATCTTCTGTTCCAGATCGGGATTGGGCAGCACGGCAGTATCGCTGATGAAGAGCAGTTTGTGATAGCGAGGCAGTTGCAGAGCGCAAACATAGCTCATCACTGCTTTGAGGGGCAGCAGCCCCTTCTGCTTGTCCAACACCGCTTTCAGAAATTTATCCGTGCCCACCAGTCCTTTCATCAGAACATCCGCGCTGCCTTCCCTGACCATCTCTACAGCGGTCTGGGTGGCATTTAACTCTTCTGGCAGATCAAGGATCTCCACCAGCTTGGGATTTAATTCTTCCTGAGCGCACAGGTCCAGAATACGCTGCCGGCTCCCGATCAGGATGGCATGAACGAAGCCTTCGGAGACCGCCCGGATTATGGAGGATAGTGTGTTTGTATCTTCTGCTACCGCCACAGCAATGCGGGTTTTCCTACCTGAACCAATTACATGGTCAGCCAGTTCGTCCAGATTTTTGATCATCGTTTCCCCAATCTCCGATCAGGCCAGCATGGCTGCCAGGGCGATGGAATAGAGCTTGGATTTCTCGCTGTCGCCGCGGGAAGTGAGCACTGCCGGGACACGGGCACCCATCACGATGGCGCAGAGCTCGCTCTTGAGCAGTTTGCCAACGGTCTTGTAGAAGGTGTTGCCGGCTTCGATATTGGGAAAGAGGATGCAATCGGCATCGCCGCAAACCTCACTGTTCACGCCCTTGATCAGGGCGCTTTCCTTGTCTATGATCAGGTCAAAACCCAGGGGGCCTTCCACGATGGCACCCTTGATCTGGCCGCGGGCTGCCATCTTGGAGATCAGGGCGGCTTCGGCACAGGAGGGTATCTTGGCCAAAACTTGCTCCGAAACGGCCTGCAGCCCCACCTTGGGCTTTTCGATGCCCAAAAAATGCGCTGTCCTGATCAGATAGTTAGTGATGGCAATCTTCTGGTTCAGATCGGGCAGGGGGATGATCGCAACATCGCCAAAGATCAGCAGTTTATGGTAATTCATAGGCTCAGCGACGGTTACATGGGACAGGATGGCGCCGTTGTCCATCAGGCCGGATTCCTTGTTCAGGATCGCTTTCATGTAGCGATCGGTGGAAAGGAGGCCCTTCATCAGGAAATCTCCCTCTTTGGCATTGATCAGGGCCACTGCTTTGCTGGCGGCTTTAAGGTCGTTGGCAACGTGAACGATGCGGAAGGATCCGGGATCGATCCCGTGCTCGGCGCACACTTTGTTAATGGTGGATTGATCGCCCACCAGGGTGCCTTCCACTAGGCCCATCTGAACAGCATCGTTTACCGCTTCGATGGTGTGGGCATCCACCGCCCAGGCTGCCACCAGGCGTTTCTTGGGGCGGGTTTTCAGGATGTCGAACATCTGGTCAAGTTTGGTAATCTGCATTTGGTCTCCAGTTTCTATTTTTGTATATTTAAATCATTTCAATATCTTGATCTGTATCTTCCGGCCGGTCCAGACCATTTCCCCAGAATCAGCCCGGAGCAGCTGTAGCGTCAACTCGTATCGCTTGCTGATGTTTGTTCCGTTCTGATCCCTGATCAATTGCAGGCATCCCTGCAGGATCAGATCGGCCCCGGTGTCTTCTGCTCTTTGCCGGACAGGGTCTTGATCCCCGCTGTAAGCGGAAGCTGCATGCAGATCGTGCTCCTCCCGCGGAGCCACCAGCCGCAGCATTCCGCTGCTCAGGAGTTCACGGGAAAGCTCCTTCGCCAAGATATCCAAATCAATCTGCTCGCCGCTTTCATTGCGCAGCACCCCCAGCAACAGGACTGGTGTGTGCCCCGTGATCGCCTGGATATTTTGCACCCAGGAGCGGGAGAGCATTTCTGCCACCAGTTCCCGTGCCACCAAGTGCGTATCGTGTTCAGTCCAGCCTGGTTCCGGAACCGGGCTCGGGCCGGGGCCGCCTCGATTGCTGCCACAGGCAAAGATCAGGAACAAAAGCAGCAACGGCAGGAGCATACTTCTCATTTTCAAGTATCCTGTTTTCTGGTTATTGTTTATCTGTGTTCAGGCTTTGCAGGCTGAACAGCAGGATGTTTTCAGGCAAAAATCTATAAAGCCGATGGATTCGATATTTGTCAAGTGCAATCTTTGGCAGCGGAATCAAACTGTAATTTTTTCCTTGCCAGAACAGCCACTTGTGGAAAACTGAACCCAATACATCCTGAAAGGAGTGAAACATGGTATCAGTCGGTGTTATTGTTGGAATCGCCTTTGCGATTTTTGTGATCACGATCATTTCACGGGGCGTCATCGTGGTGCGCCAGGCGGAAGTGGTGATCGTGGAACGCTTGGGAAAATACTTCCGGACTCTGAGTTCCGGTATCCATATCATCGTTCCCATTTTCGATAAGATGCGCCCCATCCACTGGCGCTATAACAAAGCGGACTACCGCGGCAATGTGGTCGTGGTGCAGCGGGTGGAGAACCGCATCGACCTGCGTGAGACTGTCTATGACTTTCCCCGGCAGAATGTGATCACCAGCGACAACGTGTCCATCAACATCAATGCCCTGCTCTATTTCCAGGTTACCGATCCCTACAAGGCGGTCTATGAGATCGGAAACCTTCCCGAGGCGATCGAGAAGCTTACCCAAACCTCTCTGCGTAACGTGATCGGAGAACTCACCCTGGACCACACCCTCACCTCCCGGGACGCCATCAATGCCAAACTGCGTGATATCCTGGACGATGCTACCGATAAATGGGGCGTGAAGGTGAACCGTGTGGAACTGCAGGAAATCCTGCCTCCCGAGGAGATCCGCACCGCCATGGAAAAAGAAATGCGGGCTGAACGAGACAAACGCGCCAAGATCCTGCAGGCTGATGGTGAGCGGGAATACCAGATCCGTGTGGCCGAAGGCGACAAGATGGCAAAGATCGCCCGTGCCGATGGTGAAGCCCAGGCCAAACTATTGGTGGCCGATGCCGAACGCAAGTCAATCCAGCTCATTGCCGATGCAGTGAAAAACACCGGAACCGATCCGGCGCAGTATCTGGTTGCCCTCAAGTATGTGGCAGCCTTCCAAGAGGTTACCAAACAGGGAGATAAGACCGTGGTCATTCCCTATGAGTCTTCTGCCTTGTTGGGCTCGGTGAAGACTCTGGCCAATATCTTCCAAAAGTAACAAACCAAACCAAGGAGAACCAACCTAATGTCTGAGATCATACACATCAAGGGACGGGAAATACTCGATTCCCGCGGCAATCCCACCGTGGAAGCCGATGTCCATCTGGAAAGCGGTGTAATGGCGAGGGCAGCCGTTCCCAGCGGTGCATCCACCGGTGAACGGGAAGCCATCGAACTGCGGGATGGAGACAAAGCCCGCTATGGTGGCAAGGGAACCCTCAAAGCTGTGGAAAACATCGATGAATTGATCGCCCCGGCCTTGATCGGACTGGAATCCACCCGCCAGACCAATCTGGACAAGGTAATGCTGGAACTGGACGGAACCCCGAACAAAGCCAAACTGGGCGCCAACGCCATCCTGGCGGTTTCCATGGCAATCGCCCGTGCCAGCGCCATCGAGCTGGATATCCCGCTCTACCGCTATCTGGGCGGTGTAAACGCCATCACTCTGCCGGTTCCGAAGAGCAATATCATCAATGGCGGAGCGCATGCCGACAACAATGTGGACATCCAGGAATTCATGGCGATGCCTCTGGGTGCCAAAACCTTCCGCGAAGCCTTGCGCATGAATGCCGAAACCTTCCATACCCTCAAAGCCATACTCAAAAAACGGGGACTGGCAACCGGCGTGGGGGACGAAGGCGGATTTGCCCCCGACCTTTCCTCCAATGAAGAAGCCCTGGCTGTGATCGTGGAAGCCATCACTGCTGCTGGTTACATTCCGGGAAAGGACATTTGCATCGCCATCGATTCTGCTGCCTCCAGTTTTTGGAAAGACGGCCATTATGCCTTTGAAGGCAAAATGCTGGATTCAGGCCAAATGATCGCCTACTATGAATCAATAGTGGATAAATATCCCATCGTGTGCATCGAGGACGGACTGGCGGAAAACGACTGGTCAGGCTGGAAAAAGCTGAACGACACCTTGGGAAAACGCATCCAGATCGTGGGGGACGACATCCTGGTAACCAATCCCGCCATCATCAAACGCGCCATTGCCGAAGGGATCGCCAACAGCGTCCTGATCAAGCTGAACCAGATCGGCAGCGTGACCGAGACCATCGAAGCCATCAACATCACCCACAAGGCAGGTTGGACCACCGTGGTCTCCCATCGCAGCGGCGAAACCGGAGACACCTTCCTGGCTGACCTGGCCGTTGGTCTGAACACCGGACAGATCAAGACCGGTTCCTTATCCAGAAGTGAACGCGTGGATAAATATAACCAACTGCTCCGCATCGAGGAGGAACTGGGCGAGGCAGCGGTCTTTCCTGGCAGAGCTGTGATCAAGCAGCTTGGTTGAGCCCCCGGGCAAACCAGGGATTCGAAACCAAAAAACAATGAAGGGCGGGATCGTTTCCCGCCCTTTCACATTTTGGAGATTGGGGGTTTACTCGATCACGATCTCTTTCTTGGGAGACGGTTCCTTCTTCGGTATGGTCAGTTTCAGCACGCCATCTTCCATCTTGGCGGAGATCTTGTTCACCTCGGCGTTCTCGGGAAGCAGCAGGTTGCGGCGGTAGCTGCCGCTGTAACGCTCGCAGCGATACACCGTGCCTTTCTGCTCTTCCTTCTTGTCGCTGCAATTGGCTTCCACCAGCAGCTGGTTGTCATGTACCGAGATCTTCACATTCTCTTTGCGGAATCCGGGCAGATTCGCCATTATCTCATATTCCTTTTCCTGTTCGATAATATCCATAGCCATTGCCCGGAAATTGTCATCCGAAGTCTCATCTTCAAACACGCGGTTGAAGAAGTCGTCGAACAGACTGAGCATATTGCTCATCGGTCTGATCTCCTGTCCTTTGCGATAAGGTATGATTTTCATTTTGAACCTCCTTGGGTTTAATGTGTTTCTACTCAGTAGTATAATCGGAGCCCCCAAAAAAGCAAGAAAAAAATTAGCAGTCTCCATAAGAAACTGCTAATTTATTCGTAAACGCCTTGCTTAAATACTGCTATCTATTTCATTAAGAGCATCTTGCGAAGCTGGGTGAATCCCGGCGTCTCCATCCGGTAATAGTAGATTCCACTGCTCACCAGAGCACCGCTGTCATCGTTGCCGTTCCAGACCAGCTCCAATTGCTGCCGGTTTGGAATACCGTCGAAGAGGTTCTTCACGACCTGCCCCCGGAGGTTGAAGATGGTCACCTTCACCGGGTCCTGGGCATTCTTGAGGCTAAGTGAGATGGTGGTGCTGGGATTGAAGGGATTGGGGAAGTTTTGTTTCAGTTCGTTGCGTGCAGTGGGAAGAAAATCGTCAGCATTGTCCACCCCGGCTGTGCTGAAGCGCCGGATCAGCGAGAAATTGCTATACCCGGCCACATTCCCGGCGCTTACTCTCCAATAATAGACAGTGCCGGGCTGCAGATTCTCCACCGTGCATTGAGTGTCTGACAATCCGGGCAGATCAGCACACATGTTTTCAAAATAGGGATCATGGGCAAGCTGCAGACAGTAAAATTCCGCCAGGGGGGTGGAAGTCCAGCTGAAGCTGATCTCCAGTGGCAGATTCACCGCCATATGCGCCGGTGCCAGCAGGGCCGGCACCTGGGGCAGTTCGCTCAGGTCGCCGGTGGTGAAGCTGAGGGCATCGCAGAAGGGGCCGATCCCGATCTCGGAAATGCTGGCCACCCGCCAGTAATAGGTGTGGTAGGGAGTCAATCCCGAAATCGGATAGGTGTTGTCAGGATAATCAAGCTCGTTGACCACAAAGCTGTCAAACTGTGCATCGCCCGAAAGCTGGAACTGGTAACCGGTAACGCCCGGCACCTGGGTCCAGGTGATGATGGGATTGGTGGGGATGTTCAGCGCCCCGTCCGCGGGATAGATGCCTTCTGGAACCGCCATTTCGCTGAGGATGGTGAAGGGATAGCTGTTGCTGTCCTGGTGTCCGTTGGAGTTCAGCGTAAGGCGGATGAAGGCGTTGGTGGAATTCAGCACCGGAATGTTGCTCCAGATGAACTGGCCGTTGTTGGCGGCAGTGGTGGCCAGGGTGGTCCAATCATTGCCTCCGTTCAGGGAATATTGGACGGTGACCGTGCCGGCGGTGGAACGTGCTTTCCACCGGATCGTCTTGTTGGAACCGGAGAACCAGGTTTCGCCGCCATGAGGATAGGTGAGTTGGATATCGGAGATCTTCACCTTGAAACTGATGGTGTCTCCGGCAAAACCGATGTCGTAAACATTCAGCCCGCCAGAGGAATTGTCGCTCATAAAGCCATGGGGTGAGGTGGCTTCGCTGATCTCGGTGCGCCCGCTTTGCTGGGAAAAGGCGGCCATGGACAAGGCACCGTTGGTGGTGGTGTCCGTGCCATAGGGACGGTAGATATACAGCTCGTCCGGAGGACCCTGCGCATTGCCGGTTTCGCTGATATCCAGTCGGTAGGCCAGCAGTCCGGTTCCAGGCAGCGTGTGATCATAACTGCCCGACGGTTTGCGGTATTCCAGCACATAATATTCGCCAGTCCGCCAGGAGGGGAGGCGGTAGAAATTATTCGTTGCCGAACCTGCCACCGGCGATAGTGTATAGGTGCCGGAAGCAGTGATCTCCGGTATGTCGGGCAGCCATTGGCCATAGCGGTATTTCATCCAGGCACTCATATGCTGGGGAGGGTTGGTGTTGCTGGCCATCAGGTCCCAGCTTCCGATCGGCGTGATGGTGTTGTCCGAATAGCGGTAAAGATCAGGCGCTCCCAGGCTGTGGAACATCTCGTGCGCCAACACGCTGGCGCCGGATGAGAACAGCGAGTTTTCCAGCTGGAAATTGAAATCCCACACCCGGGCGCCGTGGATATAGGCATTTACGGCATACAGCACCCAACGGTGGGGCCAGAGCAATTCCGCCCAACCCTGGGG
Organism: uncultured Candidatus Cloacimonadota bacterium; assembly: GCA_964631665.1. Lineage (GTDB taxonomy): Bacteria > Cloacimonadota > Cloacimonadia > Cloacimonadales > Cloacimonadaceae > Syntrophosphaera. The sequence goes on along the minus strand of CAZVXK010000053.1, from coordinate 482 downwards.
CGAGCCTTGAATGATGAAACACACATTATCCACATAGCCATCGTTGTCACCATCGATCACCAAAGAGGTGGGGATCTGGGAGGAAACAGCATTCACGGCGCGCATCAGCATCTGCTGTTCGCGCTGGGTGCGCTGGCTGTCGTTGGTGTAGCCGATGGGATTGGAGGGGCTGTAAACACAATAGTAGCCGCGGGGATTCTCATCCACCACGCACACGATGGTGGTGCCATTGGGCAACGGATAGAAGCTGGAATCCACAAAAAGCTGATTGTAGGAGGCTTCGATAAAATAGTTCTTCATCGAATTGGTGCCCACCAGATTGAACATATCCTCATAATAGGTGATGGGACTGGAGAAATCGGGATCGTCGGCGAATTTGATGAAGATCACGATGTTGTTGAACTGTCCTGTGTGAGGGGAGCGTCCGTTGCTGTAATCCCGCATCTGGGCATAGCGTTCATATTTCTCGTGCACCAGCGCCT
>CAZVXK010000052.1:6084-17006 GCA_964631665.1 uncultured Candidatus Cloacimonadota bacterium | reverse complement strand
GGGTGGGTGAAGTGCTTCTGGCGATCACGCGGGTGGGGGAATTGGAGGCATCATTTTGCCACACGCTGTATTCCAGTGAGGGAATACCCGGGCTGAAGATCCACTGCTGGAAAAATTGATCCAGGTCCTGTCCGCTGATCTGCTCCGCCAGCGCCTGAAATTCAGCCGTGATGGCATTTCCATCCCTGTAGGTGGCATACCACTGCTGCAGAAGCTGAAAGAAATTGGCATTGCCGATCTTCAGACGCAGCATGTGCAGTACCGAGGCAGCCTTTTCATAGGAGGGCGGGGAGAAGTAATTGTAAAAGGAGGGATTATAGATGGTCTGGGCTCCGGCGCCAGCTTCCCAGTTCAGATAATATTGATGATAGGAGGAAGCCACATAATCCGCCGCGGCTTGCCAGCCCTGGGTTTTGTCCACCCAGAGGTGCTCGGAGTAGGTGGCGAAGCCCTCGGACAGCCACACATCCTTGAAGGTGAGAAAGCTGACCGCATTGCCATACCATTGGTGGGCCAGCTCGTGGGCGATGATCAGTTCATAGGCACCGGTGCCGGTGATGATGAAATTACCCAGGGTGGTCATGGTCTGGTGTTCCATGGCGCCGTAGGTGCTCATGCTGACCACCGCCTGGCCATACTTTTCAAAAGGATATTCGCCAAAGACCTGGGAGAAGTAATTGATCATGGCGGGAACGTTGGCGAAGTCGATCAGGGCATTGTTGTACTGATATTGCATTACGAAGTTCTGGATGGGAGTGTTTCCTGCGGTCTGGTTGATCTCCACAAAGGGTCCTGCGGTGATGCAAACCAGATAGGTGGTCATGGGATGCTGTCCCAGCCAGTGGGTGGTGGAGGTGCCGTCCCCATTGTCCACGATTGCAGTGCGGATGCCGTTGGCAGCCACTTTCCAATCGGTGCGCATGGTGATATGCAGGTCCACGATAGCCTTGTCCCAGGGATGGTCATAGCAGGGCCACCAATAGCGTCCGGCATCGGGATCGGAGATGGTGAACACCGTGTTGCCACTGAAGATCATGCCAATGTGGTACAGATTGGGCGAAAGCTGCGGAGTCCCGGAATAGAAAACCTGGGTGGTGAAGGTCTGCCCGGCCGGGATATTGAGGCTGATAGTGATGATCCCCTCCGGATAGGTGTGGGTGAAGCTGGCATTGGCTCCATTCACCAATATGCTGCTGACGTTGAGGCCAACCAGGTTATATTCCAGAGAAGTGAGATTTTCCTCCGCCAGCACGGTGGCAAGCACGTTCCCATTGATTTGGTGGGTTTGATCATTAATGGCAAGCGTGATCTCATATTTGAGAATGTCAAATCCGGTCAGAGAATCTGCCCGGCTTTCTTCATAGGCTCGAAAATGCGGTTTCCGGAGATCGGTGTCAGGCCTGTCAACCAAGCTGGCTGTCAGAGCCACCCAAGCTGTTAGCAGCAGTAGCGTTATCCATATTGTTTTCATTCTAACTTCAAGCCTCCCGGCCTTTTCTTTACAAAATTACAAACATCATCACCTGTCAGATGCAATTCTGTTTCCAGAGCTGGAACAATTCTCCCTGAAAAAAACTCTTTACGAAAAACGGCTGTTGCCAGAAACGGTCTGCTAATTCCATTGGGAGGAATAATGCTCAGATTCAAGATGCAGATAATGCTGTGCCTGATACTGTTGACCGGTTTCGGCAGCCTGTTTGCCGCAGGCGAAACGATCTATGAGATCCGGGTGCAGGGAACCAGGAACATTGCCCCTGAATTGGTGACTTCCGCCATCAGTTTGCGGATCGGGGATCCCCTCGATCCGGAGGATGTGGCGCGCTCCATCCGCCAACTCTATAAAATGGGGGTGTTTTCCGATATCCAGTTCCACTCCGAGCCCTACCAAAACGGCATCAATCTGATCATCATCGTTACCGAGAATCCCGTGCTATCCACCCTTGAATATCAGGGCATGAAGGTGATCAAAAAAGACCGTCTGGATGAGCTGGTGAGCGTACGGGTCGGCAGTTTCTGGTCGGAATACCAAAAGCAGCAGATCATCCAGAAGATCGGTGCAGAGTATCGTTCCAAGGGCTTCAGCAATGCCAGGGTGGAAGTATTGGAATCCCCTCTGCCTGATGACGAAAGCAAGGTCCGCATCGAGGTGGTGGTTGAGGAAGGCAAGCGGGTTGCCATCACGCAAGTAACCTTCGCGGGCAATGAGAATTTCGCTGACAAGACCCTGCAGAAGCGAATGAAGACCAAGCCTGCCAACATCATCCGCTCCGGACGCTTCGAACAGGAGAAGTTTGACCAGGACCTGCTCAACCTGGCCGCCTTCTACAGAAAGAACGGGTATGTGGATGTGCAGGTGGGACCCTATGAACTGAAGCAAACCTCCGACCGCGCCCTGGAATTGGTGATCAATATCCGGGAGGGCACGAAATTCAATCTGGGCAGCATCACTGTTTCAGGCAACCAAAATTTCAACACTCAGACGGTGCTGGACAAATTCACCCTCAAACCCGGGGAACCCTTTGACCAGGAAAAGTTTGAGAAGCAGATCGGAAGCGTCTATTCCATGTATTTCGACGAGGGCTACATCTACACCAGCATCATGCCCGACATCAGGAAAGAGGGAGATCAACTGAACATTACTTTGAAGATAGAGGAAGGCACACGGGCGCGCATCCGCCAGATCCATATCACCGGAAACCGCCGCACCAAGGACAAGGTCCTGCGCCGGCAGCTGGATATCGCCCCCGGGGATTTCTACCGCCAGTCACAGGTGATCCGCACCCAGCAGAACATCTATAACCTGGGCTTTTTCGAGGCCGACATCAAGCTCGATTACACTCAGATCAACACCAATGGCGATATTGACCTGCATATCGATGTGATCGACAAATCCTCCGGCACGGCCAATGGCGGTGTGGGCTATAACAGCCAGGATAAATTTGTGGGGCAGTTGTCATTATCACAGAACAACCTGTTTGGCAACAACTGGTCCAGCAGCCTGTCCTGGGAATTTGGCGGTAGCACCCAAAACTTCGAATTTGCCTTCACCAATCCAAATCTCTATGACACGGACATCCTGCTGGGCACCAATCTCTATTACACCAAAAAGAACTGGAGCTCTTTCTACTATGAGATTCAAACCCGCGGCGCCGGTTTGCGCCTGGGACAAAGCCTTCCCGTGGCAGACCGCACCCGGTTGGTGGCCGGATATTCGCTCTATTCCAAGAAGTATCGCATAACCAATATGGAGCAGATCCTGGCCAATGCAGATGCCAATGCCACCCTGATCGAACTCGATTCCCTCTCCTGGCGCTATACCAGTGCCGTGAGCGCAACCATCAGCCGTGATACCAGGGACAACATCTTCTTCCCCACCCGCGGTTCCCAGATCACGCTCTATTCAGAGGTTGCCGGTGGACCGCTGGCAGGGGATTTCGATTATTACAAACAGATCGCCCAGGTGAACTGGTACATGGAAACCTGGTATAAACTGACCCTGCGCACCAAATGGCGGTTTGGCTATATCACGCCTTATGGAAAGTCCAAGGACGCACCTCCGGATGAGAAATTCTATCTGGGCGGCACCGGCGCCGATGGCATCCGGGGCTATCCGGACCGCTCGATCGGACCTTCGGGGGGAGGTTCCCGCGCCATCCTCTTCTCAACCGAGCTGGGCTATCCCATCGGCGGCGATCAGATCATCGGAGTGGCTTTTTTCGACGCGGGCGACAGCTATAACACACTGCGGGATTTCAACTTCCTCAAACTGAAAAAAGGGGTGGGGGCCGGAGTCCGCATCCGCAGCCCTTTTGGCTTGATCGGATTCGACTATGCCTATAATCTGGAAGACGGCACCTGGGAACCCCACCTGCAATTCGGAACCACCTTCTGAGCGATGAAGTATCAGCACCTGTTCGGTCCTGTGGCGTCCCGCCGGCTGGGCTATTCCCTCGGCGTCGATCTGGTGGCCTACAAATACTGTCCCCTCAATTGTGTCTATTGTGAAGTGCAGCGCACCACCCATCTCACAACAAAGCGGCAGGAGTTCTTTCCGCTGGAGGAGATCAAGGCTGAACTGGACGACTTTCTCCAGTCCAGCCCGGAACTTAATTTCATCACCTTTTCCGGCGCTGGCGAGCCTACGCTTTACAGCCGGATCGGAGAGCTGATCAGCTATATCAAACAACGCTATGCTCAATATCCGCTTGCACTTCTAACCAATGGAGTGCTGCTGAAGGACGCTGTCTTGCGGGCTGAGGTGCTTCCCTGCGACCTGATCCTCCCCTCCCTTGATGCTGGCACGGAGGAGGTCTTCCGCCGGATCAACAGGCCTCACAAAGCGATTCTGCTGGATGATCTGCTTGAGACCCTGTTCAAGCTCCGGCAGGAGTATCAGGGCCAAATCTGGCTGGAAGTATTCATCATCGAGGGCATCAACGACACCAATCCTGAGCTGGAGGCCCTGAGCAACGCCATTAGAATGATCAGCCCCGACCGGGTGCAGATCAATTCCCTGGATCGCCCCGGAGCCGAAGTCTGGGTGAAGGCAGCCTCTCAGGATTCACTTCACAAGACCTTGCGCTATTTCCAACAGAAACTCGATCTGCCAGTGGAGATCATTGCCCAAGCAAAGCTGGAACCCGGCGTTGCCACGATCCCAGAAGATATTGTGCACAGCATCTCCACTCTGCTGACCAGGCGTCCCGGCACTGCAGAGGATCTTGCCAGGGCTTTGGGTTTGCATATCAACGAGATCAGCAAGATCCTCCGCCAATTGCACAACGAGCAGCGGGTGGATGTGAAACGCGAAGCACGGGGAGTTTTTTATATATGGATACGCTGAACATCGCCATCATCACTGCCGCCGGGGGCGGAACCCGCCTGAGCGGAACCACCAAGAAACAATTCCGCGAACTGGGTGGGATCCCAATCCTGATCAGGACTTTGGGCAGGTTCTTTGCCTCTGCTTTGATCGATAGCATCATCGTTACGGCTCCCGAGGCAGATGTGGGATATTGCGAAGATTTGATCCGACGGTTCTTTGAGGACAGCACCAAGCCCTGGTTGGTGATAGCCGGCGGAATGGAACGGCAGGACAGCATCTTCGGCGCTTTGCAGCGCTGCCCTGCCGATACTGGATATGTTTTCATCCACGATGGTGTGCGGCCCTTTGTGAACGAAGACCTGCTGACCGCACTGTATGAGATCGCCCTCAAAGAATCTGCGGCGATACCGGTGGCCCGGCTCAAGAACACCATCAAGACCATCGAGCAGGAGTATGTGGGTCAGACCCTGGTGCGGGACAACCTCGTGCAGGTATTCACCCCCCAGGTCTTTTCCTGTTCGTTAATCAAGGCCGCCTATGCCAAAGCCTATCAGGACGGATTCGTGAGCACCGACGATGCCTCGCTGGTGGAATATTATGGAGCCAGGGTTGCCTATCACTTTTCAACGGATTTGAACCTCAAGATCACCGACGAGCTCGACCTGTTCTTTGCCGGGCAGATCATCGAGAACAATCTGATCTGATAATGGAGTAAACTGTATGTTGCCTTTATATAACTACCATAACAGGATTTTACGAAAGCTGCAGGTCTGGATGCCAGAGCTTAGGATCACCCTTCCCCTGCCGGGAGTGGGTTGTGGCGTGCTGGGGCTTGCCTTGGCCAAAGTTTCGCTGAACATGGGCGAATATGCCTCCCGGCTGCTGCGGGCGCTGGAATACCGGGGTTATGACTCCACCGGTGCCGCGTTCCAAGGTGACGACCAAACCATCACCCTGCTCAAGGATGTGGGAGCCCCCAGCACGCTGGTGAAAACCCTCGGCATCGAGAAGCAAAGCGGAAAGCTTTTCTGCGGACAGGTGCGATGGGCCACCTTTGGCTTTGTGAACAAGGTGAACGCCCAACCCCACGAGGTGAAATGCAAGCGCCATCTCTATGGTGCCCACAATGGCAACATCACCAACACCCGCGAGCTGAAGGTTTTCCTCACCAAGGAAGGCCACACCGTGCTTTCGGACAACGATGGTGAGATGCTGGTGCACACTGTGGAGCACTACTTCGACATCGAAATGGACAAAGCCGGAAATCCGCTCGATGCTGAAGATCGCAAGGCCTGCCTGCGCCGTTCGATCATCCAGACCGCCGATCAGATCATCGGTTCCTATGCCGCCGTGGTGGTTGACCCCGTAACCCAGACCCTGTGGGCAATCAAAGCCGGTAGCAGCCTCTATTTCGGGATCGGCGAGGTGGATGGCATCCCCTTTTCATTGGCTTCCTCCGACCTCACCGCCGTGCTCCGCTTCACCAAGATGCTGGTGAATCTGCGGGAAGGTGAGTTCATCGAGTATAACTCCGGTTTCTATCAGATCTATGCCCAAAAGGATCTGCGCTTCAAACGTTTGAACCAGCCTGACGAAGTCTATGCCAAGGGAGATAAGATCAATACCAAAGCGGTCTATTCCAAATTGCGGGCCGAGGATGTGGAGCTGCTTCCGGAATTCGAGTATTTCATGGAGCAGGAAATCTATGCCCAAAGCGAATCCACCGGCAAGCTGGTCAAGCTGTTCCAGGGCGGGTCGAACTCCGGAAAGAGCATGTTGTCATTGATCTCCCGGGAAAAAATGGCCACCTCCCTCACCGAGCAGATGCAGGCGATCATAGACGCCCCCGATCTGGAGCACAAGCTGCAGCTGTTCAATGCCAACCTGGCTTCCGAGGCTTTCCAGCGGCTGTTTGAAACCACCCGGTCTTCCTATCCCGAACTCTTTGATGTGGCGGTCACGGAGGATTTCGAAAAGAAATACTTCTTCTCCAACGAGAAGAACGTGTTCATAGACCTGATCGGTGAAGAGTTCGATGTCAAGCGGCTGGTGCTTGCCAAGGCCTATGATTCTCTGTCCGAGGCGCTCAGCGTGGATGAATTTGAACATAGCCTGCAGGACTTCCTGGCGCTGATGCGCAATACCATCCAAACCAACCGCAATGCCTACACCATCGCCTGTGGCACCTCGTTCCACGCCACCAAGGTGGGTGCGCTTTTCTTCAACGAGATTGCGTCAATGGAGCTGATCCCCATCCTGCCAGGGGAATTTCGTGGCGAATATTCACACAGCATCAAGGATAACGACCTCATCATCGGCGTCTCCCAATCCGGCGAAACCAAAGACCTGATCGACATCTTCAACGACATCGACTCCACCGACCTGGATGTGCATAAGGTGGTGCTGGTGAACAACATGAATTCCACCCTGGGACAGGAAAAGAGCGATGTGGCGATCCCCATCCTCTGCGGCCCGGAGATAGCCGTGCCTGCCACCAAGAGCTTCATGAACCAGATCACGCTCTTCTATTACCTGGCCATCCGTATTGCCCGGATGAAACTGCAGGAAATGCAGAATGGCTTTGATGAGCAGCAACGCCAGGAAGCTCTGGTCAAACTCCAGCGGCGGGAACAGAGCCTGGCCAGCATTCCCTCCCTGCTGCTGGAAACCATTGACAACACCGTGGACACCATCGATTCCATCGCTGCCAAGATCTATATGGAACCTTCGCTGCACATCCTGGCCACCAAGATCAGCGGTGTGGCCATGGAAGGCGCTCTCAAGATCAGGGAAACCGTGCTCAACCATGCCGAAGGACGCGAAGCCTCGGAATTTAAGCATGGGCCCAATACCATTCTGGGCAAGAACACCGTGTTCGGAATCAAGCATGTGCGCAACTTTCTGCGCAGCTTTGTGGAACTGATCGACCACATCGACGACAGTTCCCAGATCGGCAATATCCCCCGCGCCGAGACCAGGGAGATCTACAAAGCACTGGTCAATTACATCTTCACCGGCAATCTGCCCTTCAACCTTTCCCCACCGGCAGTGAGGCTCTTTCAGGAGGTGATCACCGATCGGGACTTTTTTGAACCCCTCTATCGCAACTATCCCCTGATCTATGTTACCGGGCCCGACGAACGGGATGTGAACCTCACCATCTCCCAGATCAACACCCACAAGATCCGTGGCGCCAATACCTTTGTAGTGGCAGAGGAAAACGACAAACTGCTCAAGAATGCCAGCACCAATCCCAACGAAGGCCAGTATTACGGTTGGGGCTATGTGATGCTGCCCAAGACAGGAGATTCCCTGCTCACCTGTTTTTCTGCCACGGTGGTGTTGCAGCTGCTGGCACTGCGAATGAGCGTGCGCAAGATGAAGAAACTGGATCGTTTGAACATGCCGGACCATGGCGTGCATCCGGATGTTCCCAAGAACGTCTCCAAGTCCATTACCGTGGATTGAGCATGTATCGCATCGGATTTGGCTATGATGTCCATCGCCTGGTTCCAGGCCGGAAATTGATCCTGGGCGGAGTGGAAATCCCCTTTGGCAAAGGTCTGGCCGGGCATTCCGATGCCGATGTGCTGATCCATGCCATCATCGACGCCTTGCTGGGTACCTTGGCTGTGGGTGATATCGGTGCGCATTTTCCGGATCATGATCCCGCCTATCAGGATATCGACAGCCGCATCCTCCTCCGTCAAACCTATGGCCTCATCAGCCAACAAGGTTACACCCTCCAGAATCTTGATTGCACCATCTGTGCTGAGGCTCCCAAATTGCAACCCTACATCCCGGATCTGCGCCGGAATCTGGCAACGGATCTGGATTGCCCGCTGGATTGCATCTCCGTGAAAGCCACCACTGAAGAGGGGTTGGGTGTTTCCGGAGCTGGTGCCGGCATCTCCGCCTACTGTGTGGCAATGCTTAAAAAACTATGAAAGCCATCGGCATTATCGGCTATCACCACACCGGAAAAACCTCTGTGGCGGAGGTGCTGATCAGGGCTCTCTCCACCAAAGGCTTTCAAGTGGCCACCATCAAGGACATCCACAATGAAGTTTACCGGGCGGACCGGAGTGGCAGCAATTCCTGGCGCCATGCCCGGGCCGGAGCCTCGCAGGTCTTTGCCCATGGTCTGCATGACGCAGCGCTGGTGCTCACTCCCACCCCTGACCTGAACCAAATGATCAGTCTTTTACGGGCCGATTTTCTGATCATCGAGGGACTGAAATCCGCCGCCGTGCCCAAGATATTGTGTGCCAACAATCGTGATCAACTGGATAAACTGATTGATGATACGGTGTTTGCCATTAGCGGTGCTGTGGCAGAGGAATTATCCGGCTACCTTCAGCTTCCGGCTTTCTCCCTCGAGCGGCAACCAGAGGAATTGCTTGCCAGAGTAGAGGAAATTGCCTTTGATATACTCCCCCAAGCCGATCCGGAGTGTTGTAATGCCTGCGGAAAAAGCTGCTATCAACTGGTTGGGGATATTGTCCAGGGCCGGGCTGAGCGCAGCGACTGCGTAATGGATTCATCACCAGGCATCAGTCTGATCGCTGGCGGGCAGCCCGTGAGTATCGTCCCCTTTGTGCAGAATATTTTACGAGACAGCATCCTGGCGATCGTGAACAATCTGAAGGATATCAGTCCTGATGCCGATCTGCGCATCGAGCTCAAGCGATGAACCGGCACATCCTATATCAGGACTTGTTTGGCGGGCACGATCCAGAGCTTTTGGCCAAGTGGCAAAAAGCCACTGTGGGCATCGCCGGTGCGGGTGGTTTGGGATCGAATGTCGCCCTTGCCCTCACTCGCGCCGGAGTGGGAAAGCTGATCATAGCCGATTTCGATGTGGTTGCCACCACCAATCTCAACCGCCAGCAGTATTTCCTGGAGCAGGTGGGCCGGCTGAAAGTGGAAGCGCTGAAGGAAACTCTGGGACGCAGCAATCCTTTTGTGGAAGTCATTACCTGCCCCGAGCGCATAACCCCGTTTAACCTGGCACAATTCTATGGCTCTGCCGACATCCTGATCGAAGCCTTCGATCTGGCGGAGGAAAAACAGATGTTGATCGAAACCTGGCAGGCCTTGTATCCGGACCGCTATATCATTGCCGCTTCCGGACTGGCAGGAGTGGGAAAAAATGAGCTGATTCACACTGAACGCTTTGGCCGGCTTTTCATCATCGGAGACGGTGTTTCTGAGCTGACGGAAGGCATCTCCCCCATTTCCGCCCGCGTGGCAGTGGTGGCCAATATGCAGGCTAATCTCTGCCTGGAGCTGTTGGCACGCCTGGAGGTGCTCTGATGCCGTCCATTATTGTGAATGGCAACGTTGTGGAGTGGGAAGAAGGGATGACTGTCCGCCGGGTGCTGCACAAGATGAACTACACCTTCCGTATGCTGGTGATCCGGGTCAATGGCAAACTGGTGAAAAAAGAGGACTGGGACCACACCCTTGTCCCCCCGGAAGCGGAAGTTTCGGTCTATCATCTGATCAGCGGCGGATAACGAACCACGGGTATCTTCCCATAATTCCCTCAGTTCCAAAAACAGGGGACATAAGGTTCCGTGTCGCTATCCACCCATCGCTATGGTGTTTCGCCCTTGGCAGGGCTGGCTGGGGGGGACAAACCTTTCAATGACGAAGTCCGCAAATATCGGTATGAGACAAACCCATTTCAATGGGTGCAGGACAACAGGCGTGGTGTTTTAACCCACGTATAGCGGAGCCACCAATCCCGGTATCAGATAAACCCATTTCAATGGATGCAGGACAATAGGCGTGGCGTTTTAACCCATGTGCAACGAAGCCCGCAATCCCCAAGATAGGAGAAACCCATTTCAATGGGTGCAGGACTTACCCGAACAGGGCGATTTCCTCTATTTGAATGATGGTGAGCCAAAATCAAAGTCCTGCACCGGTTAAAAACCGGTTTAATGGGAGGTTTGTCGTGTCCTTCGCACGTGGGCTAAAGCACCACGCCTATTGTCCTGCACCGGTTGAAAACCGGTTTTTATATTCCATATCTCCCTACATACGGATGTGTATCGATTATGTCGCCCATAAAGGGCTCATTGGTTTCTTT
>CAZVXK010000052.1:4452-5984 GCA_964631665.1 uncultured Candidatus Cloacimonadota bacterium | reverse complement strand
CTACATACGGATGTGTATCGATTATGTCGCCCATAAAGGGCTCATTGGTTTCTTTGGTACCACAGACGAGGGCTTCCGCTTCGCTCCACGCCCATCGCTATGGTATATCGCCCTTGGCAGGGCTTGGCCTGGGATACTCCCTATAAACATCGTCAATATCAATCCCACGGTATTGACGAGGGATTCTTTTCGCTAACCACCCATCGCTATGGTATTTCGCCCTTGTCAGCACTGGGCTGGGAGATCAACAATCTTATGACGGAACTTCCTCACACTTTGCGGCAGACCCGGAATCCGATGTGCCGGTTCTTGTATCCGGGAGCGTAGGACAGGCGGGCATCCACTTTGGCATAGATATCGCTCAAGCCCCAGTCGCCGCCTCTGATTACTCTGGTGGAGCCGGAATTGGGCCCCCGCGGGTCGGTCTGGTTGCTGGTGGGATAGTTGGCATGGATATCCCACACCCATTCCGATATATTGCCGCTCATGTCATGGAGACCCAGTTCATTGGCTTCCAGCAGTCCGCACTGCTTGGTCTCCAAACCGGAATTTCCATGATGCCAGCCCACATAGTTCAGGGTGTCGCCCCCGCTATAGGTATAGTTCAGGGACAGGGTGCCTCCTTTGGCGGCGAACATCCATTCCATTTCGGTGGGCAGGCGGAAGCCATTGGCATCCCAATTGCAGCTGATATTGCCATGATTGCTGCCCAGTTCCCAGCCCACGGGCCACTGGTCGGGATCGGTGCCAAAGCCGGTATAGGTGTAACATGGAGTATATCCCTCCCGAATGCTGCGACGGTTGCAAAATTCGATCGCATTCATCCAGCTGACCTGCTCCACCGGCCGATTATTCACATTCTGGGTCACGAAAAACGAAGGTGCGATCCCCATGATGGCACGGTAGTAGCTTTGGGTAACTTCATATTTGTCGATCTCGAAACCTGATACCGTTACATTGGAGCTGCCGTTGTTGAAGGTGCCGCCAGCTACTGCCACCAGAGTGTAAGGCAGGTTGTATTTAATGGGAAAGAACGACCTTGCCGTGATGCTGGGTAGGTTGCCATAAGAAAAGATCTTGGCTTTGAACATCGTGCTCTGGGTGATCGTGATCTTGTTCGAAAACAGGGTGGAATTCTCGTTGGGCTCCGAACCGTCAATCGTATAGCGGATCTCGGCATCCTCAAAATCCTCGGCACCATTCATTTGCACTTCCCAGAAAGTACTGTCCGCACTCAGAACTCCCGTGATCGTGGGTGTGGGCATCTGCTGCACCGATGTGGATTTCGAGCAGCCCAGAACCAGCGCTGTGATCACCACCGCCAGAATAATCAATGCATTTCTCATAAAGGACTCCATCTATCTGTCATTATGTGTTCAATCGCTTGGGGGAAAAGGGCTTTGCGCAGGATCATGTCAGTTCAGCGCAGGCAATTCTTCTCTTCTGATCCCCGGAAAACAAGACCGATGCTTTGCACACCTTTCCTTCTCGCTACAGGATTGCCAAACCTTATATTTGTCAAGCATATTTTT
>CAZVXK010000052.1:0-4352 GCA_964631665.1 uncultured Candidatus Cloacimonadota bacterium | reverse complement strand
CTGTTCAGCTGTTGAACTTACTTCGCCAGCACCATCTTCTTGTAGGAAGAATACTTGCCGGCAGTCATGCGATAGAGATAGACTCCGCTGGCGGCTTTCCTGCCGTTGGAATCCATGCCGTCCCAGCTGATCTGATAGTAGCCGGGGATTTCGTAGGTGTTCTCAAACACACGCATCAGCTGGCCCTTCACGTTGAAGATCTCGATCTTGACCTTCGCCGGTTCCACCAGCGAATAGCGGATGTTCGTGCTGGGATTGAAGGGGTTGGGGAATGCCGGCAGCAGTTGGGTTACGGTGGGCGGTAGCGGCGGGATGCCGGGATCGCCGGGTTCTCCGCTCACCAGCACCGTGATCGGGCCATGCAGAGCTGAGGTTCCGCCCAAGTCCACGCTTTCCAGCCAATAGTAATAGGTGGTTTCCATCTCCACCTCACTGTCCAGATAGCTATAGCTGATCTGGGAGCCCAGAGCGGTTCCCTCGGAAATGATCGAGTCATTCAGTTTGAGGGCATCTTCTGCATCCCCGGACTCTCCGCGCAGGATGTTATAGCCCAGATGATTAGTCTCGGATTGGGCCACCCAGGCGATTTGGACAAACATCTCGGCAGTCAGTGTGGCGGTGAAGCTGCTCAGCTCCACTGGCAGGGTGGGATTGATATCCGGGCTGAACAGCGCGATCGCGTCGCCTTTGGCATCGAAATTGACGTTATAGAATGTGATCGTTCCGGGTCCAGACAGCGGATTGGGATCTCCAATATAGACGTGACCGCCTACAATCAAGACTCCATACCAGTTTCCGGTAGCATCGATGTAGAAGGCAAGATCGCCTATCCCGCTGCCGGTGAACCCATAGACCAGGGTTTGGTCAGGATCCAGATCGTCATAGTTGGGCAGAATTGCCAGGGCGGGATCATAGATGTCCGCGGGAACGATATCAAGGTCGAGTTCGGATGTAACAGTAACCCCCTCGCCAAGGTCGGTGGGCTCACCGGCGGGGATGTCATAGTGTCTGGAGATGATTACATCGTCTATAAATAGATCCGGACCCCATCCTGAGTATGCATAGAATTGAATATAGAAGGTTGTATTGGCATACTCTTCCGGGATGAGTATGGATTCTTGCACTCCGGTTCCGGGAGTTGTGCTTCCAGCTCCATCGCCTGAGTTAAAATCCGCTCCGGTTTTGTACCATAGTGGTGTCCAAGTAGTGTAATCATTGGAGATCTGCACAGTAAGGGCATCGTTCGGATAAGATGCGTTATACTGATGCGACCAGGTAAATTGCAGTGAGGTATTATACTCTGGATGAAGCGGGGGGGTTGTCATAACATCTGTGTTGCCAGCAGACTGGCTCCAGAAATTAGCCCTTGCCCAATTATTGCCGCCAGTTGCAGTATATTGGACAAAGCTGTAAGTACCTCCTGTCAAATCCCAATCCAAGGGAGGCCAGGTTTCGAAATCTTCGGTCCAAGGGAAGAAATAGACAGTGGGATCATGCCCGTTGCCTGTGATGATAACATCATGCGGCGTTTTAGTTTGATCGTCGGTAACAGTTACGGTAACGGTGTAATTGGCCACAGCCGTGGGCGTAAACTCCACATCGAATGTGAAAAAGTCGCCGGGGCCCAAGGGATCCGTATAGGTGTTGTTGGTGATCGCAAAGTAATCCAGGTCCCCATCAGTTTTTTCCACAGATACAATTTCCAAAGAACCTAAGCCAGTATTGGTTACTGTGAAGGTTTGTGAGACGGTTGAGCCTACTAACACATTCATAAAATTCGTACTGGTGGGATCTATTGTGAAAATAGGACTAGTCGGAATAGCATCGATCAATACATCATCTATATAGATCGTGCGATAAGTGCCTCCCAGCCCATGTCTGAAGGCAATGTACTGGTCTGAACCCAAATATGTGTCGAAATCGATTACATATTCAGCAAAGGTTCCGGTCAAGCTTACTTGCTCCACCATGGAGAAGGTTGCTTTTGCCCCTTGCATGTCCATGGTTCCCACCTGAAGAGGAAATCCTGTAGAGCTGCCCATTGCCCAGAACCTCACTCTAAGAGTATTCAACGCTGGCGCTATGGGAGGGCTGATCAGAACTAGGTCAGCTGCTGTATCGCCGCTATTATACATACGGATACGGTTGGGCAATGAATGAGATAAAGTAGTGTTTTGTGTCTCAACATAAGCATAAGTAGATGTTGATTGAACTATCTTTGTCCATCCCAGGGGCAGCGCCGGGGCTGTTACCCCATCGAAATTCTCAGTCCAGGGGAAGGTAGATATCGGCAACATGTTTGTTGTAAATGTACTCGGACCTGCCCAGGAACTGACTGCTTTGGTTTCACCATTATCAGCACGGACATACCAATCGTAGGTGGTGCTATCGTTCAAACCGCCCAAGGTGTAAGGATTATCAGTTACACTAACTGGTGTGGCTGTATCCGGATCGAATCCCGGAGCACCGTAAACAATGTCCCACTGGGTGACGGGCGGAATGTTGTTCTCTGTCCAGCCCAGATCAGCGGAATCTGTTGTGACATTCGAAACAGTAAGATCAGATGGCGGAATCACTGCGGGTACATCTTCTATGGAAACATTATCCACATACAATCTCCATCCATCTGCTGGAGGATCTTTACGAGTAAATGAAATATAGCATGTACCGCTATAGGCTCTAAGGTCGACAGTGAATTCAGTATAGGTGGTGAAGTTCACTGGTGTTGATGCCATTAATACATTGGTAAAGGCGTCAGCGGTGGGAGTCGTAGTGGAAAGGAGAATGGAAATCTCATCAGGTTCGCCAGTGGATTGGGCTCGTGTCCAGAATTTCAACCATTGATTCCCAGTCAACGCTATTGGCGGTGTTACTAAATAGTCATCGTTAGATGTGTTATAATCAGTATACAGCATTGCGCAATTAGGAGGGGATAGAGGGTTTGTTGTATATGTTATCCATATATCACCATCTCCATTGTTGTCAATTGCTGTCCAACCTGCTGGTAATGCAGGTGCAGTGACTGTGTCGAAACTTTCTGTCCAAGGGAATGTGGAGATGGGAGGACCCGTGGTAACAAAACTCCAGACTGGACCGTTCGTGGTAGCTCTGGTAGTATTATGAGCAACCACCTGCCATTGATAGGCTGCAAAGGCACTCAAATCTGCGTAGGAATAACTTCCTGTTGCTCCGGCAGTAGCATCGAATACCTGTTGTTCCATTGCCCCCGCAGGGCCTAACCAGAGATCATAGGTAGCGGTATCAGCCCCGAAATCCCAGGTCAGGGTACCGCTTTGAGCGACACCAGTGGCATTGTGGGCTGGGTTGGGGTTCGTAGGTGCCTCGGGATAACCAGAGACCTCCATCTCAAGCTGGATGCGGTTGATCGTCTCATGTCTGTAGTTTGCAGTGGGGGGGGCCTCAGGATCGGGATTGGTATAATCGTTGTAGTATAAAATTCCCCTGTAGTCGCTTCCGGAAGCGTATCCGCCCCAGTTCATGGATGCATAGCCGGGAGTATTCTCATCTACGGCGATGACCAGGTTTTGCGTATAGTTGTAAGTAAAAGCCGTATTCAGAGTGATTTCCTTCCAGCCTGCGGCTCCGGTCATGATCGACGAAACATCGCCGGCAAAGACCTGGGTCAGATCAGAGAAAGGTATCCATGATGTGGTTGTATCAAACTCCGTTTGATCGGTGTGACCCATGTAGATAACCCAATCCCTACTGTTGGTAATTGTTCCGGAATTATACCAAAATCGAAGTTTGGTGATATTTGCGGCGTAACCGATTTCGGATGGGAAATAGATCTGCTGGCTGTAATTATAGCCATACAATCCATAGATCGGGAAGTAACTCGTGGTTGGTGTTGAACCGTCAGGCCCGATCTGTACAGTTAAGGCTTCCATGGTAGTGAACATTCCCAGCATCAGAGCCAGGAATACGACGAAAAGAAGTGATTTTTTCATAAGACTCTCCCTTATGATGTTTTGGTGTTGGTTGATTGAAATTTGATTGGGTGGGTAGGGCGTTTTTCGTCCCCACCGGATTTCTGAGACATTCTAAAAAGTCCGGTTTGATTAGTTTGAAGCTGATCCAATCTTACTCTAAACATATACAAATCCTTTCACTTATAGTCTTCGGGTGCGGGGCGGAAGGGGTTTGCACCCTATGGCAAACCTATAAAAACCACGGCCTGATCTTCTGTCAAGAGTTTTCTTTTGTTTTTTCAAAGCAAGCAATGCAGACTGTGGAAAATCTTCTATCCTCCGCAGGCTGGACTGGTTTCATAGCGTGGAAGCGTGTAACATACGATGCCGATCGTGTTGTAACAGCCGGATGCCGATCCGGCG
>CAZVXK010000051.1:0-17463 GCA_964631665.1 uncultured Candidatus Cloacimonadota bacterium | reverse complement strand
TCCAAGCTGAGCGTGCAGGACAACATCATGGCCATCCTGCAAACCATGCATCTGAATCGCATGGAGCGGCAGAAGCGTCTGAAGGAGGCGTTGGAGGAGCTCAACATCACTCATCTGGCCAAGCAAAAAGCCTACACCCTTTCTGGTGGCGAACGGCGCAAGCTGGAAATCACCCGCGCCCTGGTGACCGATCCCACCTTCATCTTCATGGACGAGCCCTTCGCCGGGGTGGATCCCATCGCCGTGGCGGACATTCAGGATATCATTGCCAGATTGAGGGACAAGAACATCGGGGTGATGATCACCGACCACAACGTAATTGAGACTTTGAAAATAGTCAACCGGGCTTATATTATCTTCGAAGGAAAAATCATAGTGTCCGGTTCTTCAATGGAGCTGATCAATGATGAAAAAGCAAAACAGGTTTATCTGGGAGACAGATTCCTAGCCAATCCCTTTGAGAATAGATTATGAGCCCTCTGGAACAGCACCTCACCCTCAGACAAAAGCAGGAGCTTGCCCTCAAGCCCAAGATGCTGCAATCCCTGAAAATGCTATCACTTCCGGTATTGGAGCTGGAAAGCTATATCAAGCAGGAGTTGGAACACAATCCCCTGCTGGAGCTGCGTGAGGAAAAGGACGAAGAAGATATCGATGAAGCCACTTTCGAGGCTTCCCAGCCCGAAAGCAAGGTTCCCATCGAAGAAGCGGAGGAAGGGGAGGAACACTGCCAAACCATTTCCGAAGCCCGTGAACTTACCGAGATACTGGACCAATGGAATGATTACCATCAAAGCTATGAAAGCTGGCATGGAGAATCGGAGGCCGAGCATGGCGAATCCCTGATCCGCTATGAGGAAAACGGCAAGGAGAAGTTCCTGGAGCAGCTTTATCCTTTGGGGCTGTCGGACAATGAGCTGGAATTTGCCTTTGAACTTATAGACAACTGCAACAGCTATGGTTTCCTGCCGGAGAATTTCGATCTGGAAAGGGTGGGGCGGTCATATCAGATATCCGCCTCCCGGGTTCAGGAACTGCACCAATTGATCCTCAATCTATATCCCAAGGGGATCACCGCAAGGACCATTGCCGAATGCCTGCTGGCACAGTTGACCGACTCTCAACGGGAAAACCGGATCGTTGTAGGCCTGTGCACCGACCAGTTCGATAACCTCATCCACCGGCGCTATCAGAAGATCGCCTCCCATTTCGGCGTATCTGAGGAGTGCATACTTGCTGCCAAGGAGCAGGTGGCAAAGCTTGATCCCAAACCCGGCCTACGCATCCTTGCCCCCAGCACTGCCTTCGTATTTCCCGATATCACCCTCAAACTGATCGAGGATAAATATGAGGTGATCATCAATGACCACATCACGCCCAACATCATCATCAGCCCCCGTTACCGCAGGATGATCAACCGTGGCTATTTCGACAAGGAAACGCTCCAGTTTGTGAGGGATCGCATCAACAGCGCCAAATTCCTGATCAAATCGATCTATATGCGGATGCGCACCCTGGAACGGGTGTCCCTCTCCATCATCAAGCACCAGCCTGATTTCTTCTACAAGGGAACCGGTGTGATGCAGCCCCTCACCTATGCGGTGATCGCCCAGGACCTGGGAGTGAGCGAATCCACCATTTCCCGCGTGGTCAAGCATAAATATGCCGAAACCCCCTATGGGATCTATGCCCTGAAAGATTTCTTCAGCAGCACCGCCGGACGGGATGACAATTATGAAAGCATCTCCCGTCAGCGGGTAAAAGCCCATATCACCCATATGATTGAACAGGAGGATAAGAAACACCCCTACAGCGACCAGGAATTGGTGGAGCAACTCAAAGAGGAAGGCTTGAACATTTCCCGGCGCATCATCGCCAAGTACCGCTTTGAACTGGGTATTCTGAACAGCCGTCTGAGAAAGCACTAAAGGAGGATTTTTGCACAGCTATCAGGTACTGATCATCGGGGGCGGACCCGGTGGTTATGAATCTGCCATCCGTCTGAATCAATATGGCATCACTTGCGCAGTTGTCGAACACCAACGCATCGGGGGAATCTGCCTGAACTGGGGCTGCATTCCCACCAAGGCACTGGTAAAAAGCGCCGAACTCTATACCGAAATGAAGGAAGCGCAGCTCTATGGGCTGCCCCCCTTGGAAGCCAGGGCCGATTACCGCCTGGTGTTTGAGCGCAAGAACAAAACGGTGGAACAACTGGTGAGCGGGATTGAATTTCTCTTCCGCAAACGTGGAATCCCTGTCATCGCTGAAAAGGCAGTTTCCGTGTCCGCTTCCCCCAGGGGCTATCTGGTCCGCACTGATCAGGGGACAGAGATTGAGACCGAATTCCTGATCATTGCCACTGGTTCTGTGCCCAAGGAACTGCCGGGCATCAGGATAGATGAGCAGAACATCCTCTCCTCCACCGGCATCCTGAATCTCAGCGGACTTCCGGACAGCCTGGCCGTGGTGGGCGGAGGTGTGATCGGTTGCGAATTTGCCTCGATCATGAACAGCTTTGGCGTCCGGACACACATAGTGGAATTCCTGCCCCGCATCGTTTCCACCGAGGATGAAGAACTCTCCAAACGCCTGTCTCTGGCCTTGAAAAAAGCCGGCATCAGGATCAGCACCGGCGTTGGTGTACAAAGCATCGCAACCACTGCTGAGGGACAAGAGGTCACGCTCAGCGACGGCAACAAACTCACTGTGGACAAGGTATTGCTCAGCGTGGGCCGGACCCCGGCAAACAACCTGGAGTGGAACGGTTTGCAGCTTGCCTGCGAGCGTGGAGCGATCGGCATCGATGGCCAGATGCGCACCAGTCTGCCCAAGGTCTATGCCATTGGAGATGTAACCGGCAAAATGCAACTTGCCCACACTGCCAGCAAACAGGGACTGATCGCTGTGGAGCACATCAGAAGCTGCATCAACGGCACGCCCCATGATCATCCCGAACTGGATTACGCCAATATTCCCCGCTGCACTTTCACCAATCCGGAACTGGCTTCGGTGGGCTTGACCGAAGACGAGGCCAAAGAGAAATTCAGTGATATCCTGGTGGGTAAATTCCCGTTCAGCGCCAATGGCAAGGCAATCGCCATGGGAAGCAGCTTTGGCTTTGTGAAGACCATTGCCCGGGCGGATACCTCCGCTCTGGTCGGCCTGCACATCATCGGTGCCAATGCCGCTGAACTCATAGCCCAGGGCGCCATCCTGATCGCCCAGGGGGCCACCCCCGGGCAGGTCGAAAACGTGGTTTTTGCCCATCCCACCCTGTCCGAAGCGCTCAAGGAAGCCATTGAAGACATCAGATCACTTTCAATACACAAGCTCTAAAAAAGGAGGAATCAATCATGCAGATCACGATTACTGCCCGCCATTTCGAACTCACGAAGGCGATCCGTGACTACGTGGAATCATCGTGTCTCAAAATCAAAAAGTATTTTGACCACATCATCAACGTCCATGTAACCCTGGCCCTGGAAAACAGCCGCAATATCTGCGAAATTGCCCTGCACGCTTCCCGCTTCAACCTGCAAAGCCAGGCGGAGGAGATGGATATGTACCTCTCCATCGACACCGCCCTGGACAAGATGGAAGCCCAGATCAAGAAACTCAAGGGTCGGGTGACCGACCATCAGAAGCGCGCCCTCAAAGAGCAATTCAACGAATTCTCCCGGGAATCGGACATCCATGTGAACGCCCAAAACCGCGTGCGCAAGACCCTCAAGACCAAGCGCGTGGTTCCGGAGGTGCTTTCCGTGCACGAAGCCCTGGAAAAGATAGATGGACTGAAGGATGAATTCCTCATTTTCAAGAATGTCGAAACCGACCGGCTCAACGTTCTGGTCAAGCGGGATGCTGAGCACTTTAAACTATTTGAACCCTGAAACATCAATTCTGCTGCCGGCGGGAGCCTTTCCGCCGGCAGCGATAAATAGATAAATTGGATTAAGCACATGAAAGAACTCACCGTTCGAGATTTTTTTGATCTGAAGAAGAAAGACCTGGCGCTTTCGCTGCTCACCGAGCCCGAAACGCTGAACAAAAAACTCAGTTCCCCCCATGTACACCGTCCCGGGCTGGCCCTGGCCGGCTATCTGGAAGTGTTTTCCTCCGACCGCATCCAGATCCTGGGCGAGACGGAGGTCCGCTATCTGCAAAGCATGAAGGAAGACCTCCTGCTGCAGCGCATCCGGGATGTGTTCAAAACCGATATCCCCTGCATCATCATCTCCAAGGGGCTCACCCTACCGCCGGTGATCGAATACCTGGCCAACGACCTCAACATCGCCCTGCTTTCCAGCCGCCTTTCCACCATCCAGCTCATGCAGCAGCTCACCCGCTTCCTGCAGGATGTTTTTGCCCTTGAAAAGACCATCCATGCCACCTTGGTGGATGTGTTCGGACTGGGCATCCTGCTCACCGGGAAAAGCGGCATCGGGAAAAGCGAATGCGCTTTGGACCTGGTGCACCGGGGCCACAGCCTGGTGGGCGATGACCTGATCACCATCCGTTTCCTGGACGATCAGCTGATCGGCAAATCGGGGCGGGAATTCGGCCATTTCATGGAAATCCGGGGGGTCGGTTTCGTGAATGTGGAACGCATGTTCGGCATCGAACGCGTGCGCCGCAGCAAGACCATCGACCTCCAGATAGAGCTGATGCCCTGGCAGGAAAATATGGATTATGAGCGCATCGGCCTCACCAACAACTATGCCGAGCACCTCGGTGTGAAGCTGCCGATCATCTTCCTGCCGGTGTCGCCGGGAAAAAATGTGTCCGTGATTGTGGAAGTGGCAGCCATGAACATGATCCTCAAGGGCGTGGGCTATGATGCTGCCGAAGATTTCAACCGCCGGGTGCATGACGAGATTCGCAAACAATCTTTGCTCAAACAACCACAGGCGCCAGTGGATGTTACAGAAAACGATTAAAGTGACCAACAAACTTGGCTTGCACGCCCGTCCCTCGGCACTTTTGGTGAAAGCTGCCACCAAATATCGCAGCGAATTCTTCATTGAAAAGGACGGCATGAAAGTGAACGGCAAGAGCATCATGGGCGTGATGATGCTGGCGGCGGAATGCGGCTCTGTGCTCAATCTGATCGCCAATGGCGTGGACGAGGCCTACCTTTTGGAAGAGATCGAAGAGCTGATCGCCAGTGGCTTTGATGAGGATTGAATCACATGGCTGAGCCAAGGGAACCTGTCATGAAAACCCTCCCGGGCACCATCATCCAGCCGGGCTTGTTCATCGGCTCCGCCCGGATCATTATTGCCAAATCCTATCAGATTCCCCGGCTGCAGATCGATAGTGCCGAAATCGAGGCTGAGCTGGAAAGCCTGCAAACCGCCATCGGCAAAGCCGAGAACGACCTTGTCCGGCTTTTGGAGCAGGAGGCGGTTGCCGGGCAGGACCGGCAGATATTGCAAACCCATCTGATGATCCTCAAAGACCCGGAGATCATGGATCAGGTGCAGAATGCCATCCGCAGTAAACTCCATTCTGCCGCTCATGCCGTCAAAACCTCTTTTGAATCGATCATCAGGCAATTTCAGGAGCTGGAGAATGATTTCTTCGCCCAGCGCGCCTCCGATTATCAGGATGTGTCGCATCGCCTGCTTACAGCCATCCTGGGTGAAACCGAAGAAGACATCAGCGATTGGCAGCCGGAGCAGATCGCCATCCTGCGGGATATCACTCCCTCCCAGGTGACCGGTTTCTCCCGGATCGGGGTGAAGGCCTATTGCACCGAGCATGGCAGCTACACCTCCCATGCCTCCATCCTCTCCCGCGCCATGGGGATAACCGCGCTCACCGCCCTGCCGGATATCAGCCGGGAAATTGCCACCGGCACCACTCTGATCGTGGACGCCATGGATGGCACGTTGATCATCGATCCCGATCCGGCAACCCTGGCCCATTATGAACAGCATCTGGCCAAATACCGCCAGGACCTGCTTGCCCTGCGGGAAACCGGTAGCAAACCGGCCGTGACTCTCTCTGGCCGCCAGATCAAGCTGCGCCTGAATTTGGAACTCGCTTCCGAGATTCCCCGCATCAAGGAACTGGGAGCCCGTGGCGTGGGGCTGTTCCGCACCGAGTTTCTCTATCTGGGCAAAGACCGTCTGCCCCCGGAAGAAGAGCAGTACCAAGTCTATCGTGAGATCGCCGAACAGGCTGCCCCCCATAGCGTAACCATCCGCACCTTCGATCTGGGCGGGGACAAGCTTTCCCACCTCATCCCCTCCCCCGCCGAGGAGAATCCCTATCTGGGCTGCCGCGGCATCAGGTTTTCCCTGGCGCATGAGGAGATTTTCAAAACCCAGGTGAGGGCGATCCTGCGGGCCGGAACCCAGGGCAAGGTGAAACTGATGTTCCCCATGGTGATGGATGTGCTGGATTTCCTCAAGGCCAGGGAGGTGGTGCGCATCTGCCAAACCGAACTTGAGACCGAAGGAATTTCAATTGCGAAGCACATCCCGCTGGGGGTGATGATCGAAGTTCCCTCCGCGGCTTTATGCGCCGCAGAGCTTGCCCGGGTGTGCGATTTCTTCAGCATCGGCACCAACGACCTGGTGCAATATACCCTGGCGGCAGACCGTAATAACGATGGCCTTTCCCCCTATTACCTTTCCCACCATCCGGCGGTTCTGCAACTGATCCGGCTCAGCCTCAAAGCCGCCCGCAAGTACAAAAAACCGGTGTCCGTCTGTGGCGAGATGGCATCCATTGCGGAATACATCCCTCTGCTGGTGGGAATGGGGATCAACGAACTGAGTGTGAATCCCGGCCAGTATTACACCACCAAAGCCATCATCCGCCGTTGTGACGACCAACTGGAATCCCTGGTCAAAAACCTCGACTTCAGCGGCAGCCTGTCCGAGGTGGAATCCCTCATCTATCAAAAGCTTAAGCCCTATTATCACAGCTAAGGAGCAGCCCATGTTACGATTTGAGTATTTCAATCTTTTACATTCGGAAGCCCTGCCCACCGGCATTCCCGCCTCCAAGGTGAAGGACTACTATTATGCCTGCATGCAGGCGCACGAGGAGATTCTGGCCGACCGCCATGCCAGTATCCTGGGTTTCTATGACCTGCCGGAACAGGACATCAGCCACATCACGGACTTTATGGCTAAGCTCGATCCTGTCTTCGACACCATGGTGGTTTTGGGCATCGGAGGTTCCGCCCTGGGCAACCGCGCACTCTATTCCGCCCTCAAAACCGAACGCAACCTGCCCCGCCGGATTTTCGTCTATGACAATGTGGATCCCGTATTCCTGCACGAGATACTGGCACAGATCGATCTGGACCGGACCCTGTTCAATGTAATCACCAAAAGCGGAACCACCGCCGAAACCATGGCGGGTTATATGATCCTGGCCGATCTGATCAAGCGGCGCTATCCCAAGGACTACACCCGCCGCCTCATCATCACCACCGACCAAGCCAAGGGCTTCCTGCGGCAGGTGATCAAGAACGAGGGTTATCCTTCCTTTGTGGTGCCGGATAATGTGGGCGGGCGCTTCTCCGTGCTGACCGATGTGGGTTTGGTTTCCTCCGCCTTTGCCGGGATCGACATTGCCGCCCTGCTGCAGGGTGCCGCCCATATGCGATCCCGCTGCCTGGAACTGGATACCTTTGCCAACCCCGCCTATCTGAACGGGCTCCTGCATTTCCTGTATTACCGCGAGGGCAAGAACATCAGCGTGATGATGCCCTATTCCAACTCCCTGTATGATTTTGCCGATTGGTATCGCCAGCTCTGGGCGGAAAGCCTGGGCAAACGGCACGATCTGAAAGGCCGGGAAGTTTTCGTGGGCCAAACCCCGGTCAAGGCACTGGGCACCACCGATCAGCATTCCCAGGTGCAACTCTATACCGAGGGCCCCAACGACAAGGTCTTCACTTTCCTCACTGTGGAAAAGTTCCAGCACGATTGCGAGATCCCGGATCTGCATCCCGAGCGGGCTGAAGTGAGCTATCTGGGTGGGCGGAAGCTTTCCGAACTGCTCAACGCCGAACGCCTCGCCACCGAGATCGCCCTCACCAAAGCCCACCGTCCCAACGCCAATCTCGTTTTCCCTATCCTGGATGAGTTTCACCTGGGCGAGTTCATCATGCTCTATGAAATCCAGACCGTCTTCACCGGCAAACTCCTGCACATCAATCCTTTGGACCAACCCGGCGTGGAAGCCGGCAAGATCGCCACCTATGCTCTGATGGGAAAAGCTGGCTTCGATAAAGAATTGCGAGAGATAAAGGATTATTTGGAAAAGAGAAAGCAGGATAAACCTCTGTAACACCATCTGATACAAACCCCGGATTTGCCCAACCAGATTATTCGATATCTCATAACCATAATTTGCCTGTGATTGTGGCAGAATTCCGATGGGCGGATCGGCGTCCGCCCCTACCTCCCCCGTTAGCATTACGGAATCATTACGGAGTCATTACGGAGTTAATCCGTAATGACTCCGTAATGATTCCGTATTGGTAACGGGAGCCATGAGAGTTCGATCAGGGATTTATCAAGGCAGGCAGCCATGGCATAAAGGAGGCTCCACTGATTGTAAGATATTCTATATCAGAGGATTCCCCGTTTCCCCTCAACAAAGATAACTCCCAATTTGCTCTTGCCTTGCTGAAGCTCTTGGCGAGTGGGATGACAGATTCTTGCTCACAGCTCCGCCTCCCCAAGCTGCAAGAGCAGTTTACCTGCTCACCTGTTAACCTGTTAACCCGTTAACCTGGTCACCTGTTAACTTGTTAACCCGTTAACCCGTTCACCCGCTAACTATTTAACCAAAACAGCTTTTTGCAGGAAGTTGTCCCTGCCGCTGTGCAGGCGGATATAGTAGATTCCGCTGGCGCAGGCACGATTGGCGTCGTCCTTTCCGTTCCAGATGGTCCTGTGGTTGCCCGCGGGCAGGGTGTCGTTGATCAGGGTGCGCACCTTCTGCCCTTTGAGGTTGTAGATCTCCAGTTTCAGCGGCGCCGTGGCTGCCAGGTTGAAGACGATGGTGGTTTCCGGATTGAAGGGATTGGGGAAATTGGGATAGAGGGCGTTGATCGGGAGGGCAGGATTCAGCTCATCGCCGCTGGCAGTGACGGTTCCGGTGACCACCCGGATGTTGTCCAGAGTCCAGCCCGGATCGGTAAGTTCCACATGGGTGGATTCATCCTGCAACCGGAAGCGCAGGAACACGCTTTGGCCGGTGTAATCCGCCAAGGATACATATTCGGTTTTCCACTGGTCATGCCTGCCGGATTTGGTCCAGATGGCAGTCCAGGCATTGCCATCGGTGGAACCCTCCACCGTAACCGGATCGAACTCCCATTCGGTGTAGAGGTGGGAATCGAAGATCAACAAAGGTTGGGAACCGGCTGGAAGTGAGATTGGATCGAGAGTCTTGATCCACACATCGCAGTTCATTTCATAGAAACCCCAGCCTCCCCAACTGTCGGTAATGGCATAGCCAGAGGCGGAAAGTTCGTTCTGGCGCACCCAGGGGCCATTGATCTCCCAGTTTGAGGTTCCGGTTTCCCAGCCCTCGTAGAACAGGGTTTCTTCCGGGCTGAGGTCATAAACGCGGTGGTTAGCGCCCTCCTGCAGGGTGATGGTTCCCACAAAGGGATGAAAACCGGGGTGGCTGATCTCGATGGCATAGGTTCCGGGATAGGTTTGATATTGGACTGGCGCTGCGAGCGTTACCGGATCGAGTTCATAGAGGATGACCTGAGCGGGAAGATACATCTCCCCGCAGCGCACATTTATGCTCAGCTGCGCCTGCGGCAGGGGTTGCATCTGGAAATTGCGGATGGTCCAGGAGGCGTTGTTCACCACCACATTGGGCACCACCAGGTCCTCATAGCCGCGTTTTTGCAGGCGCACAGTGTAGTTTCCCGTGGGCAGGGCTTTGAAATAGCGTCCCGTGTCAGGCTTGGAAGTGCGGGGTCGGAACCAGGGGGCATGATGCTGTTCGATGATGATCCGGGCTTCCAAAGGCTCGTTGGTAACAGCATCTCGGATGTTTCCAGTGAGCATGGAACTGGAGGGAACCGCGGTGGAATAGGGCAAAGCGCGGTTTAGCAACCAGCGCACTCCATTGCTGCAACGGTTCACCGTATCAACCATCAGCAGGGAATCGGGCTGCAGATTGCGGGTTCCGCATTCGACCAGGGTCTGAAAACTGCCATACTGCTGATACATCCAATCGTGAAAGCAGCCCTTGCGGCTGAGATTTGGCAGCACTTCGTAGGTGGCTCCGCCGGCTTCCTTGATGATCTGGCCGGCGATTCCGGCTGTAATGGTTTGGGCAAAACCCAAATCCGGAGAGGGGCGCACCTCTTTCCAGTTGAAGGAGTAATAGGCTTTTTCGCTGAAGTTGCCGGTGCGGGAGGAATGCCAGCAGATGGAATAGACAAATTTGTATTGGTCGCACAAGGCCTCGATGGCCTGGGTCTCGCTTTCGCTAATCTCTGCGGGGCCGCGGTAATAATCCCAGACCTCCAGTCCGCCGGGTTGCCAGAGGGTGTCTCCATGCACCCAGTTAAAGGAGAAATTGCGGTTGATGTCCACGCCATCCAGATCATAACCCACCAGGGGGCTGTAGTCGAAAACGCCGTTGTTGTTCATATCACGCTTGTTCTTGCGATAGGAGGTGTCCAGATTGGCGGTCACCACATTGTGCCCCTCGGGATTGAGCGTGGGAACGAACCACAGGTCCAACTGGTTGATCCATTGTGAATAAGGCTGCTGATAACGGTTGGCCAGGATCTCCTGGATATTGCTCATCGTGATCTGCACCCCGAGCACCTCCTCGGCATGCACCTGTCCCACAAACAGCAGGGCAGGCTCCTCCTCATCCACATCCACATTGTCCGAAATCCGCATGGCATAGATCGGAACCAGGTCTTGCTGGGAATATCCGAGCAGGACACGTTTGGCGATATCCGGATGCTGATCCTGATAATCGGCCAGCATTTGGGTGATCTGATCATAGGTATAATAGCAGGTGGGCAACACTGCCCCCAAGGCGGAAATTGCCACCACTAAAACACTTGCGAGTATATAGCGCATTATTTTCTCCACATTCACGAAACTTGGCTGCCCAGATTCATGCAAGTTTTGCTCCAGTTGGTGCAAATGTGTGTTCTGGTTTGGAGCAGGACGCACCTGATCTACGATCTCTCAATATTCGTGAATGAGGGGATGTCCAATTCTCTGCCACCTGCTCTCAACCCCCAGGGATTTTTCTCATTGGGAACCTTACCACAGGTCGAAGCCAGTGGCGCTGATCTCTTGGCAACCAGTTTCCCAAAACCTGCTTGGGAATCCTGTAACACCCTCCTATTACCGGATCGAGCTGTCTTTCCTGCCCGGCTTTGCCGATTTTGAAGTGTTCGACACCACGCCGGTGCCCCACTACCTGATCCCTCTGTCCGAACTGGCGGACAAAGCCTTTATCCGTATCGTGGCAGTGAAGCTGGATTAAAAAAGTGTTGACACACAAGGCACTTGAAAAATCTTGGCGAAAATTGAGAGAATCAGCCAAGGAGCCAGATAAATGAAACAGGGAATTCACCCCAAGTATGAAATGGTCACCGTACGTTGCGCCTGCGGGAACGAGTTTCAGACCCGTTCCACCAAGGGCAACCTGCAGGTGGAGATCTGCAACGTGTGCCATCCCTTCTACACCGGCAAACAGAAGATCGTGGATACCGCCGGGCGCGTGGAAAAATTCATCAAGAAGTATAATCTCAAAACCGACAAGTAGCTCTCACCAAGCTTCGACGCCATTGTTCCGTCTGCCATCCAGAAGGGAAATGGCGTTTTTTCTATCAGAAAACCGAGTGTGAACTTTCAAAGGACAACTGAATGACCGAACCGAAAAAAGAGATAAATGTGGGAGGCCAGGCAGTGATCGAGGGTGTGATGATGCGCGGGCCTGATGCCCTGGCGACCGCCATCCGCCGCAAGGACGGCACCATCGAGCTGTTTCGGCAACCCTTTGTAAGCAAAACACAGCGGGTGAAGCTGTTGGGGCTTCCCATCATCCGCGGTTTTGTGTCCCTGATCGAGATGCTGCAGATCGGCATCAAGACCCTCACCCTTTCCGCCAACCGCTATGAACTTGACCAGATCGAGGAGGAAAAGGAAAAGGGCAAGCAGGTGAAGAAGAAATCCAAAGGCGCCCAGAAAACGGAGGAGATTTTCAGCTACATCATCGCCTTCGGGCTGGCCTTCCTGCTCTTCGCCTATCTGCCCTACAGGATTTCGGACTGGATCGGCCTGTCCAAGCAGAACTTCTATTTCAACCTCTTCGCCGGAGTGATCCGCATCCTTTTCTTCGTGCTCTACGTCTGGCTGCTCAGCCTGATGAAGGATGTGAAACGCCTGTTCCAATACCACGGGGCCGAGCATAAGAACGTGCATGCCTATGAGAAGGAAACCGGACTGGACATTGCCGCCATTCAGAGCAACACCACCATCCACCCCCGTTGCGGCACCAGTTTCATGTTCTTCGTGCTGCTGATCTCGATCCTGATCTTTTCGGTTACGGACACCCTGGTTTCCGTGTTTATAATCAAAGACATTGTCCCCCTTCCCCTGCGCCTGGCCTACCATATTCTGTTGATACCTCTGATCTCCGGGATCAGCTATGAAGTGCTCAAATTCAGCGGCAAAAACCTGAAACACCCCATTGTCAAGATCATGACCATCCCCGGAATGCTGCTCCAGCGCATCACCACCCAACCCCCGGACGACCAGATGGTGGAAACAGCCCTGGTGGCAATGAAAGCGGCGTTGGACATGGACCTGTCCGGTCACGCCGTGAATGTGATCGAGGGATGATCCCCCGGGTTAAACTGGCTCACCTCGCCAAAGAGCTGGATGAGCTGCATGAGACCATCTCCGATCCTGCCGTAATCAATGACGGCCGCAGGTATCGGGACCTGATGCGCCGGGTCAGCGAACTCACTGCCATCAACGATGAATGGCGCCATTACCAGGCAGTGGAAACCCAGCTGGAGGATGCCAAACATCTGTTGCACAACGAAAACGATCCCGATCTGCAGACCCTGGCCCGGGAGGAACTGGAACAGCTGGAACAGCAACTGGAAGCCTGTGAACTAAGGCTCCGCGACCTGCTGATCCCCAGCGACCCCAACGATTCCCGCAACGCCATTGTGGAAATCCGCGCCGGCACCGGTGGCGAGGAAGCCGCCCTGTTCGTCACCGACCTCTATCGCATGTACAGTTACTATGCGGAACAGAAGGGCTGGAAACTCCAGTTGCTGGATGCCAATGAAACGGGTTTGGGCGGTTTCCGTGAGATCGTTTTCATGCTCAGCGGCGAGAACGCCTATGGCCTGATGCGTTTCGAAAGCGGGGTTCACCGTGTGCAACGCATCCCGGTAACTGAATCCAGTGGCCGGATCCACACCTCGGCAGTGAGCGTGGCAGTGTTGCCCGAAGCAGAGGAAATCGATCTGGAGATATCTGAAAACGACCTGAGAATAGATGTCTACCGCAGTTCCGGACATGGCGGGCAGAGTGTGAACACCACCGATTCCGCCGTCCGCATCACCCATTTGCCCACCGGTATCGTGGTCACCTGCCAGGACGAGAAGTCCCAGATCAAAAACAAAGCCAAGGCAATGAAGGTCTTGCGTTCCCGCCTGTTGGATGCCGAGATCAGCCGCCAGGAAAAGGAGATCGCCCGTTCCCGCAGGGCCATGGTGGGCACCGGAGACCGCAGCGCCAAGATCAGAACCTACAACTTTCCCCAATCCCGGGTCACCGATCACAGAATTAACTTGACAAGCTACAACCTCGATTCTTTCTTGGCTGGAAATATTGATGAGTTCGTAAACAGCCTGCGCATGGCATGGCGGAACGAGAAGGTGGATGAGTAAATGCTGATCGAAACTCTGGTGCAGGGAGTGATCCTGCTCTTCCTGCTGGCGCTGGCTTTTCTGTTCTCCGGATTCGAAACGGGCTTGATCTCGATCGACCAAGTGGCGCTGGAATCCCAGGCCAAGCGGAACAAATCCCGAGCCCAGCTGCTCAGCTTCGTGCGCCAGCCGGATAAACTATTGGGGACAACCCTGTTGGGCTATAACATCGTAAGCATCCTGATGGCAACCATTTCCACCTACATGGTGCACCGCATCGCCTCGCCCTGGTTCCCGGCACGCTACACGGCACTGGCCCTGGGCACAATCGTGCTACTCTTTGGAGAACTGATGCCCAAAGGATTGTTCCGCGACCATGCCGACACCATTGTTCCCCGCTTTTTCCCCATCCTGCAATTCTTCTACTATCTTCTGAAGCCACTGGTGGGACTGGTCACCCTGCTGAACAACAGCATCAAGAAACTGCTCAAGATCACCGATGGCAACAACTTCAACTATCTGACCAAAGACGACCTCAGCTACCTGCTCTCCCAAACCACTGCCGATACCTTCAGCCAGCCCCAGATGGAGATGATCGAGGATGCCCTGGACTTCACCGAGCAGGAGGCGCGCAATGTGATGATCCCGCGCACCGAGATCGTCGCCATTCCCCAGACCGCCACCATCGCCGAAGCCATCGAACTTGCCCGCGCGGAGGGCTTCACCCGCTATCCGGTCTATGATCAAAACATTGACAATATCACCGGCGTCCTGATCATCTATGATGTGCTGAAAAAGGAATACACCCCTGAAATGAGCGTGTCCGAGATCGCCCGGGAACCTTTCTTCGCGCCGGAGAACACCGATCTGGACGTGCTGCTGAAGGAGATGCAACAACAGCACCGCAGCATCGCCATCATCGTGGATCCCTATGGCGGAACCGCCGGGATCGTTACCATGGAGGACATTCTGGAGGAGATCGTGGGCGATATCGAGGACGAATATGATGCCGAGGACGAAAGCTCCGATGTGCAGCAGGTGTCGCCCAACACCTGGCTGGCGCAAGCGGATGTGGAGATCGACCGGCTGGCCGACGAACACGGGATCGAACTCCCCGAAGGCGATTATGAAACCATCGCCGGCCTGATCCTGGACAAGCTGGAGCGCATTCCCCACCAGGGACAGTTCATCACCGTTCCGCCCTACCGCATCCAGGTGTTGCAGTGCACGGACAAGAAGATCGTCCGGGTAAAGATCTACAAAACCGAATGAGGCAACCCCTCCGCGTTGCCCAAATTATCATAGAAATGAGGTGATTCATGAAACTGATGGAATGTGTGCCCAATTTCAGCGAAGGCAGAGACCACGCTGTGCTGGATGCCATTGCCGGGGCGATCCGTTCCGTGCCCGGAGCGGTGCTCCTGGATGTGGATCCGGGAGCCGATACCAACCGCACCGTGTTCACTCTGGCCGGAGAGCCCGAAGCCGTTGTGGAAGCAGCTTTTCAGGCGATCAAAACCGCCGCCGGGCTGATCGATATGAGCAAACACCAGGGCGAGCATCCGCGCATGGGCGCCACCGATGTCTGCCCCTTCATTCCCATCTCGGACATGACGATGGAGGAATGTGCCGTCTATGCCCGCAAGCTGGGAAAACGGGTGGGCGAGGAGCTGGGCATCCCGGTCTACCTCTATGAAAATGCCGCCTCCAAAGAGGAATGGCGCAATCTGGCCACCGTGCGCAGCGGGGAATATGAAGCCCTGCCGGAAAAAGCCAAGGACCCTGCCTGGAAACCGGATTTCGGTCCCCACGCCTTCAATGCCAGATCCGGCGCCACCGCCATAGGCGCCCGTGAATTCCTGATTGCCTACAACATCAATCTGAACACCCGCGACAAGAAGAAGGCGCATGAGCTTGCCCTCACCATCCGGGAAAGCGGAAAACCCGCCCGCGATGAAAAGGGAAAGCTGATCAGAGACGAGAACGGCAACAAGGTGACCATCCCCGGGCTTTTCACCCATTGCAAGGCAGTTGGCTGGTATATAGACAGTTACAACCGCGCCCAGATCTCCATCAACCTTACCAACTACAAGATCACCCCCGCCCATCTGGTACTGGAAAAAGTGCGTGAGCTGGCCCTGGCGATGGGCGTCCAGGTCACCGGTAGCGAGCTGGTGGGCCTGATTCCCAAGAAGGCTCTGGTGGAATCCGGAAAATACTATCTGAACCGCATGAATGAGAGCACTGGCATCCCGGAGAAGATGATCATGGAAACCGCCATCCAGTCCATGGGCCTGGCGGAACTGGGTCCCTTCGAGCTGGATAAGAAGGTGATCGAATATGCCATCGCCCGCAAGGACAGCCTGACCGCCATGACCATCACCGAATTCAGCGACCTGCTTTCCACCGATGCCCCCGCCCCCGGAGGCGGAAGCGTGGCAGCCCTATGCCTGGCCATGTCCGGTGCCCTTTCCGCCATGGTTTCCAACCTCACCATCGATAAAAAGGGCTATGAGGCGGTGCAGGAAAAAGTGCGTGAACTGGCCCCCCTGGGGCAGGATATCAAGCTGCGCGCCCTGCAGTGCATCGACAAGGACACCGATGCCTTCTATGCCATGATGGAAGCCCTGCGCCTGCCCAAAAAGACGGATGAGGAGATCGCCCTGCGCAATGCCGAGGTGGAAAAGACCACCCAGAACGCCATCCTGGTGCCCTTCGAGACCCTTCAGATCGCCTGGGAGGGATTGCAAGTGGCGGAACAGATTGCCGCTGTGGGCAATACCAATGCCCTTTCCGATGCCGGAGTGGCAGCTCTGACCGCGCTTGCCGCTGCGAAGGCCGCATATTTCAACATCCTGATCAACCTGGCCGGGATCACCGACCAGAAGTTCAGCTCGGAGATCAGGCTTCAAGCCCAAACCCTGGTGGGTGAATGCACAGAGCTCGCCGGGCAGATCGAAACGCAGGTCCAGAGCAGGTTATAGGCTTCCTCTGATTCACCAGGCCACTTTCATCCCCGCCGCTGCGGGTGGAAAGTGGCTTCTGGCTTTGCATGAACCTGATCCTGATTTCCCTCTACCTGGTGATGGTGCTTCTGAACCTGCTGGACGGACTATCCACCTGGCTGTTCGTGAAGCCGGATCATTACCGGCGTGAAGCCAATCCTCTGGCGCGCTGGATCTTCCGCCGGCTGGGTATCACCCGGGGGATCATCCTGTCCGAGCTGGCCTGGATTGGTTGCTTCAGCCTGGCTTTCTTTCTGTTCTGGCAGAATCCCTCCCTCCAGCTTCCGCTGCTCCTCCTCCTCAGCCTGGGAGTGCTGGTCTTTGCCTGGATCGTAACTGGCAATATCCGTTACTGCTTGCGGCTGAATGTGTTCCGGAGCAACCCAGCCAAGAATTCATCTGATCAATAGTCTGATCAATATTGAGGTATTTCCGGGTCGGGGTGTCCAATTGGGGTCGATTTTGCTTCCCTTGAGATCAGAACTGGACTAATTCCCTCTCCAAAAACAACTTAGCCAGGCCAAATTGCCTCTCCAAGACCCTTCG
>CAZVXK010000050.1:0-17472 GCA_964631665.1 uncultured Candidatus Cloacimonadota bacterium | reverse complement strand
ATGGAACAAAACTTGTATTAAATGATACAGAGTTTATGGGAGGAACCAATGAAATATCCGATATTGCACAAACTGTCCAAAGTGCTGATCCTGAGCCTGATCCTGTGCGGTCTGGCGATTCCCCTGGTGGCGGCTTTCATCCAACCGACTGATGCCGTGAAGGCAGCCCAGACCTGGTTGAAGTCGGGCCCGGCGGAGCTATCGAATCCATCGCCGGTGTCAGAGGTGCTGGTGTACAGGCAGGGTGGATTCTTGCCTGCCCTGTCCAGATACAATGAAAAGGGATCTGAACTTCCTCTGATCTATCAGGTGAATTTCTCCGATGGCAGCTTTGCCATCGTTTCAGCGGATGACAATTCCGTGCCGGTGTTGGCCTATTCGGCAGAGCCGTGTCCGCTTGCACAATCCTATCCCCCTGCCTTTTGGGAATGGCTGGGGTTGTATGAGCTACAGATCGCAGAGATCATCCAAAGCGAAACGGTTCTGGAGCAGCATCAGCAGCAATGGTCTGCTCTGCTGAAGGGAAAAGCTCCTGCGGACTATAAGCAAAATCGGGGCGTGGCGCCTCTGATAGCCACGAACTGGAATCAGGACTGGCCCTATAATGAACTGTGCCCGGTGGATGCCCAAGGCCCTGGAGGCCATGTTTATGCCGGCTGCGTGGCCACCGCAATGGGCATGGTGATGAAATACTGGAATCATCCCACCACGGGAGTGGGCTCCAATACCTATTACGCTCCGGGATACGGATATCAGAGCGCGAACTTCGGCGCCACCACCTATTTGTGGGACGAAATGCCCAATTCCGTGGGTTCCTCCAATCTTCCGGTGGCAACTTTACTCTACCATTGCGGAGTGGCGGTGAACATGAACTATTCACCCAATGGCTCAGGAGCCTCCAGCAGCGATGCCGCCGATGCCTTGGCCTACCACTTCCGTTATCCCACCGCGGCCATTCACAACCGCAGCAGCTATAGCCTGACCAACTGGAATAATCTGCTGACCGACCAGATCAACAACGGCAGCCCCATGTATTACAGCGGCAGCGGTAGCGGAGGCGGCCATGCCTTTGTACTGGACGGTTATGACACGGCGGGGTATTTCCATTTCAACTTCGGCTGGAGTGGTTCGGGCAATGGCTACTACTATGTAACCAACATCAATCCCGGCGGCTCCAGTTTCAACCAATACCAGTCCGCGATCATCAACAGCATTCCCGAGAACTATAGTTTTGCCAATGTGCGGGTGCGGATGCAGGCCATAACCGCCACCGTGGGGCAGAATTTCCCGCTGACGATAACCACAAACCCGCTGCTGGGCTCCTGGAACGTGAACCACTTTGAATTCCTGCTGCATTATGACCAGGATTTCATGATGTATACCGGCGCTTCGATCGAAAACACCATCGCCGCGGGAGGAACGCTCACGGTGAACCAGACCGAGCCGGGCGTCCTGTTTGTGAGCTGGGATGGCGACACCAGCCTGATCGGAGGCGGTAAACTGATCAGTTTCAACTTCACGCCGCTGGATGCGGGGGAATTCCTCTTCGATATCAGCGGGATGAAATATAACAACAGCCCCGTTTACAATACCCAATATCTGATGGTGACAGCCCAGGCCCCGGTGGCAACTCTGGCCCAAAGCCAGATCAGCCTCACCAATGTGATGCATCTGGGCTATCAGCAGATCGGAACCACCGAGATTCGCACTACCTATCTATTACCCTCCTGGAATGTAAACCATTACCAGTTCGATCTTTTCTATGATCCCACCAAACTGGAGTATGTGGGGGTGGAATCCGTTGGCACCCTGAGCGGGGATTGGGACGCGCAGGCAGTTCTGAACAACCCGGGAAGCGTTTCCATCAGTTGCGACTTCACTGAGCCGCTAACAGGAGACGGCACTCTGATCAAAGCCAGATTCCGGGCGATCGGCAATGCCGGCAGCCTGGTGGTTACCCAGGTGGCGGTGGGCAATTTCTTCTACAATGATACTGCGATAGCAGGCACCGGTTCCGCCAACTTTATTCTGTCCATCTACACCAGCAACCAGGACGACCTGGTGCAGGCAGTTCCAACGCTGCAGATCCATCCCAATCCGATCACCAGCAGCGCCAGCATCAAATTCTCCGGGCTTCTGGAACAGGAAGCCAGCCTGAAAGTGTATAATCTGAAGGGGCAATTGGTAAAGACATTTACAGTCGGGAAATCCCAAAAGGAGATCAATTGGGATGCGAAAGATGACCAAGGCAGGCCATTGGCCACCGGCGTATATCTGATCAGATGGCAGCAGGGCAACCAGCAGGGGCAGAGCAAGGTGATGATCCTGCGCTGAACGCACCCCACGAAACTATTATCAAAGAACCCGGTTTTGAGCCGGGTTTTTTGCATGGGTGGGGAAGAGGGGGCAGAGGTTTTTTTCACCACAGAGCAGCAGAGAAGGCAGAGATAGAGTAAACAGAGAAACCATCATGAAAAGCTTTCACAACCGATCCTGATAAGTCCGGGCTGTTTGAAGTCCAAATGGCCTTGTAATCTGATGTCAATGTATAAGTTACGTGGCCATTTGAACTCCAAAACAGCCATGCTTTTCAGGTAGAATGATACAGAAAAGGCGGGAGAAAATCCCGCCTTGAATTATAATGGTGATGATAGCCCCGAGGGGATCACCGGGGTGATTGATCTACCATCTCAGATGGGCAAAGGCTTTGTTAGCTTCCGCCATCTTGTGGGTGTCGTCACGTTTTTTGATCGAAGCGCCTTCTTTCTTGTAGGCGGCGATCAGCTCGGCGGCCAATTTGTCGATCATGGTCTTTTCACTGCGGGCCCGGGCATAGCTGATCAACCAGCGGAAGGCAAGGGCGCGGCCGTTTTTCTCGTTCACTTCCATGGGAATCTGGTAGTTCGATCCGCCCACACGGCGGGATACCACTTTCACCAGGGGGCGAACGTTGTCCAGAGCGGTCTTGAACACATCCAGGGGAGGCTGTTTGGTCTTGGTAGCCACAATATCGAAGGCACCATAGACGATCTTCTCCGCCACACTCTTTTTGCCTTTTTTCATCAGGCAGTTCATGAATTTGGTGACCACGACATCATTGTATTTGGGATCGGGCAAAACTTCACGGACGATGGCTTTTCTCTTTCTGGGCATGGCTCATACCTCCGTTTATTTCCTGACCTTGGGACGTTTGGTCCCATATTTGGAGCGTGAATTGAGGCGTTTCTCGACCCCGGCGGAATCGAGGGCACCCCGAACTATGTGGTAGCGCACACCGGGGAGGTCTTTGACACGGCCGCCGCGAACCAGAACGATGCTGTGTTCCTGCAGGTTGTGTCCCTCACCAGCAATGTAGGCTGTAACTTCAAATCCGTTCACCAAACGGACACGTGCTACTTTACGCAAGGCAGAATTCGGTTTCTTGGGCGTCGTCGTGTAAACACGAGTGCATACTCCGCGCCTTTGCGGACATCCCATAAGCGCCCTGTTCTTCTTTTTCTTTTCGATCTCGGTTCTGCCTTTTCTGATCAGTTGGTTAATGGTTGGCACTGATTTCCTCCATATTTATTTGATGGGCATTTTATTTAGAAGTCGAGGATATCCTCGGCAGTCTCGTCAGTTTCCGGATGGGCGAATTCTTTGATGATCTGCGCCACGGATTTACCTTCACTCACCGCTATGGCGAGCATATTGTTATAGACCTTGGTTCCGGTTCCCACCGGGATGCGATGGCCCAGGATGATGCTTTCCTTGAGGCCTTCCAGCCGGTCGATGCGTCCTTCGATCGCCGCCTTGGTCAGCACTTTGGTGGTTTCCTGGAAGGAAGCGGCGGAAAGCCAGCTTTCAGTGAGCAGGGAGGTTTTGGTGATTCCCAGCAGGAGCTGTTCAAACTGCGCCGGGGTCTTGCCATACTTGATGGCGTCACGGTTTTCCTTTTCCACCAGAACCTTGTCCACGATGTCGCCTTCCAGGAAGGAAGTGGTTCCGCTGTCGGTAATGCGCACTTTTTTGAACATCTGGCGGATGATCACGCTCACATGCTTGTCGTCTATCTTCACACCCTGTTTACGGTAGATCTCCTGCACTTCGTTCAGGATCATGATCTGGGCTTCGATGATGCCTTTCACCAGCATATCGTGGGGATCCAGGGGGCCGTCGGACAAGGCGTCGCCGCTTTCCACATGATCACCCTGATGAACGATGATGCGCTTTCCGGAGGGGATCGAGTATTTACGTCCGGCCAGAGGCTGCCCTTCCTTCACCATGTCACCACTGGAAACGATGCTTTCCTGCATTTCGGGAATGGGGAAGACCTTGCCGCACAGTGGAGCGCCGACTTTTACGCTTTCGTTTTCGCTCACGATCAGCTGCAGGGTCTTGGGTATCTCGTGAAGGACAGGTTTGGCATTGCGTTTGGCGATGGCGACATATTTCTTCTTCCCTTCCTCCACGATGCTCACCTTGCCATCCTTTTCGGCATAGACGCTCTTGTTGGTGAGAATGGTGATGCGCCTCACCAACTCATCCTGCTGAACAAAGACCTTGCCATCGCAGGCGGCGAAGACTCCGTTGGGCGGGGTTACGAAGATGTCGCGCCCTGTCTTCTTGAGTCCGCCGATGGTAACGATCCCGTCGATGTCGGAGATCTTGGCTTTGTCCTTGGGCACCCTGGCTTCGAACAGGTCCTGCACGCGGGGCAGACCACCGGTGATGTCGCGCTGCTTGATGGTCATGCGCGAGGTTTGACCCAGGATATCGCCGGTATGCACGAAACTGCCGTCTTCCACCCGCACCACCAATCCGGTGGGAAGGGGAACCAGCACCATGCTGCCATCTTCACCCACGATGCGGAATTGGGGCTGTTTCTTGCGGTCTTTGGATTCGATGATGGTCATATCACGGGTGAAGGTGATATCGTTGTATTCTTCTTTGAAAGTGATGTCTTTGATGAAGTTCTCATAATGCAACACGCCTTTGGCGGTGGAGATGAGCGGATTGTTGAACTGGTCCCAGCTCAGCAGCTTGGTGTTCATGGCGATCTTCTGCGAATCCCGCACATGCACTGTGGCGGCATATTCCACCTTGTATTCCTCCAGCACCTTGGCCTCGTCGGTTTCATCCACCACGATGATCTTGCCCAGATGGCTCACCGAGATCAGGTGCCCATCGATGTTGGTAACGGTATTCATGCGGTCGAACTTGACGATGCCGTCGTGATTGGAGACCACTTCAGCCAGATCGGTCGCTGTGGAGGCAGCTCCCCCAATATGGAAGGTACGCAGGGTGAGCTGGGTGCCAGGCTCGCCAATGCTCTGGGCGGCGATGATGCCCACCGGATCGCCGATGGTGGCAGGTTTTTGAGTGGCAAGATTGCGTCCATAGCATTTGGCACAGATACCCCGCTCGGCTTCACAGGTGAGAGTGGAACGCACATGAACGCTGATGATGCCATGATTCTGGATGGTGCGAGCCATTTTATTGGAGATTTCATCACCGGAATGAACCAATATCTTGCCGGTTACGGGATCCACTACATCATCCACCGCAGTCCGGCCCTGGATCCTGTCGGCCAGGGTCTGCACCACCTCGTTGCCTTCCTTCAGAACGGTCATGTGGACGCCCCGGGCGGTGTTGCAGTCGTCCATGGTGATAATGGCGTTCTGCGCCA
Source organism: uncultured Candidatus Cloacimonadota bacterium (assembly GCA_964631665.1). Taxonomy (GTDB): domain Bacteria; phylum Cloacimonadota; class Cloacimonadia; order Cloacimonadales; family Cloacimonadaceae; genus Syntrophosphaera. The sequence goes on along the minus strand of CAZVXK010000050.1, from coordinate 11,804 downwards.
CATCCACCAGGCGGCGGGTGAGGTATCCGGCATCGGCGGTCTTCAGAGCCGTATCGGCCAGCCCTTTCCTGGCGCCGTGGGTGGAGACGAAATATTCCAGCACGGTCAAACCTTCCCGGAAATTGGATTTAATGGGTGTTTCGATCACATCGGCACCGCCGGTGGAACCGATCTTGGTGGGCTTGTCCATCAGTCCGCGCATTCCGCCCAACTGCTTGATCTGGTCTTTGCTGCCCCGGGCACCGGATTTGAACATCATATAGATGGAGTTCAAGCCCTGGCGGTTGTGGGATAGCTCCTCCATCATCTCGTCAGTCACCCGCACGGTGGTTTTCTTCCACAGGTCAACGATGCGGCCAAACCGCTCATTTTCAGTGATCCCGCCTTTCTGGTGCAGGTTGTAAACCTTCTTCACCTCATCCTCGGATTGGGCGATGATCTCTTCCTTGCGCTGGGGCACCACGATGTCGCCAAAGCTGAAGGTTACCCCCGCCCGCGTGGCATAGCGGAAGCCCAGTTCCTTGAGATCGTCCAGGAAAATGGCTGTGCGCCACTGTCCCACGGCGTCGAAACAGAGCATGGCGAGGTCGTTCAATTTGCCTTTGTCGAAAGTGATGTTCTGGAATCCCACTTCGGAGGGGATGATCTGGTTGAACAGCACCCTTCCCACAGTGGTTATGATGAAATTATTCTCCACTTTCACCCGCACCCAGGTATGCAGATCCAGGCTGCGCTCGATCACCTGCTCCCCTTTCACCGAACAGAGCTGTTCCTCCGCCTCATAGGCGGCAATGACCTCGTCTGTGGCATAGAAGTGGCGCAGGATGGTGTGATCATCAGGTGGCGCGGTTTCCTCCATGGTCAGGTAATAACACCCCAGCACAATATCCTGGTTGGCCGCCATGGCCAGCCTGCCATTGGCGGGCAGGAGCAGATTGCGGGTGGAAAGCATCAATACCCGGGCTTCGACCTGGGCTTCCAGAGACAGGGGAACATACACACCCATCTGGTCACCATCGAAATCTGCATTAAAAGGCACGCAGACCATGGGATGGAGCTGGATCGCCTTGTTGTCCGTAAGCACGGGCATGAAAGCCTGGATGCCCAGGCGATGCAAAGTGGGGGCACGGTTCAGCAGCACCGGATAGTCCTTGATCACTTCTTCCAGGATGGACCAGATCTCAGGCTGCTTCTTCTCGATCAATTTCTTGGCATTCTTCACCTTGTCCACTTCACCCATCTTCTGCAATCTTTCGATCAGATAGGGTTTGAACAGCTCAACTGCCATCTCCTTGGGGACTCCGCATTGATAGAGCTTGAGATCGGGTCCCACGGTGATAACGGAGCGGCCGGAATAGTCGACACGCTTACCCAGCAGGTTCTGGCGGAAACGGCCCTGTTTGCCTTTGAGCTGGTCGGTGAGGGATTTGAGGGGGCGGCTGCCTCTGCCGCGAACAGGCCTGGGTTTGCGGGAATTGTCGATCAGGGCGTCCACCGATTCCTGCAGCATGCGTTTCTCATTGCGCAGGATCACTTCCGGGGCGCGGATTTCCAAGAGTTGTTTCAAACGGTTGTTGCGGGTGATCACCCGGCGATAGAGGTCGTTGAAATCCGCAGTGGCGAATCTGCCGCCTTCCAGAGGCACAAGCGGCCTCAGGGTGGGAGGCAGCACCGGAAGCACTTCCAGGATCATGTGTTCGGGCTTGTTATTGGATTTGATGAAGGCATCCACGATCTTCAGTTTGTTGATCAGTTTCTGCTTGTGCAGGGTGGCTTTTTCCATCCTGAGCCGGGAGCGGATGTTCAGGGCTTCGTTCTTCAGGTCGATCCGGGCCAGCAGTTCACGGATGGCTTCCGCACCCATGAGGGCGATGAAATTGTCGCCCACCTTGTCCCTGACCTCATAATACTCATCCACATCGATCAGTTCCAGCTTCTCATAGGGGCTGTCGCCGGGATCGATCACGATGTATGATTCGTAATAGAGCACACGTTCCAGGTCCTTGACCGTCATGTTCAACAGGGTGCCGATCTTGCTGGGAGCGCTTTTCACGAACCAGATATGGGCGATGGGAACCGCCAGGTCGATGTGCCCCATACGGGTTCTGCGTACCCGTGAGCTGGTAACCAGCACGTTGCAGCGGTCGCAGACGGTGTTTTGGAAACGTTTTTTCTTATATTTGCCGCAGGCGCATTCGTAATCCCGTTCCGGGCCGAAGATGCGTTCACAGAACAGCCCATCCTTCTCTGGTTTAAGCGTGCGGTAGTTTAAAGTATCTGGTTTGGTTACCTCCCCGTGGGACCATTCATTCTTGATGGTTTCCGGGGAGGCCAGTTTGATCCGGACAAAGTCGTAATCATTGGGTCTGATCTCTCGTCTGGTGTCTTTAAGCATGTTTACCTCCCCTCACTGCCTTCGGTATCCTTGAGGAATTCGATGTCAAAACCAAGTGATTTGAGTTCACTGATCAGAACATTGAAGGATTCCGGGATACCCGGAGGTGGTGGATTGTCGCCACGGGTGATGGCTTTGAAGGCATTGTTCCTGCCATCCACATCATCGGATTTGATGGTGAGCATTTCCTCCAGAAGATGGGCTGCGCCATAGGCTTCCAGAGCCCACACCTCCATTTCTCCCAGGCGTTGGCCGCCATGTTGTGCCTTGCCGCCCAGGGGTTGTTGGGTGATCAGTGAATAGGGGCCGGTGGAGCGGGCGTGCATTTTGTCAGCCACCAGATGGTTGAGTTTCATCATATAGATCACGCCCACGGTAACTCTTTCCTTGAAAGGTTCGCCGGTTTTTCCGTCATAGAGCACCTGCTTCCCATCGGGAGACAGGCCGGCGGAGCTCAGTTCGGTCTCGATATCATGGACAGTGGCACCATCAAAGATGGGTGTCTCCACTTCAAAACCCAAGACCCGGGCAGCCATGCCCAGATGGGTTTCCATGATCTGGCCGATGTTCATACGGGAGGGAACGCCCAGGGGATTGAGCACGATATCCACGGGGGAGCCATCCTCCATGAACGGCATATCCTCGATGGGGGCTACAATGGAGATCACACCCTTGTTGCCGTGGCGTCCGGCCATCTTGTCGCCCACTTCGATCTTGCGCTTCTTGGCCACATAGACCTTCACCATCTTGCGTACGCCATATTGCAGCTCATCGCCGTGTTTGATGCGTTCGCGGGATTTGCGGTAGAGGTTTTCGCTCTGCTCCAGGGACTGTTTGATCTTGAGAATGATCTGGCTGTAGATCTCTTCATTCTTGACCGGGTCTGCCACCAGTTCCACATCCAGATCGAGTTTCTTGAAGTTGATGCGGGCGATATCGTCCTTGTTGATCTTCTTTTTGGGGGCAATGAAGTATCCATTGGTCTTCTCATCCCAGATGGTCTTGGCCACCTGGCCCAACAGTGCTGCGGAAAGCTTCTCTTCCTTGAATTCCTCCACCTTCTTGCGGCGTTGACTGAGTTCCGCTTTCAGCTTCTGATATTTGAGATCCTTGTCATCTTCCTCGAGGTCGGTTCCCTCCTCCTTGCGGGAGAAAACCTTCACATCGATCACCACGCCTTCCATGCCGGGCTTGGCTTTGAGGGAGCTGTTGGTGAAGTCGCCGGCCCGGTCGCCGAACAAAGCCCGCATCAGGTTTTCCTCGGGAGAGGGATCGATCTCAATGCTTTTGGGGGTGACCTTGCCCACGATGATGTCGCCGGCGTGGATCACGGAACCCACTCTGATGATACCGCTTTTATCCAGGTTGCGCAAAGCATGGGCGGGCACGTTCGGAATATCGTAGGCCAGTTCTTCGCGGCCGTTCTTCACATTGCGCACCAAAACTTCCATCTCCTCGATGTAGATGGAGGTGAGGGTATCCTCACGGGCCACCTTTTCACTGAGGATGATGGCATCCTCATAGTTGTATCCATACCAGGGCATGAAGGCTACCAGCATGTTGGTGCCCAGGGCGAGCCGGTTGTCTTCCACACAGCCGCCATCGGATATGGGTTGGCCTTTCTTTACGGTGTCTCCGATCCTGACCACAGGCCGTTGATTATTACAGGTATCCTGATTGGTGCGCACAAACTTCTTCAGATGGATGCGGTCGCCGGTTCCCAGATAGAAGGCCTCGTCCTTTTCGCTGAGAGGTTTGATCTCGATGTAGCTGGAGGTTACATTGGTAACCACTCCGTCATAGGGAGCCACTGCAATGTTGGAGGTATCCATGACGGCGATCTTTTCCATGCCGGTTCCCACCAGGGGAGCCTGGGGATTGATCAGCGGAACGGCCTGGCGTTGCATATTCGAACCCATCAGGGCACGGTTGGCATCGTCATGCTCCAGAAAGGGGATCATGGCTGCCGAAACCGAAACCATCTGCTGCGGTGCCACGTCCATATATTGAACCTGCTTCGGTTTCACCTGGATGAATTCGCCCCGTTGCCGGGCAAAGATGGTCTCGTCCAGGATGCGGCGGTTGTCATCCAACTGTACATTGCACTGCGCAATGATGAATTTCTCCTCTTGGGCGGCGTCCATGTATTCATAATCATCGGTCACCGATCCGTCCACCACCTTGCGATAGGGAGTCTCGATAAAGCCCAGTTCATTGATGCGGGAATAGATGGAGGGGGAGACGATTAATCCGATATTGGGCCCCTCCGGCGTTTCGATCGGGCAAATCCTGCCATAGTGAGAGGCATGGACATCGCGCACCTCGAAGCCGGCGCGTTCCCGGGTCAAACCACCCGGCCCCAAAGCGGAAAAAGCCCGCTTATGGCGCAAGGCTGCCAGGGGATTGGTCTGTTCCATGAACTGGGATAACTGGCCGGTGAGGAAGAAGGAATTCACCACCGAGATCAGGGCATTGCTGTTGACCAGATCATGCACGGTGATCTCATCGGTGTTCGAGATCGCCATGCGCTCCTGAATGATGCGTGTAACCATGGCCAGCCCGGAGGTGTATTGTTCCTGGAGCAGTTCACCCACCGTGCGCACCCGCCGGTTGGCCAGATTGTCGATGTCATCCACTTCATCCTGGTCATGATAGATGTTGATCAGGGTCTTGAAGATATTTACAAAATCTTCCACGCACAGGGTCAGGTGGTTGGGGTCAACCTCGATGCCCAGGCGGGTGTTGATCTTGTAGCGGCCCACTTTGCCCAGTTTGTAGCGTTTCTCGTTGAAGAACATCCGGTCCACCAACTGTTGGGCCGCTTCCAGGGGAGCTTCCTCACCCGGGCGGATCAGGCTGTAGATCTTTTTCAGGGCGTCTTCCTGATTGTTGGTGGGATCCTTGCCCATGGTGTTTTCCAGCACTTTGCGGGCAATTTCAAAGTTATAGTCGATCACTTCCACCTGTTTGATCTTGCTGGCCAGCAGGATCTGGATCAGGTTGTCCGTAATCTGTTCATTGGCATAGGCGATCGGCTCTTCGGCATTTTTGACCATAATGTCCCGATACAGATGGCGCCCCCTGGCCTCTTGCACAGGAAGCAGTTCACTCTCATAGAACACCTTGCGCAGCTCCTGATCGGTGGAGATGCCGATGGCGCGCAGTAAAATGGTGACTGGCAGTTTGCGGCGTTTGTCGATGTGCACATACATCACATCGTGGATATCAATGTCAAATTCCAGCCAGGATCCGCTGTAGGGGATCACCTTGGCGGAGTAAAGGGTTTTGCCGCTGGGGTGCTTTTCCTCGGAAAAGAACACACCGGGAGAGCGTTGCAACTGGGAGATCACCACCCGTTCGGCACCGTTGATGATGAAGGTTCCCTGTTCGGTGATCAGTGGGATCTCGCCCAGGAACACGTCCTGTTCGATGGTGTCCTTGTGTTCCCGCACCCCTTCGTTGTTTTCAAAGATGCTCAGGCGCATCTTGGCTTTGAGCGGCGCCTGATAGGACAGGTTGCGTTCCCGGCATTCCTCGATGTCATATTTCTCCTGCAGGATATTGTATTCCATGAATTCCAGCAGGAAGTTCCCCTTGTTGTCTTCGATCGGGAAGATGGATTCAAATACAGCCTGCAGTCCTTTTTTCTCGCGGCGCTGAGGATGGATATCCTTTTGCAAAAAGTCGTTGAACGAATCCACTTGCATTGCCAGCAGATTGGGGATTTCCACTTCCGGGATCCCCAATTCGGCAAATCTTCCTGAGATTCGGGAATAACTTTTGATCTTTCTCAAAAGCTCACTCCTTTGCGGGTCTTAACCAACGCATGATAGATACTTGGCATGTGTGACTCATTGATCCCTGAGCCGGACCTGTCCTCCGCCCTGGGTGCGGAAGCGGCGCTCAGACATTACCTGATTGCATTTTCAAAGGTCTAATTAGTCCAAAAAAAGTCCCTGAGGACTTTTTTTGGACATTGTCGAAGGGTCCATCTCCCTTACTTGAGTTCGACAGTTGCACCAGCTTCTTCGAGTTTTTTCTTGACGGATTCGGCCTCTTCCTTGCCAACTTTTTCCGAGACCAGCTTGGGGGCGCTGTCCACCAGGTCTTTGGCTTCCTTGAGCCCGAGTTTGGTGATCTCGCGTACCACTTTGATCACGTTGATCTTCTTGTCGCCGGCACTGTTGAGGATCACGTCAAATTCAGTCTGTTCTTCCTTGGCCTCAGCCACGGCTCCGGCAGCGGGAGCGGCAAAAGCAGCAACCGGTGCGGCTGCGGAAACACCGAATATCTCTTCCATTTCCTTGACCAATTCAGAGAGTTCCAGCACGGTCATCTCTTTGATCAGGTCGATAACTTGTTGTTTTTTATCAGGCATTTTTCCTCCAGGGTAATATAATTTGGTTTAGCTTGCTTGTTTTTTGGCCAGGTCATCCAGGGCATACACAAATTTGCGGATAATTCCCTGGGCCACGCTCACAAAGTTGCTGATCGGCGCCTGGGCGCTGCCCAGCACCTTGGCGAGCAGTTCATCGCGGGAGGGAAGCTTGGCCAGGGCTTTCAGCTGTTCATCGCTGAAAATGTGGCCTGCCACATAGCCAACCTTGAAACTGGGGAAGGCGGCTTCCTCCATCACTTCTTTCACGAATTTCACCAGCACCCGGGCCGGGGTGACCTCATCGGTCTTGCACACCGCCACTGCGGTGGGCCCCAGCAGATACTGATCCAATTCATTGATGCCCAGATCGTGCAGGGCGATCTTGATCAGCGTGTTCTTCTGGACAAAGTAATCGATCTGCGCATCCCGGAAATGGTTGCGCAGCTGATTCACCTGTTCCACGTTTATTCCCTTGTAATCCACCAGTACAATCGCTTTGGCGCCATCGAATCGTTCTTTCAAATGTGCTACAATGTCATATTTTACACTTTGAACCATTACTCATACTCCCTTTAGCTCTTCGCTTCCAAGGTTGCGCTTGCGACCTGTAACTTGATGCCGGGTCCCATGGTGGTGCAGAGGGTGATGCTCTTGATATACACGCCCTTCATGGTGGCGGGGCGGTCCTTGAGTATCGCTGCCAGGATGGCTTTGATGTTCTCCTTCAGATTCTCTGCGGGAAAGCTGATCCTGCCGGCGGGTATGTGCAGATTGGCGAATTTGTCCACCCGGTAGGCGATCTTGCCGCCTTTGGCTTCTTCCACAGCTTTGCCGACATCCATGGTCACGGTGCCCACCTTGGGGTTTGGCATCAAACCCCGCGGACCCAGTATTCTGCCCAGTTTGCCGATGCGTCCCATCAGGTTCGGGGTGGTGATCAAGATATCGAAATCGAACCATCCGCCCGAAATCTTCTCGATCAGATCATCCAGTCCCACCTCATCGGCACCGGCTTGTTTGGCTTCGTCCGCCTTGTCGCCTTCAGCGAAAACCAGCACCCGCACCGTCCTGCCGGTTCCATGCGGCAGCACCAGCGAGTTCCGGATCTGCTGATCGGCTTTTCGAGGATCCACGCCAAGGTTGAAGTGAACCTCGACCGTCTCGTCAAACTTGGAGGCGGGCAGCGCCTTCAGGATCTTCAGAGCTTCGTCGAGGTCGAACCTTTTTTGGCGGTCATACATCGAATAGGCGTGATTGTACCTTTTGCTATGTTTCATTGACTCTCCTTATGAATATTATCTCCTGCACAGGGAGGGTCAGTCCTCGATGAGGACTCCCATGCTCCTTGCAGTGCCAGCGATCATACTCATAGCGGATTCAAGGGTATTACAATTCATATCCTGCTTTTTCAGCTGGGCGATATTGCGCAGCTGGTCGCGGGTGATCTTGCCCACCTTGGCTTTGTTGGGTGTGGGCGATCCCTTGGCCAAACCCGCCTCCTTCTTGATCAGAATCGCCGCGGGCGGAGTCTTGATCTCGAAGGTGAAGGATTTGTTCTTGGCTACATATATTACCACCGGAAATACCATTCCGGGTTGATCAGCGGTCTTTTCGTTGAATTGGCGGCAAAATTCGGGGATATTCACGCCTGCCTGTCCCAAAGCGGGTCCGACCGGCGGCGCCGGGGTGGCTTTTCCGGCGGGGAGTTGCAGCTTGATTATCGCCACGGCATCTTTTGGCTTTGCCATTTTCTTTTCCTCTATCTCTTGTACTATTTCTTTACCAGTTCCACCTGGTTGGAATTCAGTTCCACCGGGGTGCGCCTGCCGAAGACCGTTACATCGATCACCAGCTTGGCTCCGGCATCGGCAACCTTCTGCACCACACCCTCAAAATCGGTGAAGGGCCCGGTGGTAACCCGAACCATGTCCCCCGGCATATAGCTGAAGGTCTTGGCGTCGCGGTCCCGGTCGGCAATGCCGAGCAGGCGGTTGATCTCATCCTCTGGCAGCGGCAGGGGGTCTTTGCTGTCCTTGCCCTGCCCCAGGAATTTGGTTACTCCGGAAATGCTCTGGATATAGGCGCGCAGCTCGGCTGTGAGCTCCGCCTGCAGGATCACATAGCCGGTGAACAGCTTGCGTTCCCGTTCGATCTTCTTGCCTTCCCGGATGATGAAAGTCTTTCTCACCGGCACCAGCAACTGGCCCACCAGCTGCTTTAGCTCCGTTCCCTCCAGACCCTTTTCGATCGCGGTCTTAACCTTGTTCTCATAGGAGGAATAGGTATGGATCACATACCATTTCATTTCCGGCATAACGGTTAAAACACCAGCCCGATGATATTGGTGAAGCCCAGATCGACCAGGCTGAGAAAGGCCGCCACGATGGCGGACATCACGATCACCACCACAGTTCCTTCCTTGAGGTCGGCTTTGCTGGGCCAGGTGACCGATTTCATCTCCGTTCTCACATCATGGAAAAAACGGACTGTATTGTCTAATAGTTTCATCTTCTCACCATATTTGGTTCAGCGAAGCCATCCCGGTGGGAAACTTCGCAATTTTGCGAAAGCTGTGGCAGGACAGGCAGGAATCGAACCCGCAACCCCCGGTTTTGGAGACCGGTGCTCTACCAGTTGAACTACTGTCCTGCAACATATCGCTCAACGCTTAGCGTTGTTTGTGGAGCGTGTGTTTCCGGCAGGTGGGGCAGAATTTCTTCAGCTCCAGCCGGTTGGGATGCTTGCGTTTGTTGCGCGTGGTGGTATAGTTTCGGTTCTTACACTCTTCGCAGGCAAGGATCACGATGTCTCTCATGGGATCACCTGAGGTTATTCAATGATGGTGGCAACCACACCGCTGCCGATGGTGCGGCCGCCTTCGCGGATGGCGAAGCGCAGCCCCTGTTCCATGGCGATCGGGGTGATCAGTTCCGCCCGGATTTCCACATTGTCGCCGGGCATCACCATCTTCACGCCTTCCGGCAGGTGAAGAGTTCCGGTAACGTCGGTGGTGCGGAAATAGAATTGAGGGCGATAGCCGTCCTGGAAGGGTTTGTGGCGTCCGCCTTCATCCTTGGTGAGCACATAGGTCTGGCCGGTGAATTTGGTGTGCGGGGTGATGGACTTGGGTTTGGCCAGCACCATTCCGCGCTCCACATCGGTCTTGGCAAAGCCGCGCAGCAGCACACCGATGTTGTCGCCCGCCTGGGCTTCGTCCAGCAGTTTGCGGAACATTTCCACACCAGTGCAAGTGGTTTCCAGGGTTTCGCGGATTCCCACCCGTTCCACCTTGTCGCCAACCTTGATCACGCCGCGTTCCACCCTTCCGGTGGCCACGGTGCCGCGTCCCGGAATGGAGAATACATCTTCCACGGGCATCAGGAAAGGCTTGCCCACCGCACGGTCGGGCAGCGGGATATAGTTGTCGATCGCATCGATCAGTTCCTGCACCTCAGCTTCGCCCTGCGGTTCGCCGGCGAGGGCTTTGAGGGCAGAGCCGCGGATCACGGGAACTTCCGATCCGGGGAACTCATACTTGTCCAGCAGCTCGCGCACTTCCATCTCCACCAGGTCCAGCAGTTCCGGATCGTCCACCAGGTCGCATTTGTTCATAAAGACCACGATGGCGGGAACGCCCACCTGGCGGGCAAGCAGAATGTGCTCGCGGGTCTGGGGCATGGGTCCGTCATAGGCACTCACGACGAGGATGGCACCGTCCATTTGGGCTGCGCCGGTGATCATGTTCTTGATATAGTCGGCATGGCCGGGGCAATCCACATGCGCATAGTGGCGTTTCTCGGATTCATATTCGACGTGGGCTGTTGCAATGGTGATACCGCGGGCTTTCTCTTCCGGTGCATTGTCAATACTGTCGAATGAACGGAATTTGGCACCGCCCTTCTTGCTCAAATACAAAGTAATCGCTGCGGTGAGCGTCGTCTTGCCGTGGTCAATATGACCAATCGTACCAACGTTTACGTGCGGCTTTGTACGTACGAATTTTTCTTTTGCCATTTTTCCTCCTGGAATCCCTGGCTGGATCCCATGTCATGTTTTTTATGTGAAAAAGAAAGTGGAGCTCAAGATCGGACTCGAACCGATGACCTCCTCCTTACCAAGGAGGTGCTCTACCTGCTGAGCTACTTGAGCTGAGACTTCTTCTTTAAATTCCTGGAGCGGGAAACGGGGTTCGAACCCGCGACCCTCAGCTTGGAAGGCTGATGCTCTAGCCAACTGAGCTACTCCCGCTGGCGTTCAAATCTTGGTGGACAGGGAAGGATTCGAACCTCCGTAGACTCGCGTCGCTGGGTTTACAGCCCAGTGCCATTAACCACTCGACCACCTGTCCACAATCTATGGAGCCGATGAAGGGAGTTGAACCCCCAACCTATTGATTACAAATCAATTGCTCTGCCATTGAGCTACATCGGCACTAAGTTTTGCCAATCAATTTAATGCCCCGTTTTTTGTCAATCACTTTTTTGCCTGATCACACTATATTCTGTTGCCTGGAAAAATGCCAGAAAATTGAAGCCCCTCTTTCTGTCAAGCGGGCTTTTTAATCAAGAGAAAAGAGAACAGATAAGAGAGAAAAGAGAATAGAGAAGAGAGAAAAGAGAAAAGATAAGCTGCGCAGGAATATAGGGGTGGCGAGCTCCTGTTCGCCACAGCGGCCGACAGGGCGCTACAGCAGTAACCGGCCAGGCTCAGCGGCCGGTGGATGGCTCAACAGGCAGCACAGCTACCTCTGCCGACCGGGAGATCGGCAGCCCTATGGCTGGCGCTGAATGCATATCCGGAGTCGATGATTCGGAATCTGTGTTCCACGCTTTCACGCTTCCACGCTTTCACGCTTCAACGCTTTCACGATCCCACGTTTCCACTGTTTCCACGCTTCATGGCTCCCGTTACCAATACGGAATCATTACGGAGTCATTACGGAGTTAATCCGTAATGACTCCGTAATGATTCCGTAATGCTAATGGGGGAGATGAGGAATATCAGGCATCCTGCCTGATGGGTTCGCCAGCC
>CAZVXK010000049.1:0-17513 GCA_964631665.1 uncultured Candidatus Cloacimonadota bacterium | reverse complement strand
CCAGGGATCATCCGCTCCATCCGTGATCCGCTGGTTGCTTTCCGTGAAGATCCCTTGCGCATGGTGAGGGCTTTGCGCTTTGCTGCCACTCTGAATTTCCCGGTGGACCTGTCTTCCCTGGAAGCCATCGTGCAGAACCGTGACCTGGTGGGGCAGCTCAGCCGGTCTCGCCTCACCGACGAAATTTCCCGGCAGAAGTTTCGGCTCGATCTGGCTGCGATGAAACGCTTTGCTGAGCTTGCCCGTGAGACCGGAATTGAGCAGATTGTTACTAAAAAACTGAAAAGCAGACGCCTCTTTGAGTAGGCATCTGCTTTTCGATCATTGGTTTATCAGCGGATGGGGGGCTTGAAACCGGTGCTGATCCTGCGCGCTGCGTAGAGCTCGGCTATGTTCTGATCGAACTGGGAGGCAGCGGGTTGAGGCTCTGCTCTCAGGATTTCCAGATTGATCCGCGTGGGATCAAATTCCTTTGGCGCCGCTGAAGCCAGGGTTGCGATCAGTTTTCCCGCCAATTCGTTCCAATAAGGGATATCGGCCGTGGCAGGCGAGATCCAGCCCACTTCATAGAACAGGCGGAGGAGTTCATTGATTAGCTTGGAACGGGCGGGGTTGGCAAAACGGGTGATCCCCATCCGGTTTGCCAGGGCGGTTCCGTCCAGCTCCAGATAGGAGGGCGCCGGCAACAGCAGATCGGCTTTGGCTTCATCATCCCGGAACTGCTGGAGCTGCACGCAGAATCTGGCTTTGCCTGCCTTTTGCGCCGGAGCTCCCCAGGAGAGCACAAAATCGGCATCAGCGGGCAGATTGAAAGAAGGCTCGAGTGCCAGCATTCCGTAATAATTGGGGTAGTCCGAGCTTTCCAGGACATTGTTTAAGGTCTTTTCCTGCCCGGCTGCGATCTTTAGCGCTTGCAGGATGTTGCGTTCGCTGATCTTGTTAAGGTTATAGATATACAATTGCTGATCCGAGGGTTCCAAGTGCCTGAGGGAAGGAAGCTGAAGATCTGCAAATTTCAAGGGTTCGCTGCCATCGCAGACCACGCTGACCAGTTTTCTGCCTTCCCTTTGCTTCAAGCGCAGCATGGTACGCAGGGTGTGGCTGATCTCCCCCACCACCACATATTCGTAATACTTATCCAGTTGGCTGTAAGGTTCTCCGGTAGGTTTTAATGGCAGATAGCCGGAGCTGAAGCAGTTGAAATCGGCTGAGGCATAAAGCTTGGCGGAGCAGGAGCTTGCCGCCTGTTTGGCCATGAGCATTTCCTCCAGGCTGATGAAGGGGGAGATCTCAAACCGCTTGCTGTGGCATTCATTCAGTTGTACCCGCAGCAACGAGATCGCTTCCTGCCAAGAGATGTCCTTCCAGATGCCATCTTCCCTGTAACGGGGAAGGGTGAGCCGTTCCGGCGAGAGCAGGGACTGCCAGCCGAACCTGCCTTTGAAGCAGAGATTCCTGCCATTGAAACCGGGATTTTCCTCGTCGGTGGTGATGCGTGCCACCATCCCGGATTGGGCTTCGCATTTGATCTGGCAACCGGTTCCGCAGATACCACAATTCTGCAGGGTTTCCTCCTTGAGCAGAGGATTCAGCTTATAATGGAGGTTCCTCTCCGTCAAAGCACCCACCGGGCAGACAGCGATGCACTTACCGCAGCTCTCACAGGTGGTCTGGGTGAGCGATTCACCAAATTCCGGTGCCACCACAGCTGCAAAACCCCGATAAATGTAGCCCAGCACCGCCGCACCCTGAATCTCGGCACAGGTGCGCACACAGCGCCCGCAATTGATGCATTTGTTGGTGTCACGCACAATGTAGGGATGGGAATAGTCGATGGGATGTTTGTTGATGCTGCCGGGAAAGCGCAGCGCATCAACTTTATACTCGGTGCAAAATTCCCGCAGCTTGCAGGTTTCATTTACCTGGCAGCCGCATTCCAGGCAGCGATCGGCTTCGCTTTGGGCAGCAGTTTCGGCAAAGCCCAGTTCCACTTCCTTGAAAGTGCTTGTGGCTTCCGGAATCGGTAGCTCAGGCATCATGATACGGTCGGTCTTTTCAAAAACAGCATATTCCTCGGGGGAAATGTCTTTCACCTTGTATCCCTTCTTGGCATCGAAGCGGAAACTTTCCTGTTGCAGAGATTCCCCGGCCAGGAAACGCATTATGGCTTCTGCAGCAAATCTGCCATCAGCGATCGCTTCGATCGCAGTGGCAGCGCCACGCCGGAAATCACCACCGGCAAATACATTCGCCAAGCCGGTGAACATGGTTTGCTCATCCACCACGGCTGTCTGCCAACGGCTCAGGGGCAAAACCTCGCCCCCGATCTGGTTATCCTCTTGGGAAAACACCTCCACATCAGGAATCTGGGAGATGGCGGCAATGATGGAATCGAAGCTTTCGGTGAAAAACTCCCCCGTGGGCTCGGGACGCCTTCTGCCGCTGGAATCCGGCTCGCCGAGACGCATCCTTTCGATCCTGACTTCCTTGAGCTTTCCGTTTTCCCCAAAGTATTCCACCGGATTGCAGAGGTAGTGGAAGATCACTCCCTCATGCCCGGCAGCCTCGATCTCAAAAGGTTCGGCAGGCATCTCCTCCTTGCTGCGTCGATAGATTATGCTCACCTTGCAGCCCAGCCGGATGGCAGTGCGGGCACAGTCTATAGCTGTGTTTCCCCCGCCCACGATCGCCACCTTTTTACCCAGGAAAGGTGTGTTGCCCAGGCTGTGGGCTTTGAGAAAATCCACGCCCAGATGGCAACCCTCAAGGTCGCTACCCTTCACGGGCATGGGAACCGCTTTCTGAGCGCCGATGGCCAGATAGACGGCATCAAAGGATTGGCTGAGGTCTTTGAGCAGAATGTCTCTGCCCAGGTATTTGCCATATTGGATCTGCATCCCGTTGGCGCACATCAAGGCGATCTCCTTGTCCAAGATCGCTTTGGGCAGGCGATACTCCGGGATGCCATAGCGCAGCCAGCCTCCCGCAGCAGGAGCTGCTTCAAAGACAGTAACCTCATATCCCTGGGTGGAAAGATAATAGCCGCAGGTCAAGCCCGAGGGACCGGCTCCCACGATGGCCACTGTTTTCCCCTGGGGGGCTTGTTTCTCAGGGATATAGTTCCAGACATCGTTCAAGTCCTCGTCCGCGGCATAACGTTTGAGCTGACGGATGGCAATGGGCTCTTCAACCAGTTGTCGGCGGCATTCCTTTTCACAAAAAGCCGGGCAGACCCGCCCGATGGAAAGCGGCAGGGGCAAAGTATCCTTGATCACCTTCACGGCATCGTGATACTGTCCATTGGCGATCAGGGAAACATAGCTTTGGACATCCACATGGTCGGGGCAGGCGATCTTGCAGGGAGCCTCGCAATCGGCATAGTGATTGGAGATCAACAGCTCCAGTGCCATCTTCCTCGCTTGGTGGATCTCTTCGCTGTCGGTGGTGATCTCCATACCGGGAATAACCATTGTACCACAGGAGGTTACAAAACCGCGGCGTCCTCTCACTTCGACGGCGCACACCCAGCAGGAGCCATAAGGTTTGAGTTCTTCGTCATGGCACAGGGTGGGGATTTCGATGCCATTGCGTTTGGCCAATTCCAATATCGTGATCCCGGCTTCGGTCTTGACTTTCTTTCCGTTCAGAATTACTTCGATCATGATCTCTCCTATGCCTTGGTGATGGCGCTGAATTTGCAGGATTTAAAGCAGGCACCGCATTTGATGCACCTGCTTTGATCGATCACATGCGGCTGTTTGACAGTGCCGGAAATGCAATTGACCGGGCATTTGCGGGCGCAGGCGGTGCAGCCCACACATTTGTCGGGCAGGACCTCATACTTGAGCAAGGCAGTGCAAACCCCTGCCGGGCAGCGCTTTTCCTCGATATGGGCGAGGTATTCGTCCCGGAAATAACGCAGGGTGGTCAGCACCGGATTGGGAGCCGTCTGCCCCAACCCACACAAGGAGCCTTTGATGATATTGGTGGCAAGGCTTTCCAGGCGTTCGAGATCCTGAAGTTCGCCCTTGCCATCACAGATGCGGGTGAGGATTTCCAGCATGCGGCGGGTGCCGATCCGGCAGAAGGTGCATTTGCCGCAAGATTCGTTTTGGGTGAAATTGAGAAAATAGCGAGCCACATCGACCATGCAGGTGCCACTGTCCATCACCACCATACCCCCGGAACCCATGATGGCGCCAGTGGCGGTGATGCTGTCATAATCCACTATGGTATCAAGCAGTTCCGCCGGTATGCAGCCACCCGAGGGCCCACCCATCTGCACCGCTTTGAAGGGCTTTTCGGTCTTCATACCGCCACCAACCTTATAGATCACATCTCGCAGTGGGATACCCATGGGCACCTCGATCAATCCGCTGCCGGCGATCTTTCCCGCCAGGGCAAAGACCTTGGTTCCGGGTGATTTCTCCGTTCCCATGGCACGAAAGGCCCTGGCGCCGTTGACAATGATCCAGGGTATGTTGGCCCAGGTTTCCACATTGTTGATATTGGTTGGTTTACCCCAAAGCCCCGATTCAGCCGGGAAGGGAGGACGGATGGTGGGCATGCCGCGCTTGCCCTCGATGGATTGCATGAGGGCTGTTTCCTCCCCACAAACAAAGGCTCCGGCGCCTTCCTTGATATGAAGCTCAAAGCTGAAGTCCGTGCCCAGGATGTTCTTGCCCAGATAGTGCTTTTCCTCGGCAGCAGCGATCGCCACCTTGAGATGAGCGATCGCCAGCGGATATTCGGCCCGGCAATAAATATAGCCTTCATCGGCACCCATGGCATAGGCACCGATCACCATTCCTTCTATGATCCGGTGGGGATCGCCTTCCAGAACACTGCGATCCATGAAAGCGCCCGGATCGCCTTCATCGGCGTTGCACACCACATATTTCTTGTTGCTCTTGGCAGAAGCGGCAAAGCCCCATTTCATTCCAGCGGAGAATCCAGCCCCGCCCCTGCCCCGCAATCCGGAATCCTTGACTTCGGCAATGATCTCAGTGCCCGTCATGGACAGAGCCTTGCGCAGCGCCTGATAACCACCCCGGGCTTCATAATCGGCAATGGATTTGGGATCGATGACCCCGCAGTTCTGCAGAACGATGCGTTTCTGATTGGCCAGCAGGTCGTTGCGGGAGGCGTCCTGTTTTGCCGCCAGGATGATGTTGGAGGATGGAGTTTTCCCCGCCAGATATTCATCCAAAAGAGCGATGATGTTATCCGGGCTGACCTGTCCCAAAGTGATCGATCCCAGTTCTTTACCATCCAGTTCCACGATCGGTTCCTCAAAGCACATACCGATGCAAGCGGTGCGCGTAAGTTTTGCCGGCAGGTTGTTTTGGGAAATATACTCTGCAAGCTTCTGATAGACATCCTCCGCCCCGGCAGCGATGCCACAACTGGCCAACCCCACTTTCACAATAACTTGTTCCATCACAACCTCCTAATACCTGAACTTGTCCAGCACACCGGCGATGGCTTCCGGAGTGAGTTTCCCAAAGGTCTGGTCATCGATCATGATCACCGGTGCCAGACTGCAGCAGCCCAGGCAGGCCACTTCCATCACGGTAAATTGCATATCCGGCGTGGTTACTTCACCGGAAGCGAGTTTAAGCTCTTCGACCAGGGCATCCTTGATGCTGTCCGCATTCGAAACATGGCAGGCGGTGCCTTTGCACACACGGATGATATGCTTGCCTTGGGGTTTGAGGCGGAACATGGAATAGAAGGTGGCAACGCCATAGATATCGGCGGCAGGGATATTCATGAAATCTGCGATGTAGCGCATGGTCTCGCGGGAGAGAAAACCCTCCAGATCCTGAACTTCTTGCAACAGAGGGATCAGGACACCCTTTTTGCCCTTGTAGGCAGAAAGCAGGGCATCCAGATGGCTAAGGTCATTTTGCATGGCAAATCCTTTTGCTGTATGAATTTACTCCACCTGGCGCACGATCCTGATACCCGGCGGAATCCTTTGTTTGAACCAAATTTATAAGCTGGAGTCTTTGTCAAATAAAACGTGCCATCTCCACTTTTATTCTTGCCTGAGACGGCGTTCGGGCAGTTCCGGCAAGTACTGTTGCTGGAAATGGGTTACCTTGCAGCCAGACAGCTCACAATTGCTTCTCTTTCAGAGCGATAACCTCATCCAGCGCTTACAGCAGCAGCTCAGAAATTATAGCTGCCACCTCCCTCCATATCCAGCTCGAGGGATTTGAAAAACCAGCGTTTCTGCTCTGCCGTGATCGGGCTGAACAGGATCATCTCCTCGGAAACCGCGCTGCCCAAAGTATAAACAGTCAACGATTTCGAGATCAGCTCTCCCAGATTTGCATAGAGATTGGCGCGAATCTGCCCCAGGGTCTGCCCTTCCACTTTCAGCTGGTTATGCAGCGCTTGGGTAAAGGGGCTCACCGGCAGGGAACGCACCCCTGTGGAATTCAGATTGGCATCGCCGGAAGTGAGGATATAGAGCTTGGGATTGGCTTTGGCAGGGGCAGGCAGGGTTTTGGCATCCAGCGTTATTCCTACCCGGTAGGTGTCCAGAAAAGCAAGGATGGCATTGGCTTTGCTTAGTTTGCCGGCGATCCAATTCAAATCGGGGCTGCCGGTCAACCACTGCGCCTGGGCCTTCACAGACAGGTTCACCGGCACCAAATAGTGGTTTCCGCTGGCAGCAAATCCATGCCCGGAATAGTAGATCGCCACCGTGTCCCCGGTGGCCACGGTCTTGGCAAAATTCTCCACCGCCTGGTTCAGGGAATCCCTGGCCAGATTCTGATGCTTATGCACCTCAAAACCGATCCCGGTGAAGGTGGAATCCATCAGAGCAAGATCACTGGCCACGCGGGGCAGGGCACCCTCGGGATAGTTGTAGTTGCCGATCAACAGCGCTTTTTTGCCCCCAAAGGCAAAAACCGCCAGGCTGATCAGAAGGCAGATCAGCAAATATCTTTTCATTTTTCTCCTCCTGGTTGGATTACCCTTTGCAATCTAAGGTATTTTTGTCAATGGAATTTTCATCCCCATGTTTTCCTGCGGGGTCGAAAAAGCTGAAGTGGGACACGGGGCAGGACTACATTCCTGATTTTACCAGCCCTCCGGTTTATCGAATACATTTTGAAATACTGGTCGGAATCTCTTGATTGGTCTGGGGTGAACATCCGAAGGCGGTAATCCGCTTGGGGATTATAGTTTCCGGTGGTTTCCCGGCACCCTGATGATATCGAATTATCTTTCCAAATTGCCTCCTTCGCCAGGCAAGATGCCTGGTTTCCTCAACTTGCATCGCTCCCGTTAGCAATACGGAATCATTACGGAGTCATTACGGAGTTAATCCGTAATGACTCCGTAATGATTCCGTATTGCTAACGGGAGAGAAGAGTGGTTCGCTGCAGGTCGGTTAGTCTGAGATGAGTGTCTAACAAATACTCAGAGAAGATTTTAGACTACCTTAAGGGGACTCAGGGTCATCCATGCAGATTATCATCAATTTCCCGGACTAACAGAATCCTATTTCCCAATGCAGAAACCGGAGAAGATCTGTTCCAAAAGGTCATCTGTGGTGATGATGCCCAGAATCTCCTCCAGGGCATGGGAAGCGGCGATCAGGTCGAAGGCGATATATTCATAACCCGAACCGGTTTCCAGGGCCTGCAGAGCAGATTCCAATGCCTCAATGCAACGTGAAAGAGCCGCCAGATGGCGGGTATTGGTGATCAAAGGACGGTTGAGGATCTGCCGGGGTAGTTGGAAACGCTTAAGGATCGCTGCATAAAGGTTATCCATGCCGCCCGGAGTCACGACCGATACCAAAATGGGATCAAAGTGCAGCAAGGGAGCTATTTTCCCGGCGTCCGGATTCAGATCGGCCTTGCTCACAAGCCAGAGCGTCTTCGCTTCCAGACCGGTTTCGAGTTTGGGCGGAGAAAGATCCTCGTTGATCGTAGTGGAATCGATCAGAAAGAGGATGAGATCAGCTTGCCGCATCAGTTCATGGCTGCGCTCGATCCCGGCGGCTTCGGTCTCATCGCTGCTGTCCCTGATCCCGGCGGTGTCATACAGTACCAGCGTATATCCCTGCAGGGCAATGCTTTCCTCCAGATAATCGCGCGTGGTGCCCGGAAGGGGGGTTACAATGGCCCGGTTCTGTTTCAGGAAAGCATTGAACAAGGATGATTTACCGGAATTGGGAGCTCCCGCCAGGCAGATGCGGATGCCTTCGCGGATCAATCTGCCCCTCTTTCCCTCCCCATACAGATCACGGGCTTGGCCCAGTAATCCGCTAATCCGGTTCCGGAGGTCTTCCAGATCGATCTGGGGCAGGTCCTGGTCGACAAAATCGATGGCGAGTTCGCAACGCAAGCGGGCAGCCGTGATCCCGTCCAAAATCTGCTTCAGATGTTCGGACAGAACGCCCTGCACCTGCATCAGGGCTGCGGTTTCGGCGTTGTCCGCAGTGGCATTGATCAGATCGTTGACCGCCTCCGCCTGCGTGAGGTCGAACTTCCCATTCAGCAAAGCACGCAGCGTGAATTCCCCCGGTTTGGCATGCCTTGCCTGGCGCAGCAGGTTTTCCAGGATGCGGGCGGAAATCAGGGGATTGCCATGGCAGGAAATTTCCACGCATTCCTCGCCGGTGTAGCTGTGGGGGGCACGAAACACCGTGCACAGCACTTCGTCCAGGGGCAGGCCCTGGAAGTCGTGAAAAGAGCCGTGGATCACCTGATGGGATCTGCTGCTCAGTAGTTTGCGGCGGGGAGTGAAATACTCCGCCACGATGCCAACCGAGCCCTTTCCGCTGATCCGGATCACATTGATGGCGGCATAGCCCGCTGGCGTGATCAGAGCGCAAATGGGATCGCTGAGGCTGGGCATCAGGTCTTGAGCTTGGAGAGGATTTGTTTGGAAAGCTTGTCTGGAGTGAAACCGATCAGGTCATTGAGTTTATCCGTGCTGCCATGGGTGACGAAGCTGTCCGGATAACCGAAGTTATATACTTTGCAGCCGGTATCCATCAGCAATTGGGCGATGTGGGAACCCACGCCACCGATCACGGCATTGCTTTCGAAAGTGAAGATTTGGCTGCAGCTTTTGGAAAGGCGTTTGAGCAGCGATTCGTCCAGGGGTTTGATGCTGCGCAGATTGATCAGCCAGGGTTTGAATCCATCCCTGGCCAAGAGCTGCCAAGTCTGTTCCGCCACCTGGAGTGCATCACCCACTCCGATCAACGCGAAGCTTTCTCCCTTGTGAACAGTCTTGGCTTTTCCGGGAACGAATTCCGGCTGGGATTTTCCACTGCAGATCGCTTTTCCGCGTGGATAGCGGATGGCGATCGGCCCCCCGGTGAATGTGGAGGCGAAGCGCAGCATGGCGTCCAGCTCTTCGGCGGTGGAAGGGGCCAGGATGGTCAGATTGGGCACGAAGCTCAGGAAGGAGATGTCAAAGGCTCCATGATGTGTGGCTCCGTCTTCTCCCACCAGCCCGGCCCGGTCGATGCAGAACACCACCGGCAGTTTTGGTAGGGCCACATCATGGATGATCTGGTCCAGGGAACGCTGCAGAAAGGTGCTGTAGATCGCCACGAAGGGTTTGATCCCCTTGCAGGCCATACCGGCTGCCAGGGTGACGGCATGCTGCTCGGCGATTCCCACATCAAAGAAGCGTTGCGGGAATTTCTCTTCGAAGCAGGAAAGACCGGTTCCGGCGGTCATGGCGGCTGTGATCGCCACCATATCCGCATTCTGTTCAGCAATGCGGCACAGGATTTTGCCAAAAGCTTCGCTCCAGCTTTCGCTGCCGGTGCAGACCTGCTTTCCGCTTTTCGTCTCGAAGGGGCCCACTCCGTGGAATAGCGTGGCATCATTCTCAGCCGGCTCATAGCCCTTGCCTTTCTTGGTGACCACATGCAGCAGCACGGGACCCACCATATAGTTCCGCACCCGGCGGAAAATGGTGCACAGCTGCTTGATATCGTGGCCGTCGATGGGTCCCACATACTTGAAACCGAGGTCCTCGAAGATGATATTGGGCACCAGGATATTGATCATCGATTCTTCCAGCTTCTGGGCTCCATAGATGAAACGCCGGCGGATGCTTTCGGGCAGGCTCTGGCTCAGTTCCCAGATCTGTTGCTTCAAGGTGTTGTATTGTTTGCTGGCCATCATGTTTGCCAGATACTTCTGCAGTCCGCCCACATTCTTGGAGATGGACATGGCATTGTCGTTGAGGATCACCAGGAATTTGTCCTTTTGCAAGTGCCCGGCATGATTGAGGGCTTCGAAGGACATGCCACCGGTAAGCGCTCCGTCTCCGATCACGGCGATGCAGTGGTTTTTCTCTTGTTTCAGTTCGCTGCCACAGGCAATGCCCAAAGCGGCGGAGATGGAGGTGCTGCTGTGGCCGGTGCTGAAGGCATCGCAGGGGCTTTCGTCCCGGTTCGTGAATCCGCTGATCCCGCCCAGGGACCTCAAGGTGTCGAAGCGGTCGTTGCGTCCGGTAAGTATCTTCCAGGCATAGCTTTGATGCCCCACATCCCAAACCACACGGTCGGATAGCGGATCGAACACGAACAACAGCGCCACCGCCAGTTCCACCGTACCCAGACTGGGGGCGATGTGCCCTCCCGAAACGGACACCACATCCACGATGCGTTTCCGCACTTCCTTCGCCAGCTTGTTCAAATCTGCCGGCGACAGTTTTTTGATCTCAGCGGGATCTTTGATCTGTGAAAGGATCATGTGCTGCTCCCTGCTTTTAATTGTGATATTGGCAGTGGACGTGCCTCCTCCAGCTTGACCAGGATGATCTCGATCAGGAAGAGCAGCAACGCCGCCGCCAGCAAGTATTTCCAGAGGTCGTGCCCCAAACGGGTGTGGAACAGAGAATCCTGCCAGTTCTCATCCAGCAGGCGGACATACTTCAGCCCACTGAAGTCCATGGCGGTGAATTCGCTTTCCTGGAGCGGGGCATTCACGGCGATTACGGTCTCGGACTTCCCTGCCGTATGCAGAGTATAAAGGCCGGGACTGGACAACTGATAACTGCGGTTGGCTAACTCCAGGTCATCGCCGCCGGGAAGAGTGATCCGGTTGGCGGTTACGATCTCCCCCAGGGTATAGCCTTCCCCGCCGGAGATGGCCGTGCTGATGTATTCCAGGCTGCGATAGGCAAATACGGGAAAGGAAGCGTTCAGAAAGAAACTGCTGCCCCGGCTACCAATATCGAAAGCCCAGAGCACCAGGTTGTCCCTGGCCAGGGCAAGGGCGTCCCGTCCGCTTCCCAAAAGCACCACACCACCGGCGGAGGAGGCTCTCCAGAAGTCGGTCAATCGGTTGTTTTGAATGTTTTTTCCGGCCAGTAAAGAGGTGATGTAGTGGTGCTGGTTGATATAGCTGAGGCTGGTGGGTTGGGTTTTCCAGGAACCCAGATCGGCACCGAATAGACTGCCGATGAAGGATTTGGCATCCAGGGGGAGGTTCTTGTCCAGGCAAAACAGGGCGCCTTGGTTGCGCTTGGGCAGGGCTGTGATCACTTCCCTCAGCCGGGGGGAAAGGTTTCCGGTCTGGTAGAAAACGAAGGTTTGATAGTCATCCAGGCTGCTTAGATTGACCCGGTCAGGATGAAGTAGGTCGATCCGGCCCTGGTTTCCGGCATAAACGCTGAGCAGGGTGGACAGATATTCCGGTGCTTGGTTCAGTGAAGAAATCAAGGCGATGCGTGGCGTCAATTGAAAGGGAAAGGCGAAGTAGCTGCGGTTGTCGCTGCTCAGGCGGTCATCCATCACTTCCACATAACCGCTTTGCCAACCATCCTGGGGCAGATCGATCACGATACTCTGATTGATCGACTGCCGGGCGGGCACGTTCACGAACTTCTCCGCCACCTTCACTTCGCCCAGCACCACTTTCACCAGCACATCATTGCGGTCTTGATCCCCGTGGTTGTTCAGCTTGAATTCAATGCTCTGGCGCCTGGTCTTTTCCACCAGCTGGGGCAGCACCCGGGCTCCGGAACAGCTGAGGTTGTCATAACCCTGGCCTGTCCCGATTGGAATGATGGAAAGTGGAAGTTCAGCGGAAGCGGGATACTCCTGCTGCTGGATGTCCGTGATGTAGTATATTTCGCGGTTCGCCAGCTGGGCTTCCCGCAGCTTGGTCTCCCCCAATTCCAGCATGGCGGCAACGCTTAGGGGTGTATAGCTGATCCTGATCCCCTCGATCAGGTCTTCCGGCAGGGAACCGGCATAGATCTGGCTGTGCAGCCGGTTCCAATCCTGATCGGACGTGATCAGGATCAACCGGTCCTGCGGAGTGCAGCGGGCATTGATCTGCCGGACTGCTTGTTTGGCCCGGTCCAGATTGCTTTGTGCCTCATACACATAGTCCATGCTGTAGGAAGTGTCCAGCAGGATGGCAAGCGCGGTGGGAGGATGCTTGGCAGAGGGTTTGAGATGGCGGGAACGAAACAGTGGACGAGCCACCGCCAGGGTGACCAGCAGGATGATCAGCATGCGGATGATGAGCAGAATGATGTTCTTCAGCCGGGTGCGCTTCTTTTCCTGTTCCTGGCTTTGTTTGATGAACCGCAGGGAGGAAAAGACGATGCGTTTGGGCTTTTTCTTCGCCAGCAGCCAGATCAACAGGGGCAGGATGGTTGCCGCTGCGAAGACCAGAAGGCCGGTATTGAGAAAGCTGATCCCGCCCATGGCTTAAGGTAGGCCCACCCCCAGCGAGAAGAGGTATTCGCTGTCCCTGATCCGCATGCCCTGATTGTTCAGCGAGAAGTCGAAGCGGAAGATGTTATAGTTATATCCGGTGCCAAAGGTGAAATTGATGTTGTTCGTGCCATAGAAATCATGACTGTAGAGGCCCAGCCTCAGCACCAGGGATTGTGTGGCAGTGTTTTGATAGGAAGAGGAGGGGGCATTCCAGGTCCAGGTATTTTGCAGGCCGAAGTGATAAGTGGTGTCCGTGGCCTTGCTCAGCTTTCCCTGCACCCCGCCGGTGAGGATAAGCGTTTCCCCGCTGTATTGAACCCCCAGCGCCATGCGGTTCTGGATGCGTTTGGAGCTGTAATTCTCCCAATAGAGGCGGGAGAAGAGGTCATAGGCCACCACCCCGAAGATGAAATTCCCTTCCTGAAGGGTCAGCCCCAGATCTGTGGAAAAGCCCTTCACCTTGTCGTCGATAAAGGCATCGCGCACCATCATGGTCCCCACCTTGTGCTCCCGCAGGTAGACCAGCCGGCCGGTGAGATACTTCAGATTCAGCCCGGCGGAGATCTTCTGCCAGGATTCATCCTTCCCTGCCAGGGAGATCTGCACCTTGTCCAACTGGTAGTCATAATAGCGGCTGCTGTCCATGGCAGCATTGAATTCGCTGATATGCACGCTTGCCACCGGTTGATAGGTCCAGGCGGCCTGTTTGGTGAGCAGCGAGAAATACTTGAATTGCTTCTCCCGCAGCGCATTGCTCAGTTGGGTCGCCTGCCAGAAACTCAGGTTGTCATTATTAGCAAGGCGGAAGGAAGTGACAAAGGCGCTGTATTGATTGTTGCCCAGAAGCGCCGGATTGGAATAGGAGGCATAGAAATCCCCCTGGTAGGTCACATTCAGAGCCCCCATTCCGATCGCGATGGGGGAAACATTGTTTTCCGGCAGGGCATAATCATAGCTGGTGATAGGCAGCGGGGCCTGCTGTGCCATCAAGGGCAGGCAAAACATCAGAGCAAGAAGTGGAAGCAGTCTGTTCATAGCGGTTCCGGTTCCAGTTTGTTACGGACATATTGAGCCAGATAGTATCCCCCGATGCCGATTCCGATCCCCGCCACAGCATCGATAAACCAGTGATAGTGGCAGAAGACAGTGGCGATGCTCAGAAAGAAGCTGATCACGCAGAACAGGTAACCCAGCCTGCGCACATACCTTAGCGCCGCAATGGTCAGCACCAGGGTTATTCCGATATGCGAGCTGGGGAATGCCCCGCCCAGGTGTCCGCTGGTATTGTAGATAAAGGCCATTACATAGGTAAAAGGCCCGGAGTGGTAGACCTTGGTAAGTTCCATGGCCTCAGGAAAATAGCGTCCCCCGATCACCGGTAGCCAGCTGTAGATCCAGTAGCAGAGATAAAACACGAAGGTGAGGCTGAAGATCAGCTCCGCAAAGGCTTTCTTGTTCTTGAAATACAGATACACCGGCAGCCCGGCGATCATGGGATAATAGCAGAAATAGGCAAAATGAAAGAGCTCCTGCAACGCCCAATGGCCATATTTCTGCCCCCAGACCAGGGAGGGATAATAGCCGAAGAGCTTCAGATCGATGCGCAGAAACCAAGGGTCCAGCCAATCCGGGAAGATGATGCGGTTCACCGCATATCCGGAGATGTAGAAATAGCCGAACAGCGCCACCGGATAGATGCTGCGGACGAAATGCAGCGTCTTCGCCCACGCCGGATAGGTTTGGGCAGACAGGTTCCGCCCACCCCAAGCCATCACATAGATCAGAGTGAGAATGCTGACATACACTGGCAGATGGAGTTGCGGAAGCGTTGCCCGCCTGAATCCGATCAGCATATAAACGATGATCCACAGGCAATAGGCGATCGTGATCTTGTCGATGGCGCTCAGCAGCGGCGCTGGTTTAGCAGTTTTCCGGGATCGCTCTGTCATACAGCCTGTAGGTCTTATAGATTGTGGCGCCCAGCATTTCAGCCACGCGGATCATCATGGTGTTGTTTTCCAACACCCAGGAGAATTCCCCGCGGAACAGTCCCTTGGGCAAACCGTTCTTGTATTGGTGATAGTAGAAGAGGGTGTCGATACCCCTTCCCTGGAATTCTTTGATCACACCCATGGTCAGCACCCGGGCGGAACTGATCCTGCGTTTGGCCAGCAAGGCTTTGATGATCGTAACCGGATTCACCCTCCCATGCATCACTTTCAGCACTTCGTTGTAATTGGGCAGGGCCAGGCTGAAACCCGCCGGCTGGCCTTCCACTTCGGCAATGAACACCAGATCAGGATCAGCTATGGGCAGCAGCTCATTCACCAAATGATCGAATTCGGCATCGGTCATGGGAACCTCGCCCCAGTTCGATTCCCAGGCTTTGGTATAGATCTTGAACACGGTTTCGATATCTTTGCGCAGTTGTTTCTTGTCCCGGCTGAGGGAGCGGATGTCCACCTTGGTCCGTTTTTGGATCAGGTTTGCCGCCCGTTCCACTCGTTCCGGCATTTCCTTTCGCTCCGCCAGATAGGCATAGAGGTCCATGGTTTTCTGCATGCCCGGATAGTTCTCAAACAATTTCTGATAATAGCGTTTGTCGTGCCGCATCATCACCATAGGCGGGCAGTCGAAACCATCCACCAGCAGCCCGCACTCCTGATTCACGGAGAAATTCAGAGGCCCACGCATAGCGGTCCTGCCCCGGTAGCGGTTCCACTCCAGGGCTGCATCGAAGAGGGCGTTGGCCACCTGTTGATCGTCCTCGCACTCGAAAAAGCCAAAGAAGCCGATGTTGTCCTTGTGCTCCTTGTTGTGCTGCGTATTGGTTTGGGCGGAGATGCGCCCCACCACTTTGCCATCCTTGTGCGCCAAAAAAAGCATCACTTCGGAATGCAGATAATAGGGATTTTTCCTGGGATTGAAGAATTTCTTCTGCTCCCCGATCAGCGGCGCCACCCAATTGGGATCGTCCCGGTAAAGCCTGAACGGCAGCATGATGAAAGCCTTCAGGTCTTTGGAATTCACTACTGGCCTGACTGTAACCATTTACACCTCTCTTGGGGAAAGAATTGAGCAAGTGAAAAGAGAAAAGAGAAGAGAGAAAAGATGAGCTGCGCTGAACCGATGGAACGCTTGAGCCAGATTAGTATAAAGGCTTATAATGCCAACATAATAATCTGAAAGCCCAGACCGGGATATTATCTTTTCTCTTTTCTCTTTTCTCTTTTCTCTATCCCCCATCACAGTTCCCCCAACTTCTTGGACACGATATAGTTCAGCACTCCCATGATCAGGGCGATCCCCAGCATGATGGTGATGAAATAATCTGGCATTTCACCCAGAAGCTGCGGAAAGAAGGATTTCATCACCTGGGTGAGGATCACGGGTAGGATCACGATCAGGTATTGGGAAAAGCGGATCTGCTTGAAGAACATCACGATCAGCCACGCCAGCAGCATCGTGACCAGCATCGGATAGAAGGCAAAGAAGGCGATCACGCCACAATAGGTAAAGATTCCCCTACCGCCGCGCAGTTTGTGTGTTATCGGCAGAGTGTGCCCCAACAGCATAGCCAGACCATAGATCAGCATGATATTGCGGTTATAGAGCAATTCCGCCCCGGCCAGCAATCCCTGCCCATCCACCCAGTTCAGCAATATTTGCGCCACTTGTAGGAACAGATACGCCTTGGCAATGTCCAGCAAGCCCACCAGCACGCCCAGGGGCCTGCTCACGAAGGTATAGATATTCTCGGTATCCGCCAAACCGGTGCCAACCTTGTAGATATCCAGGGAGCGGAAGGATTTTGTTATGACCCGTGCCGTGGAAAAGCAACCATACAGATAGGCCAACACAACGATCAGAAGCATCAGAGGGTAGATCATGCGCCCTCCGGATACACTCTTGGCCCAAAGATCACAGAACCGATGCGCACCATGTTTGCGCCTTCCTCCACCGCCACCAGGTAATCATCGCTCATACCCATGGACAGATACTTCATCTCCACCCCCTCCATAGCCAATTCTTTCACCCGCTCGAACAGTTCCTTTAGTTTTTTAAAAAAAGGTCTCGTCAGTTCCGGATCGCTGCTCATCAGGCCGATGGTCATCAATCCCTTGATATTGATGTTGTTCAGGCGCGAGATTTGCCCGATCATCGGGATCGCGTTATTCAGGCTGACGCCACTTTTACTGGCTTCGGAAGTGGTGTTCACCTGCACCAGGATATCCTGCACCAGGTTCTTCCTTCCCAGAGCCGAGTTCAATTTCTGGGCAATGTAGAAACTGTCCACGGATTGGATCAGCAGTGGTTTCAGACTCAGCAGATTGTTGATCTTGTTGGATTGCAGATGACCGATGAAGTGGAATCCCTGATAGGGTGTTTTAAGCAAAGGGATCTTCCGCAAAGCTTCCTGAACCTTATTTTCGCCAATATGGCTGATCCCATGTTGCAGTGCGACTTCGATCACATCCACAGGTTGGGTCTTGGTGACCGCCACCAGGGTGACCTCCTCGTCCGCTCTGACCAATTCCACCAACTTGGCTTTAATCCTGGCCTGCAATTGCTCTATGCTTTCCCGGATGGGGAACATTTCATCTCCTTCATCTGCTTTGTGATATCCTATGTCCTGACTCACAACAGGTTGCGCATGGGCAGACACTGCCGGCCAGCTTGGAATATACTATCTTTTCAACAATTTCACCAGCCCTCAATTGTCAAGCAGAATCTCTCAGGTGGATTTCTGAATCCATTTTCCCAGTAGTGGAATCCCTTCTCACTTCAA
>CAZVXK010000048.1:4140-17791 GCA_964631665.1 uncultured Candidatus Cloacimonadota bacterium | reverse complement strand
AACGGATCCCTCCCTGCCCACCCTGTTTCTGGAAGAGAATTTCGATTATACGGAAGGCAGTGCCCTTACCGCCAATGGCTGGACTGTGCATAGCGGAACCGGAAACACCCCCATCATTGCCTCCCCGGGTCTGACCTATCCCGGCTACCCTTCAGTGGCAGGGCTGGCGGCACAAACGGTCTATTATGGAACCTCGAGCGCCGAAGACGTGCACCGGTCTTTCCCGCAACAGACCTCCGGGCCGATCTATGCCTCATTCCTGTTCAATGCCAGCGAAACCACCACCACCGGCGATTATGTGGTCCACCTGGGTCCGCAATCCATTGGATCCGATTACAAAGGCAGATTCTTCGTTCAAAAGGATGCCAGCGACAACCTGCGCTTCGGTGTTACCAAGGCTGGCGGTGTCGCTGCTGCTGTGTGGACAGATTATGTATACTCCCACAACACCACCTATCTGGTCTTGCTGAAATATGTGATCAATGCCGGAACGGGAAACGACCAGGTGTATATGTGGATCAATCCTGATTTCAGCGGAACCGAACCGGCACCCCAACTGACCGCATCCGATGTAACCGGAACAGATGCTGCCAATATCGGCTCGGTTGCGATCCGGCAGGGAACGAACACTCCCATCGCCAAGATCGACGGCATTCGCGTATCTAATGACTGGGACATCCACTGGCAGATCCAACAACTGAATCCCGAGATCTATGCCGTGGGAGATTTCGGCCCCTTCCTCACCTATGCAGGCGTCCCATCAGAATACCAGTTCTATTCACTCAGCGGCTCAGATCTGACCGGCAATATCAATGTCATTGCCCCTGATGGTTTCGAGCTTGCCCTCAGCACGGAAGGACCCTGGAGCAACACCCTTTCGGTGAGCCCCACCTTCGACGGAACAGTGTATGTACGCTTGTATTCAGCCACGGCGGGGAACTATGGAGGCCCCATCATCCATACCAGCGGATCGGCTGAACCGGTCAATCTGCAGGTGGAAGGCGAGGTTTGGCCTCCGGAAGGTGTGATCAACGTTACCGAAGACCTGCAACCCTTCACTGCCGTTGCCGGCACCCCTTCCGCTACACAGACCTATGCCTTGAGCGGAACCGACCTGTATTCCGACCTGATCGTGAACACCACCGATCCCTTTGAGATCAGCATTGCCGGACAGAACAACTGGCATACCGAACTGATCCTGCCCAATACCTTCAATGGCAACATCGACGTCCGCCTGAATTCTGCTGTGGT
This sequence comes from uncultured Candidatus Cloacimonadota bacterium, assembly GCA_964631665.1. GTDB lineage: Bacteria > Cloacimonadota > Cloacimonadia > Cloacimonadales > Cloacimonadaceae > Syntrophosphaera. The sequence goes on along the minus strand of CAZVXK010000048.1, from coordinate 16,540 downwards.
GGGCACATTTGAGAGAACGATCTCCCACGAAAGCAGTGGCGCCACCACCGTGGTAATTGACATCAGTGGTACTACTACAGGTGGTGGAGCAGCGGCTGATCTGTTCTTCTCAGAATACATTGAAGGATCGTCCAACAACAAGGCGCTGGAGATCTTCAACGGCACCGGAGCTCCGGTGGATCTGAGCAACTACAAGGTGGAGCTCTATTCCAACGGCGCCAGCACACCTGGCAACACCCTTGTTATGAGCGGAATCCTGGCCCCCGGGGATGTATATGTGATCGCCAATGCAGGAGCCAATCAGGCGATCCTGGATCTGGCGGATATCACCAGCACCGTGACCTATTTCAATGGGGACGATGCGATTGCTCTGAAGAAGATCAATCCCGAAGGTTATGTGGATATCTTTGGTGTGATCGGTGACGATCCTGGCACAGCCTGGATCTCCGGATCCCATACCACCCTGGACCGGACTTTGGTGAGAAAACCCAATGTTACCGCCGGTATAACAGTGAATCCTACTGGCACCGGCCCCGACGCCTTCACCACCCTGGAAACCGAATGGGATGTATATCCGATCGACACCTTCACCTATCTGGGTTGGCATTCCTTCAATCCGGGAGGCAACTATGCCGCCACGCCCACCTTCGATCCCGCTCCGGTGATCTACTATGAGCCGATCAATGTTACGATCAGTTGTGATACCCCCGGAGCCACCATCTACTACACCACCGACGGCAGCGATCCCTCGGACAGCAATGGTTTGACCTACCTGGCCCCGATCCCGATCAATACCACCACCACCTTCAAAGCCATTGCCTATGCTCCGGATCATTTCCCCAGCAGCATTGCCACCGCCACCTACACCTATCCCGAATTTGTGAGCACGATTGCCGAACTCCGGGCCCAACCTGTGGGTGCCAACATCTATCGACTTACCGGGGAAGCCATTCTCACCTTCCAGCAGAGCACCCGCAACCAGAAATATGTGCAGGATGCCACAGCCGCCATCGTGATCGACGATGTGGGAGGGGTGATCACCACCGCCTATGACCTCTATGACGGGATCACCAATCTCACCGGCATGCTGACCGTTTACAACAATCTGCTGCAGTTTGTGCCCACGGCTGATCCGGGAGCCGCCACTTCGGTCAACAATGTGGTTATACCGGAGCTGCGCACCTTTGCCAGCCTGACCTCTGATGACCAGGCCAAGCTGATCAAAGTGCTGTATGTGACGATCGATGACACCAACGTGAACTTCGGCACTGTGGCGGAGAACATATCGGCGACTGATCCGACCGCCACCCTCACCCTGCGCACCTTCCCTAACACCAACTACAGCGGAACCCCGATACCAACCGCTCCGGTGGATCTCACCTGCCTGGTGGGGCAATTCGGAACCGGAATGCAGGTATCGCCCCGCTTCCTGGCAGATTTCGAACCCTCTGGAACCTATCTGGAACCACCGGTGGTAACCATCTCCGAGAGTGCGGGGGTAGTACAATTGACTTGGCCCGCGGTTACCGGTGCCACCAGTTACCGCGTGGAAGCCTCCAGCGATCCCTATACCGGATTCACCGCCCTGGGCACCACTCCCAATAACTTCTTCAACGACCCTGCGGGAGTGAAGAAGTTCTACCGGGTGATCGCCATTCAATAACGATCCAAGCACAATAATGATAAAAGCCCGGAAGCAACATCCGGGCTTTTTCAATTTCTTGTTCTGTGTTTTGTCGCCTGCGCTGGATTCACCACCTGCAGGAGAATCATTCGTTCGGATGTTCCAGTGCCTTCGCAATCCCTTCTGATCCAGGATCTTGGGTTATCACGCTGCCTTCGTCCCCATAGCAAGAAACAGAATAGCGGCAGGACTGCTTGGGATCACAAGCCGGAAACGGCTGATGAGCCCGGTTTGATCTGCTTTTGCCTGGCTTCACAGATCGAGGGAGCCACCCGGGGGCATCACTTGAAATGCAGCAGGAAAGGATGGCTGAGATGCGCGGTTAGTGTGAATAAGGATTGGATCAGAGCAGGCTTTGCAGCTTGAGGATGAGCTGGTTAACCCTTTCCAGGGAAGCAGTAAGTTCCGGCAAGCTGGTATTCAATTCAACATCGGATGATCTGGCGGCAATCTGCTCCAGTTTGGACAGGCTCATTTCAATCACACACAAAGGCGTGTTCACATCATGGATGAAGGCCATGATCTCAGCTTTGAGGGCCTGCACTTCCGGAGACTCCGGATTGGGGGCCGGGGGTTCTTGTAGCGCTGGATGATCGGTCAGATCCAAAGGTGGCATATCTCCTTCCCTGTTTAAATACTTATCTGAAAACAGCAAGGCTGGGGAAACAACGCTCTCCCAGCCTTGATAATAGAAGTGTACAAGTTTCGCTTTACTTCAGTCCCTGGCTGATCGCTTCACCGAGATCGAAGATGGGCAAATAGATCACCACGATGATGCTACCCACAATGGCTGCCATTATCACGATCAGCAGCGGTTCGATCAAAGAGGTGAGGCGGTCGATCACTGAGTCCACCAGTTTTTCATAGAACTGGGCTGCCTTGCCCAGCAGTTTATCCATATCTCCAGTTTCTTCTCCGGTGGAGATCATCTGCAGCAGCGTGGGAGGGAACAATCCGGTACGGCGGAAGGCATTGGCCACTCCATAACCTTCCTTCACCATCACCCGGGCACGACGGACACCGCCTTCCACCACGGCATTCTGCACCACATTTTCGGTCAGCTCCATGGTATCCATGATCGGCACCCCGGCTGCCATCAGAATGGAAAAGGTGCGGGAGAATTTGCTCATGATGGAATTGCTGATCACCCTGCCCACCACGGGGATACGCAGTTTGAAGGCATCGATCAGATAGCGCCCGCGGTCGGTGAGGTAGAGCAGGAAGATGCTCATCACGGCGATGATGACCAGCACGATGGTCAGGAACACATTGTCCACCACAAAGTTACTGATGTTGATCGCCAGCACGGTGGGGGCGGGCAGTTCAGCATCGAAATCGGCATAAACTCTGGCGAAGAGGGGAATAATGTAATAGAACATCACCCACACCACTCCGCTCAGAAAAATTAGGATGAAGATGGGATAAGCCATGGCGGACACCACCTTGCGGCGGGTATCCTCGATCTTTTCCAGATAGTCGGAAAGCTCGTCCAGCACGGTGTGCAGGGTTCCGGAAACTTCACCGGCTTTCACCAGAGCCACATAGAGGGGATTGAACACACCAGGATGCTGTTCCATCGCCTCGGAGAGGGAATAGCCCTTACGGATGTCGTCCGAAAGGCGGCGCAGCACTTTGGCGAATTTCTTGTGCTTTTCCTCTTTCTCCAGGTCGGTGATCGCTTTTTCGATCGTGAGGCCGGCGGAGAACATGGTGGAAAGCTGGCGGGTGAAGAACACCAGGGTCTTCAGGGAAACGCCGGTGCGGATCTTGTAGATGGTGAGCATGATCTTGTCAAAGAGCGAGAGTTTTCCCTTGAACGCTCCTTCGGCGGCAGCTTTCACCGAGATGATGGTGCTGCCTTCCTTGGCAAGTTTGTCCACCGCCATATCGAGGGTATCCGCTTTGAGAATGCCTTCGACTCTGGCGCCCTTGGCGTCTTTAATGATATAGGAGAAATTTGGCATAACGCAAAACCTTCTGTCTTTATTTATTCAACAACGGTCATCTTGATGACTTCACGGATGGTGGTTACTCCCCGCAACATCTTTGCCATGGCGGCATCATGCAGGGAGCGCATTCCGGCTTTGATGGCGGCGTCGCGGATCAAATCCTGGTTTCCGCCTTCAAAGATCAGGCGGCGAATCTCGGCATCCACCACCAGCAGCTCAAAAATACCGGTTCTGCCGGAGAATCCGGTGTTGTCGCAATGCACACAACCCTTGCCCAGTTTGAAAGTGATCTTGGCGGCTTCTTCAGGAGTGATGCCACAATCGGAAAGCTCCAGTTCGGTGGGTTTGTATTCGGAAATGCAATAGGGGCAGATCTTGCGCACCAGACGCTGTGCCATGACGAGGGCCAGTGAGGAGCCCACCAGATAGGGTTTGATGCCGATGTCGATCAGACGGGTGATGGTGGAGGGGGCATCGTTGGCATGCAGGGTGGAGAACACCAGGTGACCAGTGAGCGAGAATTTGATGGCGATATCGGCGGTCTCTTCGTCACGGATCTCACCGATCAGCACGATATCCGGGTCCTGGCGCAAAACCGAGCGCAGGGCTGAGCCAAAGGTGAGGCCGATCTGCTCCTTGGTCTCGATCTGGGTTACCCCTTCCAGGCGGTATTCCACCGGGTCTTCCACGGTTACGATATTGGTCTCGATATCCTGGATCTCCTTCAAGGCAGCGTGCAGAGAGGTGGATTTGCCACATCCGGTGGGGCCGGAAACGATGATGATGCCATAGGGGCGGCGGATAATCCTGGAAAAGATTTCCATATCCTCAGGCTCAAAGCCCAGAGTGGTGAGTTTGAAACCAAATTCCCCCTTGTCCAAAAGACGCATCACCACTTTTTCGCCCAAGACCGTGGGTATGATGGATACACGGACATCCACGCTCTTCATGGCGGTTTTGAGAGAGATATGGCCATCCTGGGGCAGACGCCGCTCGGCAATATTGAGTTTGGACATCACCTTGATGATGGAAATCACGCCAGGATGCATGCCGATGGGCGGGGTCATCACTTCCCGCAGGGCACCATCAATCCTGTACCGCACCCGGGTGTTTTTGGTGAGCGGTTCGATATGGATGTCGGTGGAGCCAGCTTTGATGGCTTCGTTGATGATCAGATTCACCAGTTTGACAATGGGGGCGTCCGCAGAGGAAGAAGCGGAGGCAATGGTGATCTCGTTCTCGTCCTCATCCACTGCCACAAAATCGAATCCGCCCACCGCATCCTCCACCTGGCTGGTAGTGCGGATGCTTTTATAGTATTTCTCGATGGTATCATGCAGAACAGTATCGGCGATCAGCTCCGGTTTGATATTCTTGCCCAGTATCTTTTTCAAGCTGTCCAGCACCGTCAGGTTCTCCGGATCCGCCAATGCTACCACCATGCCATCGCCTTCCTCACGCAGGGCGATCACGCGGTTTTCAATGGCATAAGGCTCCGGGATCATGGATACGATATCTATGTCCAGATCCATCAGTTCATTTTCTTTCACAATGTCATAGCCAAGTTGCAGATGCAAGCCCAGGAGCAGTTCCTTTTCGGTGAGATATCCTAGCTTGATCATGGTTTCGCCGATCTTCAATCCGAAATTGGATTGCTTGATCATGGCTTCCTTCACCTGCTCTTCAGTGCAAAAACCCTCATGGACGAGCACTTCGCCCAAGCGGGCAAATTGGGGGTTATAACTCATTAAATCATCCTTTGGTATGTATTTATTATAAAAATCAAGGACTTCTGCCACGATTTATTCTATCATATCACTCCTTATTGGGGGTGCAGGAGTAGCCGAAGCCACTCCTGCACCAAATGCATCAGTTTATGGTTTAGAAGGGCGGAGCGGGAGTCCAGTAGCGATAAAGCGCCACGTTGGTCTCGGCGGTCACGTTGGTTCCCAGTATTCGGCCGATGATGATACCGCTGGTTTGACCGGGCGTTTGGGTCAGAGGATCGCCCGCCGGGCATTCCAGACGGTGATATCTGATCTGTCCCCAAGCCCAGCCAAAGTATTCTCCGGTTCCATAACTCCCATCATCGGTTATGATATCCCAGGCTGGGGCTGTGGGATAGTCGTTGTTAAAGCCTGGTATTGCCACGAACTGACCTTTCGTGCCCAGCAGCATGATGTGGGAGTTTCCAATTGTCTGACCTTGTCCATCGGTGAGCACACAGTAGATCTCAGAGTATTTCCAGTCGGGTGATGTGTCGCCAAAGATCAGGGAGGCGGGATTGGCCTGGATCTCAAACCGGGGGTCGTTCAGCGGCAAGGGAACAGTGGCATAGCCATCGATGCCTTCTCCCAACACTGCACCGGTCGAAGCACGGATGGTGATCAGATCGTTGGTGTAGATGCCGGAATAGCTGACAGTGGTGTAGGCAACACCATCCAGGGAGTCATCCTCCACACTGACATTGCCCACATAGGCATTTGCGCCGATCTGGCAATTGGTAACATTGTTGATCAGTTCAAAGAACACTGATGTACCACGGTCAACCGGATTACCATAAACATCCTTCACCACGGCACCGGCAATCACGCGCCACAAGCCGCCACCCATGTTCTGGCCAGTGTTGAAACCGCCGATGAAGGGTATGATCTCCGCCGGCGGTCCGGCATGGATCACAATGTTGGCTTTGGTGGCACGCACCCAGCGGGTTCCTTCCTCATTGGTCCAGGAGGCTCGGATGATCAGGATTCCGGATTCGGTGCCGCTGTTTACCGACACCTGGGCCTCACCTCCTGTGGAGACCGCCAATACGCTGTCCGCGACCGGTTGGTCGTTCAGATTTGCCCCAGCGGGGGGATTTAGGTTGACGATGCGGAAATAGACATCCTGGGGTGAGTCGATCAGGTTGCCGTTGATGTCCTTCAGGCGGACTCTCAGAATTGCGGATTCCACACCACCGGTATTGGCTACATTCAGATCCAGCTGGCCTTGCTGCGTGAAGCTGATCGAATAGACCTCGTCCGAACTGATGTAGAAGATCAGTTGGGTCTGCAGGGTGTCGTTATTGGCAAAAGCCTGGATCGTGGCAGCACCGGCTGAAAGACCGGGTGTGAAACGCACTTGGGCTTCACCATTGGCCTGGGTGTTGATCGTGACCGTCTGAGTGGTATTGATGAAGCTGCCCAGATCGGTCTGGAAACGCACCGGTTTGGTCTGGCAGGGGTTGCCATGCGTATCGTTCAGTGTGGCGCGCATATAGATATGATTCGGGCTTGCCACCGAACTGGTGTCCGCCGGGATCATCTCTCCGCCAACCTGCACATAGGACTGCAGTCCGATGAAGGCAGGATTGCCAGGCCTGATCTCTACTTCCCGGGTGCTGGTAACCAGTCCAATAGCTGCCGTTACGAAGGCATTTTCCACTCCCGGTGTGGTTGTGGCCAATGCCCCTGCATTGAACTTGGCGTATGCCCGCCCATTGATCGTTTTGGACACGGTGGTGATTCCCAGAATATTGCCGGCATCATCCACAAACCTGCCTTTGGTGCAGGTGAAGGTGATCAGGGTGTTGTTCGGCACCGGATTGCCCAGTTCATTGATCGCCAGGGCATTGATCTCCGTGGTCTGCATCACGGTCATGGGATAGGGACTCAGATTGGACAGGAAATTCAGCGTAACTGTCTCGATCTCCGGAACTGGTTTGATCTCAACATACACACTGGTGGAATCCCAGGAGACAATGGAATCCGCTATGGATTCATGATAGTTGCGCACAAAGGCAGTGATATGAGCCCTGCCCACCTCTCCGTCATCCCAGAAGGTGCTTTTGGCAACCCCCGTGCTGTCGGTGGGGACATTGGTGAGAATCCTGCCTTTGTCCGTGCGGAAATTCACGATTTGACTGGGCACGCCGAATCCTTCTCCATCCTTGATCGTAACTGCGACTTCGGAGAAAGTGATGTTGTTGTCGGCATAGATCGTATCCGGAGTTGCCACGATCTTGGTGATGAAACGCAATTGCGATGCCGGAGGCGGAGGTGGAATTTCCGGCAGGATGGGTGGCGGATTGCGCCGGTCGCAGGATGAGGTAACTGCCACCAGCAGCATGGCCAGGATCGTTATAATGGGGATCAAACGGTTGATCTGTTTCACAATAACCTCCCCTTATTCGTTTTCTTCATATTGGATTAATTGGCGGGTAAGCCGTTCATCGATCTTGGGCTCGGGGCTGATCTCGTTGATCGCCACCAGGCGGGGTGTGATCTCCATGATCAGGTCTGTATTTTCCACTTGCTCATAACGATGCTGGAACAGCTTGCCGATATACGGAAGATCTCCCAGAAGCGGGAGTTTAGTGGTTTTTTGGGTGATGGTGGAATTCAGCAAACCACCCACAATGATCTTATGCTGGTTGGGCACAGTTACTGTGGAGGAAATGCGGCGTACCTTGGTGCGGGGGACATAGCCACCCACCAGATCGACCACTGAGCTGACTTCAGGTGCGATATGGGCGGTGATCTTGCCATCTTTATTGACAGTGGGGATCACTTTCAGCAGGATACCCACCTGCTCCCGCTCCACCTGGATCTGTTTCTCGTTGTCGGTAACCACAAAGGGAACCACTTCTCCAATATGGATCTCGGCTTCCACACCGTTGAGAGCGGTTACCCGGGTATCGGTGAGCAACTGGGCTGCATTGTTTTCCAGCAGCCAGTCGATGGTAACATCAAAGGCAGTGAGCTGACGGCTGAAATGACCAATGTCCTTCAGCCCGTTGATCCTCTGGAAATACTGCTGATCCGGAAGTTTCTCGAAATCGGCGGGATCGCCGTGGGGAAGATAGCCGGTTACATCGGTGTAGTTCCAGGGCAAGCCGGCTCCCTGGTCATTGATCGGATCCTCTGCCAAGATGGTGGTGAGATGATTCAGCCGGCTCCAGTCAATGCCAAATTTCTTGGCAGTGGTAAGATGCACTTCGATCAAGCGCACCCGGATCTCAATCTGTTTTTGCTCGATATCGATGCCTTCCACCAGTTTTCTGATGTTCTCGAAGGTCTCGGGATTGGCATAGACCATCAGGGCGTTCTGTCCTTCCAGAGGGACGATCACGCCTTCGGTGTTTTCCAGAGCCCGGCTCACCTTGGTGGCATCCAGATTGTTCAGGTAAATAACATTGCTGCGTTCACCCACCTCTTCCGAGATGTTTTGTTTGGTGCCCACCAAGAAGGTGTTGTCTCCGATCACCCGATAGGATAAGCCGGTTGAACGGGCAACCAGAGAAATCGCAGTCTCCACTGGAACATCTTTCACATTGATGGTAACCCTTTTCTCATCCTGTCTGTCCCTGTCGCCGGTTTGTTCGATAGCAAGAACAATGTTGGTTCCGCTCAACCGGGACAGCGTGTTCAGAACTGATGAGAGCGGCTCATCCGCCGCATTGAAGGTTACAGGTTTCCTTAACGAACTTGACTGAGCACCCAGAGCAGCCACCACGAACAGGAAGCTCACTATCAGTGTGCATAGAAACAAGCGCTTTGAGATAAACGTAGTTAACATATTTTCTCCAGCTACACTTTATTTAATTACCAATTTTGAAGGTTGGATATGGTTTCCTCTTTCGAGAAATCCGGTTTGGGCGGAATTCTCTGCACTGCCAGAGTATGAGGTCCACCATAATAGATTCCGATATTCTGCTCGTCGATCCAGGTGATCCGGCGTCCTTCGATCACATCATTCACGCCGCCCGTGTAGATACGTCCCAGATAGTCAATATTGACCATCCTCTTCCCGGTTTCCTGGTCGATATAGGTTCCGGTGGGGCGGAAGGTGTTGCGGATCATCTCGGCATATTCTTTTTCCAGATCGAATCTGTCCTTGATGATGTTTCCCTGGCGCAGCGGATCACGGATATTGGAGAACACGAAGTTCTTGCGATCCTGGATCGAGGTTTCGATGGATTTGATGATTCCCAACAGGGTATCGGACACCGCTTTCTCGGTGTGTTTGGATTGTTCCGGTACCACTCGCGTCTTGTGGTTAACGGTATACAAGCGTACGGCATAGGCTACCAGTAATATCACGATCAGTGCGATGGCAAAGTCTTTGACAAATCTTGCTTGCATCTTATGACCCCTTTTTCACCTTGAAGATGGATAGTTCCAGATTCACCTTGTATCGGGATTCAGCCCCGGCTTCGGTGGGAACATTCTTGTCAGAGATTTGGGAGGGACTGATATCAATATAGTGGATCTTGATGATGTGATCCAGGGCTTCCAGATCAGAAATGAACCGGCCCACCTGTACAAATGTGGCTTCCAGTTCCATATTATAGGTGGTTTCAATCAAACCGGGCAGGGAGAATTTGTTGGCATCGGACAATTTGTTGATGGTGATCCGGTTATTGTGAGCCATCTGGCCGATCCTGGTCTTGAAGTCATTGATCTCGTCGAAGGTGAAATTCTGGCTTCGGGTGAGGCTGTTGTCGATGATCAGGGAGAACTGGCTCAGTTGCTCATCCATGATGCGGGCGCTGTTCAGTTTCTCCTGGGTGTTCTTGATCCTGGAGTCATAGCGATCGATCTGGTTCAGGTTGCTTTTCAGGGTGCTGGCGCTGAGCATGAAAAAGCCGATCGTGATGAGTACCATCACCAGTATGAATACAATGTATTTCTCTCTCATGTTCACATACCCCTTTGGCTCTGAGGTGCATCCTTGCTATAGCACTCGATCACAAATTCCAGAATAGCCGTGTCCTTGACCACCTGTTTGTTGATCGCGCCGGATTTGATCATCGGGAAATCATTGCTGATCTCGGGATTGGATTTCAGGCGCAGGATGAATTCATTGATCAGGTCAAGCTCCCGGATATTGCTATCCACCGGAGTGATACCATTCAAGGTGAGAACCCCGTTGTTGAAAGTGAACTTTCGAACTGCGAGTTTCTGGTCTATCTCCTGGCTGAGAGCCACCATCTTCTTTGCCCAGAAAATGCGGTTGTTGAAAGTCTTGGCCAGGCGGTCGAGATCGTCTATGGAGAGATAGTCCTCGCTGCTCTGAAAGCTTTTCAGCTGATTCTCGGTATCGGCAAGGAAGCGCTTCCGGTTTTCCACTTTCTGCTTGAGCTGGTGGTTCAGGTAGAAGAAGATCGCAAACATGATCACGGCTCCTGCCAGGAAGGCGATCACGGCATTGCGGAAGGTTTTGTTCTCCTTCTCTGCCTGCAGCTTCATCTCACCGAATTTGTTCAGGTTGATCTTGAAATAAAACGCTTTTAGCATAACAACTTCCCTATTCCGGACGCATTGCCAGGCCGATGGCCAGGGCTAACTGCGGGTCCTTTTTATCGATGAATTTTTCCGGCATTTCCACATTGATAAAGGGCATGAAGATCTCGGTGGGAATACTCACCTTTTCCTGCAAAAATTCCTGCAAACCCTTCAGTTTGGCGGTTCCGCCCATGATATAGAGTTTGCGGAAATCGCTGTTTCCGGCTTCCTTCACATAAAAGCGCAGGGAGCGGCGGATCTCTTCCACGATAGCATCTTCAGTGGACTTTTCCGAAATGTCCAGCATGCTGATGGTTCTGCCTTCGCCGATATTGGGGGCATCCAGCAGTCCCCATTCCAGTTTGTAGGCATCTGCCTCGCCATATTCCATTTGTCTTTTGCGCATGATGTCCCGGGTGAAATGGTAACCGCCGTATGGAATGTCCCGGGCAAAGAACTTGGCTTCGGGACCCCAGATGACCATATTGGTGCGGTGGGCACCCAGATTCAGCAACACATACACCCCTTCCTCCACAAAGGCATTCAGGGCAAAGCTATTGGTAACCGCCAGCGAATCGATGTCCACGATATTGGGATTGACTCCTGCCGTGACCAGGGTATTGGTATGCTCGTTCAACAGGTCCTTGGAGGTGGCGGCCAGCAAAATGTTCATATTGTTAGTCTTCTCTTCCACACTTAGCACCTGATAATCGAGCACCATGTTCGTACCGCTGATGGGGATGTGTTTCTTTGCCTCAAAGAACAATGCCGATTCCAATTCCTCATCCGGCAGGAAGATCGTTTTGATCTGTTTGATGCTGGTGTTGTCCCCACCCACAGAAGTCACCAGATGCTGGATCTTTTTGGGATTGATATGCAGGGTCTTGAAGATCTCGGACAGTACGGGTGCGTAACGGTCCGGTCTCAGATCGCTGGGCACATATTCCACACCCTGCGGGACAGTGGGACGGATCTCATAATTGAGCAGTTTGAAGCCGTCATGCAGCTTTTTGAGGTGCACCACCTTCACACTGTGCGAACCAATGTCCACTCCCACTGATTCCTTGAATTTGAGCGTTTTGGCTTTCTTCATATTTCCTCTTGTTTATGACATTAAACTCCTGCTCTTACAAATTCTCCGGCGGGCGCTTGATCACCCAGTTCACAGCGGAGAAGGGTGTCTCGTCGGCGCGGTTGACTTCCGGGAAATCGATCGGGGAAGTTTTATAGAATCTATGGTCATAGTGATAATTCTTGTTGTATCCCACTCCGGAACCGGTGGCACCGGGGTAGTTCTGGGTGGTAAGCTGGATATTCAGCACCGGATCGATATGCGCAACCACAGCTGGGGAGCTGGAGCCACCGCAATAGTCTATGGGCTGATTCCAGACACCACCGCTGGGCCACTCGGAATCCAGGTAGCTGCGATGGACGAATCCCCGCCGTCGCTGCGATATGGAACCATAGATGCTGATAAAGCCCCGCTCCAGATAGGGTAC
>CAZVXK010000048.1:0-4040 GCA_964631665.1 uncultured Candidatus Cloacimonadota bacterium | reverse complement strand
GGGGTGGAATGGCCACAGGTGTTGAAATAACGCAATGAATCCACCGGGTCCCGGTAACCGTATTTGATCACGATGGATTTTTCAGAGACCAGGCCCACCACATCCCGGGGATTGTTGATGGGATCGTTCCCCTTGGGGGTTCCCGAGAGCAGGATATCGCCCAGGATGAACAGGGTGTCTGCACAGCCCCAGGTTTGATAGGTCTGGAAGGTGCCCTGCAACCAGAGCTTACCGTTCACAAAGTTTGACCGGTTGACAGTGGTGCCGTTGTTGTAAAAGTTCCAAACCGTATCGGTTACCGTATAGTTATTGCGGTAGAGGTAGGTATTGGGATTGGGCGGCGGATAGGGATTGTAAACATCGGAAAACACGCGCCGGGGCTCCAGCACCGTGCCCAGCATGGAGGTGTAGCCCACGCCATTTACCGTTACGAACATGATATGGTTGGGATCATAATACAGAGGGCCAACCGGATTGCCATTGCGGCGGATCGTGGTTGCCTGCTCCGGAAAGATCGTGGGTGCGGATTCCTCGATCAATCCTCCCTGGAAGATCTGGGTTACCGAATAGGCTCCAGACCAGGATTGGATATGTCCCGCTGTGGAAACCAGGCCATAAAAGGTGGGCCAGCCACCGTTGGTGCCTCCGCCCGCCTGTTTGATCCAGATATCCGAATTGCTGTGCACTCTGCCATAGGTGAGGTCAGGTCCATAGAAATAGACATTCTGCCCCGCCATGGATTCGTCAGTATCGGTAAAATACATATACTTGGCAAAGGTCTCGGTTTCCAGGGTATAAACCCCGTATTTACGGATCATGGAGAACTTCGGATTATACAGAACGGAAGGCCCCGCCCCCGTCTTGGATTTCACCAGGGACTTCACGATAGTGAATTGCCGGGATACCACATCCTGTGAAAAGTCCGGTTCATCATTGATTCCGGCTCCCTGGGCGATCAGGGACTGGATGTTGAAGGTTTTTCTGAGGGCGGAGTGTGTCACCTCGATATTACGAACCGAGGTGCGCACCGGGATCAGCACCGAACCCATCCGTTGCGCGATCTTCTGCCCACGATAGGCTTCGCTGCGTAAAAACAGCATGGTCTGGATCGCTTCGTAATCGTACTGAAAGGCCACGGTATCCCGCAATCCCAGGCTGGACATCGTGAATCCGGACATCGCTGCGATAACCATCAACAGCAGGGCAATGGTTATATTCCCACTGGGATTAGTAAACATCTTGAACATAATACCTCCTCTTCAGGCGGATCGTTCCGATCATTTTTTCACCATTTTAGTGGTATATCTGACATATCTGTAGGAATCCTTGCCGGTCTTCACCTTGCCATGGAGCTCCACTTGGATCGCCACGGTCTCAGTTTCAGGATTGATCCTGGTGATCAGGAACCGGTCAATCGACATATCATCCAGCCGTTCCCGTTTGGGGAAAAGATACAGGGGCGAGGCCACCTGCACCCCGTGATGGACATAGGTGCAGCGGATAGCTCCATCATAAAGGTAAAAATGAGCATAATCCGGCGTTTCCAGTCCTTTGTTCGTGGGTGGGGTAACCCTCAGGCCGGTGCTGGTGTTGGTGGCGGTATTGGTCAGTTGCATTTTTATGGCATTGGCCACGCCATAATATTCCATGTTGTTGCCACTACCCACGGGCACCCCGTGTTTGATTGTGTTAAGGCATTCCAAGGCGTCCTTTTGCAATTCCGCCCAGGCATTGAGCTCCTGAAACTTGCGGAAGAACAGGCCGATGCCCAATCCGGAGATCATGATCAAAACCACCACGATCAGGATCACCACCAGCACTTCGACCAAGGTTACACCCCGTTGAGGGGAGAGGATCTGGATCAGATTGCTCTTTCTGCTGTTCATCTTAAGAAGTAATCTTCCCTGAGCTTGATATTGCGCTCTTTTTCTGTGTAGGGATCACGCCAGATCATCGTGGCGATCAGGGATTCAAAACTGAGCAGCTGCTCATTCGACGCTTCCTGGCCGTTCCGGTGTTCAATGGTCACGTATCCTGTCAACACCCTGTCTTTGCCGATGTAGTCCAACACATAGGGACGGTTCACCTGTAGCTCGAACTGCTGGTTGCGGGAGCGGCGGTAATACTCCATCTCCAGTTCTCCGGACAACACCAGGGTCGCCACCCGGTCGCGATAGTTGGTGAGCAGTTGTTTCTCGGCATAGATCACGCCGATATAGATGCTCACCACCAGGATCACGATCACCAGCACCAGAACCAGTGCCTCGATCAGGGTGATGCCCCTCTGCCCCTGCAAACCAGCAAAGGCTGATTGTGTCTGAACCCCGGGATCGTTTTTCATCAGGAGAATCCTGCACCACTTACGAATTGCTTGGGATTGTCGGCAAATTCCTCCGCAATGGTGCGTTCGATGAGGTTGTTCATCACCAGGTTATACAGGGACTGGTCTCGGGTCTGCATTCCTTCCTTGGTGCTGGCCTGGATGATCGAGGGTATCTGGTAGGTCTTTTCCTCACGGATGAGGTTTCGCACGGCCGCATTGGCCACCATGATCTCCAGCGCCGGAACGCGTCCCTTGCCGTCCTTGGTGGGCAGCAGGGTTTGCGAGAGCACGGCTTCCAGTGATTCCGAAAGCATGGAGCGCACCTGTTGCTGCTGTTCCTTGGGAAACATGTCGATCACGCGGTCGATGGATTTGGTGCAGCTCCCGGTGTGCAGGGTGGCAAAAACCAGGTGTCCGGTCTCGGCAGCTGTCAACGCCAGCGACACTGTCTCCAGATCACGCATTTCACCCACCAGGATCACATCCGGATCCTCACGCAATGCACTGCGCAGGGCGGCGGTGAAGCTCCAGGTGTCGTGCCCCAGCTCGCGTTGGTTGATCAGGCTGTTGCGGCTGCGGTGCACAAACTCGATGGGGTCCTCGATCGTGATGATATGGCAATTGCGGTTGTCGTTGATCGTATCGATCATGGTCGCCAGTGTGGTGGATTTGCCGCTGCCGGTGGGGCCGGTTACCAGGATCAGGCCCTTTTCCTTGGTGGTGAGCCGTTTCAGGATATCCGGCAAATGCAGCTCTTCATAGCTCTTGATCTCGTTGGGGATCACACGGAAGGCTGCGGAGATACCATTGATCTGATGGAAGGCATTCACCCTGAACCGAACGTCATTGCTGAGTTTGGTGGAAAAGTCGATCTCGAGGTTCTTTTTGAACATTTCCTGCTGGACTTCGTTCATCACCCCATAGACCAAATTTTCCACCTCCTCAACCGACAGTATGGGTAGATTCAATCGCTTCATCTTGCCGTTCACACGCACCATCGGGTGCGATCCGGCGGCTACATGCAAGTCCGAGGCACCGGCTTCGGCTGTGAAGCGCAACAATTCATGGATAGTCAACTTATCGTCCTCCCGATCAGTCGGTTTCAGTTCCTCCGGATTCAGGGTCGGTCCAGGTGTCAACACCATATCCATGAAATTTGGCCTCAGTTACGTCATACCAAACCTGCTTGTCCGCACCACCGGCGAAATCCTCGGTGGAGGTGGCAATGATTTTCTTGGGCGGGTTGCCGGTAACGTCGAATTTCCAGTTTTTCAGCGTGCTCTCACCCAGGCGGGCTTCCTTCATCGCCTTCTCAATGGTGAAGTCTTCAGTGGTGCCATTGGTTTGCAGATATACATCATACACCTTGCGAATGGTGCTGATAGCGGTTTGTGCTTCAGTCGAGCGGGATTTCTCCACATAACGGAGATAGCGGGGCACGGCCAAGGCTGCCAGGATGGCAACGATGATCACCACCACCAGGATCTCGATCAGGGTGAATCCCTTTTGGTTTTTCAATTTACTGAGCATTATGGTTTCCTCCTAACGGAACTTTTTTTTGCTTCTTTTCTCTTTGCACGATACGTGCCAATTTAATCTCATAAATCGCTTGGCAGAGGAGGGAGCTCACCCGCGCGCTCTGCCTTCTCTATAAAATAGTCATATTAAGCATAAACGCATAATAATCTATATTATTTTCTTGACATGATTCGGCCTT
>CAZVXK010000047.1:0-18015 GCA_964631665.1 uncultured Candidatus Cloacimonadota bacterium | reverse complement strand
CCCCCCCGTTAGCAATACGGAATCATTACGGAGTCATTACGGATTAACTCCGTAATGACTCCGTAATGATTCCGTATTGCTAATGGGAGCGATGACCGATCAGAGACTGAAAACCAGGGATTGGAATCGAACTGTGATTGTCTTGGGGCAGAAAGTTTATTCCACCGCTCCTTACTGAACTGTTTTCTGTTCGCCGCTTCCCGCCCTCAGGTCTCCGGAGAGCCGCTTTCCTTTGTAGACAAATTTGATCCGCTGGGGTTTGCGCTCAAAGAAGAAGCCGGTCTCGTCGAAGACAGGTTCCAGTTCGTCCAGCCAGGTGGCGTTCTCGTCATATTTGGCAAAGAAGGGGCGGTTGATCCATTCCGGATGGCGGGCTTCCAAGAAGGACAGGATAAATACCTTGCTGCCCTGAATGCGGGTGGTGCCGTCCACTTTCACCTTGCCCTGCCGGGTGGACATGGAGGGGCCCCTCACCGTCTTGCACAGCCCGGAGATATTGGAGATCACTTCGTTAAAGATGGCGTAGGCCCGGGCCAGGGGCACAGCAAAGTAATGGTGGGCGCCGGTGTTTCTGGCGATGAACAGATAGTAGGGTATGATGCCCAGACGCAACTGGTTGTTCCACAGTGCGGCCAGGATTTCAGGATCGTTGTTGATGTGGTTCAGAATGGGGGTTTGGCTGCGGATGATCGCCCCGGTGGACTGGATGGCTTTGATGGCCTTGCGCACCGGGGAGGTCTGCAACTCCCGGAAATGGCTGAAATGAGCCTGGAACGCCAGGTGCTTTTTGGCTTTCACCACTTTTTCAAACAGCCTCAGGATATCGCCGCTGTCCCCATCCGTCAGATAGCGCAACGGCCAGTAGGCCAGGGATTTGGAACCGATGCGGATGGTTTGGATATGCTCGAATCCCGCTCCCAGAAAAGGCTCGATGTAGTGTTTGAGCAGGGAATGGGACATCACCATGGGATCGCCGCCGGTGAGCAGAATGTCGGTGATCTCCTTGTGCTCCCGGATATATTCCTGCCAACGCAGCGAATGGTTGGTGGCAAATTTGAGATCGTTGATGCCGATGAACTGGGGCCAGCGGAAACAGAAGGTGCAATAGGCATGGCAGACCTGCCCCTGGGAGGGGAAGACCAGCACTGTCTCCTTGTATTTGTGTTGCAGACCCTTCACCGGTTCGTCGTTGAGGCGCGGGACATTGTCCTTTTGCCCGGCGGGATGGGGGTTCAGGGACATCCGGATCTGATGCACCATCGCCCGTTTCACCTCCTCGCCGGCGTGCTCCACCGATTTTAGCAGCTTGTGGTTGAAGGGGAGCAGCATGTCCGGATGGGGAAAATTCAGCCGGAAGATGGGATCGTCCGGAACATGGCTCCAGTCGATCAGTTCGTTCACCACATAGTTGTTGGTCATAAAAGGAAACACCTGCCCCACCCTTTTCATCTGGCGGATAAACCGGGCTGGCAATAGTTTCAACTGGGGAATGCGGTCCAGTCCGTTCAAATGGATCATCTGAATCCTGGGATGTCCGGTTTGCATGTTATCCTCCCTGGGGCTAAATCGTTACTGGCAGCGCTGCCAACTCAATTAGCAGGGAAAGAGCAACAGATCCCGGCTTCGGGAACACTCAATCCCTTGTCTCTCATGTATTTTCACACACAGTGCAACTATCCTGCCCCACCCTTTCTGTGTCAAGCAAAAAGAGCCCCGAAAGAGAGAAGAAGATAAGTTGTGGCCTATCTGGCAGAGCTTTAGGCCACTCAGGAATAGGCCGGTGACCCGGCTCGGTCTGGGCAAACCTCTTAGTTTGCCCCGATCAGGCAATAAGCTTGGGTAATGAACTTTGTTTATACGCTTGGATCAAGCCGCACGATCGCACCCCAATTCCGTAGCCCGGCACAACCTTGTCCTGGTGCTGCCATGCTGCGTGTTTATTTCATAGGATATTGGTCGGTCGATCGCAGTTACCTGGAAAAAGCGTCTGTCAGCATCCGGAACCAAACTATATTGCACTCTGCCGCTTCCTGGATTGGGATCGATCACGGCAGGGACGATTACCACGAAGCCCTGCCCGGGATTATCCGAGGCATAGATTTTGTAGGCGGCGGCATCCGGAACCTCATCCCACTCCAGGATGATGAAACCGCCCGCGTAATTGATCGTCAGTACGCCCGGCACGTCCGGGGTTCCATCGATTATGTTGATCAATCTTCCCCAAAGGTTCTGGCCTGGCTCATAGGGCTGCCAGGTGCCATAGAGATTGGGGGCGGTGGAAGACAACGAGATATAAGCGCCATTGGTTCCACTATAGACACCGTTATGCCACCATTGCGCCGTTCCAATCTCGGAGTAGAGGCGGATGTATTGGATTTCCAGATTACCGCCAATCAGGAAACTCTGGTCTTGGATTCCATTGATATGCAGCATGGTGATCGTCCAAACCCCGCGGTTTACCACATCGCCTTTGGCATGCACGGTCAGGTAGAAACCGCTATTCGTGATCGTGCCGAAATTGGTCAGGGTTCCATCCACAATCAGCACTTGATAGCCGCCCCAGTTCCGTATCGTTCCGTGGTTGACCAGTTCGCCGCTGACCGGGATGTCGGTTAGCAAGGTCATAAATCCCATGTTGGTGATGGAAGCGAAAGACAGGGTGTGTATCCGGCAGCTTTCGCTCATGTGCATTTCGTGGCTGAGAGTTGAGGCCACAGACGCATTTCGCATCACCACATTCTGGGTTACGATCTTGGACGCCGCCGGGCTGAACTGAAGCGGGGAATTGCCCCAGTGAACCGTGCAATTCGAGGCATAAAAATCATCCAGCAGGATGATCGGTTCAGTGGATACGGTCCGGTTCAAATTGGTGCCACCGAAGGGATGGTTCTCCCCGAAACTGATGTGTTGAGCCGCGGGACCGTTAAGGTACAATTCATTCACATAGAATGTCCTATAGTTGAGCACATCTCCTTGGGCGTGACGGTCAGCCAAAAACCTCCGGGATTGTTACTGATCGTGCCATAATTGGTCAGGGTTCCATCCACGGTCATCACCGGATAGGTGCCCCAGTTCTGTATGGTTCCGTGGTTGACCAGTTCGCCACTGACCGGGGTGTTGGATGACATGGTCAGATATCCCAGGTTGGTGATGCCACCGAAGCTGAGGTTGTGTATCCGGCAGGTCTCGCTCATGTGCATTTCGTGGCTGAGAGTTGAGGCCACAGACGCATTTTGTATCAACACATTCAGGGTTACGATCTTGGACGCCGCCGGGCTGAACTGAAGCGGGGAATTGCCCCAGTGGATAGTGCAATTTGAGGCGTAGAAGTCATCCAGCAGGATGATCGGTTCCGCAGATACGGTCCGATACAAATATTGACCTCCGAAGGGATGATCCTCCCCGAAACTGATCGTTTGCGCCCCGGAACCGTTCAGATACAGGGTTACCGGAGTGAATGTCCCATAGTTGAGCAGATCGCCGCCGACATAGACCGTGAGCGTAAAACCAAGGGGATTATTACGTACCGTGCCATGGTTGGTCAGACTGCCGTTCACATTCAGTGTCATGTAGCCCAGTGATGTGTTGTTGATCACACCGTAGGGCTCAGTAATTTCGAGGTTGTTGCAGGTGGCAGTGTAAGTAAGATACACTGGTCCGTTAATCACCACATCATCTGATGCCGAGGGGACGATTCCGCCCACCCAGGTAGCGTTATGGTGCCATTCACCGCCATACACGGTGGAATGGATCGCCTGTGATGATAAAGATACGACTATACACAACAGGAGCAAGGGCATGATTGTGCGCATAAACATTGTACTCACCTCTCTTTTTTAAGTATAAACCAACCTTTATTTTTTGAAGGAACCTGTCAAGCTTTTTCGCAATCCACAGTTTCTGAAAGGGTTATTGCAAAAAGTCTCTGAAAAATACAAATCAGGGTCATTTTGATAAATTGATAAAGCGGAGCGAGATGAGGATGTTTGATCTGATGTATCGTTGTCCGCCTCGACCCCGTGTTTGGAAGCGCAGGTGGCAATCTTGATGAGCCTGTTTGCAGCTTTTCGTGAATCTTCCCAACCAAGACCTGCCATGGATTGATCCGGATCAGTCAATTATGCTGATTCTGGGAACAGTTATTGCACCACTTGTAGCCAGATAATGAATAAATGAATGGAGCAAACATGATGTTTACCAGCTTTGGCAAGGTATTGTTTTTAGCCGCAATACTCGCTATTCTCGCTTGCAGCCTGTCCGCCCAGAGCCGGCAGCTGGATCTTTCAGCAGTGCCCAACCAGATGGAGCTGCGCAACAACAGTGATCTTGGTTTCGAGGTTTTCTTCCGGGTTTCAACCCTCCAACTCCGTAGCGTGACCACCAAGGGCGGGGTTTTCGATGAATTGTCCATCCCGGATTATGGTTTCACCGGCGAGGTGGGCGAGCCGCAATTACCGATGCAGCGGCAACTGATCGCCGTTCCTTTGGGGGCGGAGCTTAGCTTCGAAGTACTTTCCACTTCGTCACGGATACTGGACAAGGAGGACAGCAAGCTGTTGCACCGCATCGTTCCCAGCCAGGAATCGGTGTCCAAATCCACCGATCCCGCCACGGTGCCATTTGCATTCAATGAGGAAGTCTATGCCGCCGGATTCAACGACCGGGAATATATCCAGATCAATGAGATCGGTTTTCTGCGCGGAGTGCGCCTGTTCGAGCTGGATTTTTATCCGGTGCGGTATGATCCATCCAACCATTCCCTCAGCGTGATGGAAGAGCTCATCCTGCGGGTGGAATTCCACTCTCCCGACCTCCCCGCCACGGCTGAGCTGCTGGCCAAAACGGGTTCTTATGAGTTTGATTCTCTCTATGCCAAGATCATCTTCAACTGGCAGCGGGACGGCCGTCCCAGCGTGGTGCGCTATCCCACCAAGATGCTCATTCTGTGCCCACCCAACTATGTTTCCACTATGCAGCCCTTTGTGGATTGGAAGCGGCAACAGGGCTTCAATGTGATGGTTACCACCGTGGGAAGCGGTGCAACGGTGGCCAACAACACCACCGCCATCAAGAACTATCTGCAGAATCTGTGGAACGCCGCCACCACCGAAGACCCGGCCCCCACCTACCTGCTGATCGTGGGCGACACTTCCACCTCCGGGGACAATATCATTGCCAATAGCGGGACCACCGGTTCGCATGTTACCGACCTCACCTATGTGCGCCTGAATGGAACCGATTACCTGCCGGAAATGTACTACGGAAGGTTTTCGGTGTCCTCTGCTACGGAATTGACCAATGTGATCAACAAGACCCTGCAATTTGAGCAGACCACAATGCCGGACATGAGCTACCTGGGCCAGACCATCCTGATCGCTGGTGTGGACGCCAACTATGCAGCCACTCATGGCAACGGACAGATAAACTATGGCAGCACGCATTATTTCAACGCCAGCAATGGAATTGTTTCGGACAACTATCTGTATCCTGCCTCCGGTTCTGCCGCTGCCCAGATCATCGCCAACGCCAATGCCGGCAGAGGCTATATAAATTACACCGCCCATGGCAGCCAGACCAGTTGGTCTAATCCCGCCATGACCACCACCAACCTGAATGCCATGACCAACACCAACAAGTATTTCGTGGCAGTGGGCAACTGCTGCCTCACCAATGCCTTCAACTATTCCAGCCCCTGCTTTGGCGAGGTGGTGATCCGTGCCGCCAACAAAGCGGGAGTCGCCTATATCGGAGGCACCAACAACACCTACTGGAACGAGGACTATTGGTGGGCAGTCGGTTTCAAGACACCTGTGCAAGCCAATCCTCATCCCTACAATGCCGGCACCCTGGGCGCTTACGACGCCATGTTCCATACCCATGGCGAAGCCTTCACCGATTGGGCAACCACCACCGGCGAAACGATCTATATGGGCAATATGGCGGTGCAGCAATCCACCAGCTCCATGAAAAACTACTATTGGGAAATCTATTCCCTGATGGGCGATCCCTCCCTGATGCCCTATTATGGCGTTCCCGCAATGAACACTGCCTCCTATCCCAATCAGATCCTGATCGGCCTAAGCTCCATTACCGTCAACGCCGATCCCTGGTCCCGCGTCGCCCTCACCCTGGATGGCGCCCTTCATGGAACCGCTCTGGTTCCCGAAAGCGGCACCCTGGTCCTGCCGATCATCCCCTTTGCCATTGTGGGAACCGCCAAGCTGGTGATCACCCGGCAAAACCGCATCACCATCATGGCCGATGTGCAGGTGATCCCCAACAGCGGACCCTATCTGACCGTGAGTGATATCAGCTATGCGGATGCCAACAACGGCGTCCCTGAATACGCTGAGACGGGATCCTTCGATATTATCATCGAAAATGTCGGCTCCGTGGCCGCCACTAATATCCTGGCCACTCTCACCTGCGCCACTGCAGGCATCAACATTACCGATAGCGCCCTTTCCATCCCCCTGGTGGATGCGGAGGCATCGGTTGCCATCAATGAAGCTTTCTCCTTTGCCATAGCTGATAATATCGCCCACGGCACCCTGGCGGAATTCACCCTCAGCCTGGCTTGGGAGAGCGAACTCTGGCAGCATGACTTCACGTTGGAACTGAATGCCCCGCTGCTGGATTTTGGTTCCATCACTGTGCTCGATCCCACCGGAAATAACAACGGCCGCTTCGATCCCGGTGAAACTGTCTCCTTGGTGATCCCCCTGGCCAATTCCGGTGGAGCGGCATCTCCTGCGGGTATCGCAACCCTGGCCAGCCCCACTCTGGGCATCACGGTAAACAACCCGGAAGTGGATTTCGATCCGATCACGACGGCTGGCTCCGCCAACCTGGTCTTCTCCGTGACGGCGGCTCCCGATGTTCCGCATGGCTCATTGGCGGAATTTGAATTCACCGCCGCTGCCGGCGCCTATGCCAGTTCCACCACACTCTTGCAGCAAATTGGTGTACCCCCCTATGTGGTTTTGGGAAGTGGAAGCACCGCCACGTCAAGCACCGCCGCTGCGCCGGTCAACGTAAGCTTTCAGAGCCTGCACGGGCAATCCGTCTATACCGCTGCCGAACTCAATGCTGCCGGAGTCTTCGGACCGGTGGCGATCAACCAACTGGGCTTTTACATCAACGGAGTGCCATCTTTGGCCATGCCGAACTTCCTGGTACGCATGAAACACACCTCGGCTACCAACGCTGCCAACTGGATCAATGCCACCGGGATGGTTACGGTATTCAGTGCGCCATCCTATCAGCCTGCAACCACTGGCTGGGACATGCTGACCCTCTCCACTCCCTTCATCTGGAATGGCACGGACAACCTCCTGATCGATACCGCCTTCGGCCTGATCGGCTCTCAGGCACAGAGCGGAACCGTCCAATACACCTATGTGACCAATGGCTACCGCTATGCCCGCAGCAACAGCGCCGACCAGACCAATGTCTTCTCCGGAGCCGGTACCAACAACACCACCTCCACCAACCGTCCCAATGTCAGGCTCGGTTTCCAACCCGATCTTACTGGCCCCAGCATTGCCGTAGACCCGCTTCTGCTGGATTTCGGCAATGTGGCCGTGGGCTCCACCAGTACTCTCCAATTTACCATCGAGAGCAGCGGCAGCCAGTCCATATCGGGATCGATCATCACCCCTGAAGGATATTCGGTGTCCAGCTCCACCCGCGAGACCTCTGAATTTTTGCAGTCCGCTACCGGGGAAGACCGCAATGTGCTGATGTTCATGATACCTGAAGGAGAGGCCAGAACCTACAATCTCAGCTTCACCCCCGAGGAAGCCATCGCCTATGATGGAGTGGTTCAGATCAATAGCAATGCGGTGAACTATCCCTCCTATGAGATCATCCTGATCGGCAGCGGCTATGAACCCCAAGGTAACACAGCCCCCACCATCGACCTTCCGGAAGCCTTTGCCTTTGACCGCAACGGCAGCCTGCAGGTGGATTTCACCCCCTACGTCCACGATCCCGATGGCGATCCACTCACCCTGGAATATTCCGGAAACAGCAATATCCTGATCGGGATAACCGGCCTGCTGGTAACCTTCTCCGCCACTCAGAACTGGACGGGCAATGAGCTGATCACCTTCACCGTGAGCGATGGCATCGCCTTTGCCAGCGATGTCACCAGCGTGAATGTGAATCCGGTCAACCTGCCTGATTGGGAACCGGTGATCTATCCCACCAATCCTGCCACCATCTATGGAGTGGTAACGATCGAAGGGATTCCCGCCGCTCTGAACGATCTGGTGGGTGCCTTCAGCGGAGATGAATGCCGCGGCACCGCCGATGTGGCCATCAATGAAGGGATCGCTTATGTAACCCTGCTGGTACAGCTTTCCGGTGACCGGGAGCTCATCACGCTGCAGGTCTATTCCCATGCCCAGGATCAGGTTTATCCTGTGGAAGGGGTTTTTGACCTCGCATTCGGCGAAGTTTTGGGTGAAATTGATCCCGTTCCCATCAATGGCACTTTGCTGATCACGCTGGAAGCGCCTGCCATCAGCCAGGTTCAGATGACCGGTTCGGGGTTGATCCTGCAGTGGGGAGCAGTTCCCAATGCCACGCATTATCAGGTTTGGCGCTCCTGGGAGCCCTATGGTGAGTATTCCCTGATCGCCACCCTCAGCGATCTGCAATTCACTGATCCCGATCCGGTTGAACGAGCCTTCTATTACCTGAAGGCGATCCGCACCATCCCCACCCGCTGATACAAGCCATGAAGCATACCCTGGCTATAGTCCTGCTGCTCCTGCTCTGCCTGCCTTTGCTGGCGGCGGAATGGACCCAGTATTACTTCCGGTTCGAGATCAGGGACAGGGCTGAACTGAACCACCTCACCCAGATCATTTCCATCGATAATGTCCGTGGCAATTGGGTCTATGCCTATGCCAACGATTGGGAATGGGCGGAGTTCAACCGGCTGGGATACCGGGCACAGATTCTACCCAATCCCGGGGATGTGATCGAGCCCATCATGAGCTCCAACCTTTCCCGGCTGCGGGAGTGGGACAGCTATCCCACCTATGATGGCTATGTGAATATGATGTATGCCTTTGCCAGCACCTATCCCAATCTCTGCCGCGTGGTCAATGCCGGAACTTCGGTGAACGGGCGCCAGATCCTGTTTGCGATTATCTCTGCCAATGTCGGCACCCGGGAAGCCGAACCTCAGGTGATGTACTCGTCCACCATCCACGGTGATGAAACCACCGGCTTTGTGTTGATGCTGCGCCTGATCGACACTCTGCTCAGTGAATATGGCAGCGATCCCCGCATCACCAATCTGCTGGACAACCTGGAAATCTGGATCAATCCCAATGCCAACCCGGACGGAACCTATTATGGGGGGAATCACACCGTGAGCGGAGCCCGCCGCTATAATGCCAATGGCTATGATTTGAACCGCAATTTCCCCGCTCCCAATGGCAACCAATATCCGGGACAGCCCCGCCAGCCGGAGACCACCCTGATGATGAATCTGGCATCATCCAACCGATTTGCGCTCTCCGCCAACTTCCATGGCGGGGCGGAAGTGGTGAACTATCCCTGGGACCACACCTACACCCTGCATCCGGACAATGACTGGTATATCTCCACCAGCCTCGCCTATGCCCAAAGCGTGCAGACGAACAGCCCGGCGGGTTATTTCACCGGGATTTCCCCCACCGGCATCACCAACGGCGCCGCCTGGTATGTGATCACCGGCGGGCGCCAGGATTGGATGGGCTACACTGCCAAGGGAAGGGAAGTTACGATCGAGATCTCCAACACCAAGAATCCCCCCGCCTCCACCCTGCCGAACTATTGGATCTATAACTACGACGCCCTGCTCACCTATCTGGAAACCGCCTATTACGGCATCCACGGCAGCGTGACCGATCCCTGGGGCACGCCCTTAAGCGCCACCATCACCGTGGTTGGGCACGACAACAGCTATTCCATCATCAGAACCCATCCCACCCACGGCGATTTCTACCGGTTTCTCAGCCCCGGAACCTACACCCTTTTGGTGGAAGCCGACGGGATGCCCTCCGCAACGGTCAACGATGTGGTGGTAACCTCAAACCAAGCCACTCCCCTGACAGTGGTTCTGGGCCAGCCACCCCAGCAGGAGATCTCCCTGCAAAGCGGCTGGAACCTGATCAGCCTGAATGTGGTGCCTTCCTCCCCTGCTGTGGACTTTGTCTTTGAAGGAATCACCACCCTGCAGCAGGTGAAGGATGAGAGCCGCAGCCACTCTCCAATGGTGCCTTCCTGGTTCAACACTCTCAGCCTGCTCGATCCGGGCAAAGGCTATTGGGTAAAGCTCTCCTCGCCGGCTGTACTGGAAATACCGGGAACACCGGTGAATTGCGCCGCCACCCCCATTGTCCTGAAAGGCGGCTGGAACCTGGTCTCCTATCTGCCCCAGAGCCCTCTTGCCGTGGAAACAGCCCTGGCCTCAATCCTGCCTCTGTTGCAGGAAGTGAGATACCTGAACCAAACCTGGACTCCCGCCGCGCGCAACACTCTGGCGCAGATGGAACCCGGCAAGGGCTATTGGATCAGGGTGAGCGAGCCCTGCACGTTGGTTTATCCGTAAACAGCCATAAAGCAAAGAAAAGAGCAGAGACCAGGTAAATCCGGTCTCTGCTCTTGTTTATTGGGATTGCGGAAACACCTATTGGCGGATCAGCATCATCTTGCGGGTAGTGATGGCATCCTTCTGGCTGGCTTTGACGATATATAGCCCGGAGGCGGCTGCCCGGCCCTGATCATCCTGTCCATCCCATTCATAGAGGAAGGATTTGGGAGCCAGGCCGGAGTGGATGGTTCTGACCAGTTGTCCACGCAGGTTGTAGATCCCGATCCTCAATGGATTGAGATTGTCCCTGGTTTCCACCCGGAAGGAGGTCTTTCCGCTGAAGGGATTGGGGCTGTTGGCAGAAATGTTCAATTGGGCGCCTGGAATGGCACCGGGATCGTCCGCGGAGCTGGATTCCTCATTGAAATAGGTGGTCAGCACATGATCAATGAGCTGTTGCGCCTGGCTTTCATAGATATGGTAAAGCGGGACGCTGGTGGTGAGCAGTTTCCCGCTGTGGTTGAGATTGAGCACAGCCACGCAAGCGCCGTTCAGCGAGCCCTGGGGCGTGGAATTCTCATAATCTGAGGCGAACTGATACACGCCGATGCAGCTGTCCGTGGGCTCGATACCCTCCACCCGCAGGATATGCCCGTTCAAGGCGCTTTGGGTTTTCAGAGGGTCCACTTCCAATGCTGGAAAACTGCCATACAGGGGCTCGGCATAGCGGAACCGGGCATTGATGTCATAGTTGGCGGAAGCGATCCCGATCACGCTGTTGATGAACTGCTGCTCCGTAAAATCCACCGGATAGGTCGCATTCAGTTCAAAGGCCTGGGACGGCACATAGATGCTGAACAGAATGTTTCCCCCCGCCTCCAGATATTGCTGCAGGGCGTCTCTGACCGTGTAGGGATAATCCATGGAGGAAAAATCGTTGCCATGCCAGATCAGGGTGGAATAGATGCCAATGTCCGCCAACCGCAGTTGGGTTCCCAATTCGTCCAGATCGAGGTGGCTGACACTGAAATGGGAGGTGATCAGGTCATAGAAGTCATCCACCTGTGCATCGGTGGGCTGGAAGGGCGTGGCTCCGCCCAGGTTGGCAGTCTCGTCCACGATCAGTATCCCATGATCCAGAGAGATGGGGCGGGTTTTCAACTCCTGGGTATAGGGACTGGCATTGCCATCCTGGTCCACGGCGCACAAGCGGTAGTAGTAATAGTTTGGAGAGCCGGTAACGGAATTGTCCTGGTAGAAATCGTCCGTGATCAAGCCGGCCTGCACCAGATCACCGAGCTCGGATTCGGATTGCGAGCGATAAAGCCGGTATCCAGCCAGGTCGAGTTCCTGATTGGGCGTCCAACTCAGGTATATGCTCTGATAGAGGGGTTGATCGCTGAAATTCTGTGGGATGAGGGGAATCGAGAGGGGCACTCCGGCGGAATAGACCAGATAGCTTTCATTGCCAAAGGTATCCACGCTGCCAACGGCAAAGTAATAGAGCAGTCCCTCGGTCAGACCAGTTACCATATATGAGGTCTGGGTGGTGGTATGGGGATTTCCCCACTGTCCCAGGGTGAGGCTGTAATACACATTGTAATGGGATATGGAAGGATCGTTGTAGCCCTCCCAGGTAGCCAGCATGGAGCTTCCGTTGCCGGTGTCGATCACCTGGAGATTGGCTGGTGCCGCCGGCATATCGGAAAAGGTGGCTGCCACCGCTGCGGAGGCTTTGATCACTTCAGCGCAGTAGCTGGGATTGGTGTTTGCCACCACATCGTTCGATGAGTGGTAATAGGGGCAAAATTCCGCCTCAAAGAAATAGATCACATTATAGCCCCGCTGCCAGAAGGGATGGCTGTCGCTGCTGCCGCTGTTGTAGGAACCATAGAAGGTATCCAGTGAGGTATATTGCTCGGTGATCATGGCGGCATAGGCGCTGTGATCCAAAGAACCGTCATAGGGCATCAGGCGCACCTGCCAGGAGGTGGAATCGGCTGTGCAATGGGCGATCATGTCATGATTCATCATCAGGCGGATATTCATGTTGTTGGCCTGGGCATAGGCGGAATAGGCTTTGGAGCCCCAGAGCCCGAATTCCTCGGCGGCAAAGGTGATAAAGCGGATGGAGGTTTTGGGTTGATAGCCGCTTTGCATGATCACCCGCGCCATCTCCAAAGCCGCCACAGTACCGCTGGCATTGTCGTCCGCACCCGGTGCCAGCAACATGGGATCACTGTTGTTCGAGACCGAGTCATGATGCCCGCCCACGATGATATACTGATCGGGATAGACGGTTCCGGTGATGGTGGCCACCACATTGTATTGTTGCGTGTTGTTCCAGGTGAAGGGATGCAGTTGGGCATTGCCAACTCCGAAATTGATGAATTGCTGGCGGATCCAGTTCGCCACGGTCAGGCGGTTATCCGCCAGGGCATAACGGGTCTGGAAATCCTGCAGGCTCTGCAGCATGCTCTGCACCGAATTGGTATCCACATAGGAGATCAGTTGGCTGATGCTGGTGCGGGTCTCCTCACTGGCCTGAATACGCAACTGAGTATCCGGAAAGCGCATGGGGACCAGTTCCAGCAGGGTGAAGGGCTGGCGGATCAAAGCCCGCAGAGCCACCTCGTCCAAAGAGCTGCTGAGCAGCGATGCATCCTGCAGCTCCAGCAAAATCCTTCCCGCAAGAGATAGCGCTCGATCGTCCACACCTTCCAGTTTGCCCACCAGATACAGATTGGCGGCCGGAGGGCAATCCGAAAGGAATCGGGAGGAGGAATAGCGCTTCAGGGCATCCTCCCGTTGAATGGCGATCACATATTCCCGGTCATAGTGCAGCACATCATAGCCCTGCAGGGACAGCGCCTGCACTGCGGTGCGCAGATCGGACAGCTCCAGCTCGGATTGGAGTTCGGAACTGGGCACAGCCACGATCGCAGCCCTGGCGGAGATGAACGCCACCGCAGCCAGGAGAACAGCCAGCAACACATACTTTTTCATCTTTTTATCCTTGACCTTGTCGTATTTTCTTACTTAAAGAGCAATATCCATTCCGCATTTGCCCGAAATCAATATCCCCCTGCCCGATCCGCTTCCCAAGCCCAATCACTCCTGTTGGGGATTCTGAACTGCTCTCCCGATGAGCTTCCAAACCCTAATATTATATCAGAGTTTCATATCAATTTGATATAGGCCGCCACAACGCAGGTGTCTAATGGGTTTGATAATCCCCATCTACACTTACAGTTACACTTTAAGGGACAAATTGGCTCCCGGCTTGCATTTATTGCATCCAAGAAAATTATCGAACATGGAGGTTCACAATGAAAAAGCTGATTGTCGCAAGCATATTGCTGCTGGTGTTGTTGCCTTTGCTCAACGCCCAGCCTCAGATCCGGGAGCTGGCACAGGTGAAAGAAGAGATCATCAAAGAGCTGCAGGAGGAATTTGAAAGTGATCCTGACCTTAAAAATATCAGGATCATGATGAAAACTCCCCCGCTGCCCAAGATTCCTGATCCCGATCCCAGTACAGTGTTCTTTGGCATTTACACGGAGGATATCACCTTCCCCAAGGCCCAGGCGCTGGGATACAAAGCCCTCTATGGCATTTTGATCACCGGTGTGGTGCCCAATTCCCCTGCCTGGAACTATCGCATGCAGGAGGATGATGTGATCATGGAGATCGGAGGCAAGATCATCTCCAACAAGGCGGAATTCGACAAGGTGCGCAAGCAGCTTCGCGTGGGAGACAAGGTGAACATCAAACTGTGGCGCGCCGGCGAGATCGTTAGCTTTGAGATGGAAATGTCCGGCCGGACTCCCCCTGCAGAATCACCCGCTGAGGTTGAGAAAATAACCAAGAAGAAAAAGCTGTCCACTGGTTATGGTGGAGGAACCTGGATCCCGATGTGGGTATCCACGGATATGGATGATTTAAATAACCTGCTGAAGGGATTAGGATTCGAAGACGGGGTGGGCGAAAATGGTATGATCATGCAAGGTTTGGGAGGAAAACTACCTGTAGGGAAAGGCTTCTTCGTTGGAGGATATGTAACATCTTATAATGACTATGGCAAAGCAGCAGCTGATACAGTGGGTAATCCTTCGAACATAGGTTTTCACAATTGGATGAACTACCACTCAGCCTTGCTTGGGTTTTCTCTTGATAAACGCATCCCTATCACTCGAGGCTTGATCGCCTCTCTCGGTGTGATGGTCGGTGGTGGAAACCATGAAGTGGAAATCCTGCACAGTAATGCCGATTACAATTGGCCGACAGCAACAACACCCTTCACCACAGGTAATTACAATGCCAAGATAGGCAAGGGCTACATGGTTGTACAACCACGTGTCGAATTCATGATCCGTTTACTGCCTTGGCTGGGATTGCGTGCCGAAGGTGGATATGTCTATGGTTACGCTCCGCGCAAGGGCTGGCGTGTTACAGCCATGGATAATGAGACCTTCTTTATAAATGGATCTCCCGACACCAAGTTCGAAGGAATAACAGTTTCCATCGGACCCTGGTTCGGATTCTGATACCCTTCTCTCTGACCACATATACAAAGCCCTGGAATTCAGCGATTCCAGGGCTCTTTTTTTTATGACAAGCAATGCTGCTTTGGAGTTTAAACGGCCAACCCAACCTATACATTGAGACCAGATTATAAGGCCGTTTAGACTTCAAACAGCCTATTTAGCCTACACGCTAACAACAGATTACATATCCGGACTTCAAACAGCGTGTTTTCATAGTCAGTGGCGGAAACCTGTTTCTGATAGGTTGGTGGATATGAATCCGGTTTAGATCAGGTTTGTATCCCTTTATATATGCTTGTTTAACCTCCTTGAAAGGGAAAAAGCTTGACAAATCTGAGGGGCAGAATATCAAAGTTTTAGCAATTAAAATGGTACTTAGAACATATCATAACAAGGGAGGAACAATGGCTAAAAAGCTGCTTACCGCGATGCTGGTGATGCTTGGTATCGCTTGCTGGGGTTTGAGTACGGACACCTATTCTGCCCTCTTTACCCTGGACACAATCGATCCCGAGATCACTCTGATTGCCCCCAATGGTGGTGAAGATTGGTACATCGGTGAAACCCAAAACATACTGTGGACGGTTACGGAAACCAACCTCACAACTAACTCCATCTATTTGTGGTATAGTTTGAACGCTGGGACAGACTACATCACCCTGGCAGAGGCGATCGCCAACAGCGGAAGTTATGCCTGGCAGATTCCGGATTACCAGAGCTTCAACGCCAAAGTGAAAGTGCAGGCAACTGATGATTTTGGCAATCAGGGTGAGATCAGCTCCGCTTCGGTCTTTTCCCTCATCTTCGCACCACCGGAGGCTCCCGGCAACGTGAATGTGGACATCTCCAACAACGTTAGTGCGATCATCACCTGGGACCCGGTGACCCAGACCATTCTTGGCACCCCCATCACTCCGGATGGCTATATTGTGCTCTACAACGAATCCCCCTACGAGGAGAACGAGCATTTTTTCTATTACCTGTGGGATGTAACCTCCGGCACCAGCTTCACCCATGTGGGTGTGGCGCAACACCGCGACCAGATGTATTACCGGGTGGTGGCCTACAAGGATTATGAGGGCAGAATGGCGGCCATTCTGGAAGCCGCCCGGAACAATCCGGAATCCAAACTCAGCTTAGCCGATCTCAAGGCAGGATTTCTCTCCGGCCTGGGAGGTGAAAAATGACCAGCACATATAGTAGTTTTCGTTGCACAGCAT
Source organism: uncultured Candidatus Cloacimonadota bacterium (assembly GCA_964631665.1). Classification (GTDB taxonomy): domain Bacteria; phylum Cloacimonadota; class Cloacimonadia; order Cloacimonadales; family Cloacimonadaceae; genus Syntrophosphaera. The sequence goes on along the minus strand of CAZVXK010000047.1, from coordinate 1,657 downwards.
TCATCCAGCACCGGTTCCTCTTTCTGGCTCTTATGCTGCTGGTTGCCATCAACCTGTTCGCCGATCCCATCGCCCATCAGGGTTTTGAAAACAGCCCTGCCGACACCTGGAACTACTCTGCCTCCCCAGCCTCCACCGTGCCCTATTTCTGGGGCAGGACAAACCAGGTGCTGGGCGGTACCAGCGCTCAGAACGGATCCTGGTATTGGGCAAGCTGGCTGATGGAATCCAACGAATGCAGTGTCACCTTTGCCAATGTTGCCCTCACTTCCGGGATCCAGCATTTCATCAGCCTTTACTATTATGCCAGAAATCTGCAATCCGGCACCGATGCCTTCCAAATCTGTCTGGAATATGATGAAGGCACCCAGTGGGAGAATTGGGTCTCGTTTCCCAACAATCATACCGATGATTGGTCCTTGTTTTCCTGCGATCTGCCGATCGGATCAAGCACCGTGCGCCTGAAGATCAAAGTCCAGTATGCCAATCCTTATGCGGACAAATATGCCCATTGGGACAACATCTCGATCAGCGAGGGCTCGGCAGCCTATTCCGCCCCCTTTGTGTATAATGCCACCATCGCACAGCGGACTGACGGCAGCAAGCTGGTGGATATACATTATGACCTGTTCGATGGCAATGGTGACCTCTGCGAGGTCTCTCTGTCGCTGTCCGACAATGCCGGCACCAGCTTTGAGATCACACCTTCGGCGCAATTTTTGACTGGGGATATCGGCGGCAACATCGTCCCCGGAGTTGGCAAACACATTATCTGGGATGCCGGAGCGGAAAGCGTAAATTTCGACGGTAGCCAGTTTCAGGCGAAATTCACGGCAGATGATGGAACTTTGATCATGCCACCGTCATTCATCTTTGTTCAGGGCGGCACCATCTATCCCACCTACGGGATCTTTACCACGGGATTGACGGTTGAATCCTTCATTATGGACAAGTATGAGCTCACCAACGCCGAATGGAATGCTGTGATGGGCTCCGGCCCTGTGGATAGCTATCCCCATTCCGGAGTGTCCTGGTATGGCGCCATTGAGTATTGCAACCGGCGAAGCCTGCAGGAAGGATTAACTCCCTGCTACAGCTATCTGGATTATGGCACCGATCCCGATGACTGGCCTGCAGTTTTGAACCATAACAGTGTGGACTGTAATTGGTCTGCCGAGGGCTATCGCCTGCTCTCGGAAGCGGAATGGGAATACGTGGCCCGGGGCGGGCTCGAAACCCATGACTACATCTATAGCGGGAGCAACAACCTCCTCGAAGTAGGTTGGTACAATAGCAATAGCGGTGGCGCTGCTCAACCGGTGGGACAGCTTGCCTCCAATGAGATTGGCACCTTCGACTTGAGTGGAAACCTCTGGGAATGGTGCTGGGATTTGCATTCCTGGGATTTACGCGTGTTGCGGGGTGGCAGCTTTGTCAATGGTGCGATTGATTGCACGGTTTGGAATCGGCCTCCTTATGGCGTGCCCAGTGGCTCGAACCAATACATAGGCTTCCGCATCTGCAGGAATTCTCCCTGATCTTTCTAAAACCATGCCTGGCTGAGCTGGACTGGTATCGGGTTTGATATCGGGTGCAACCAGGCATGGCTCCCGTTAGCAATACGGAATCATTACGGAGTCATTACGGAGTTAATCCG
>CAZVXK010000046.1:0-18066 GCA_964631665.1 uncultured Candidatus Cloacimonadota bacterium | reverse complement strand
GTAAGTGTTATTTACCTGAATAATTGCGATGTGTAAGGATTTCACGACAACCAGATTGTCAACAATACCAGCCGGGCAGCAGCATTTGGTTACAGTTATGGATCTTTTGACCGCAACCTGGTTGCCAACAATTATCTTGGGATGGAGGTATATTTCAGCGAACTGGTCATCAGTAACTGTGATATCGTGCACAACCATAGTGGAGTGTATAGTCAGGCAAGTGTGGTGATCGACAATTCCATCATCTGGGGAAATGACGAATTTGGTATTTACAACAATTTATCATCCGGAAGCATGATTATCAGCTACTGTTGTGTTCAGACCACAGACGGTGATCCGGTCGGGGGTTATGGCATCGATCCAGAGAATTTTACTAATAATCTGACCAGCGATCCGGTCTTCCTGGAATCCACCGCTGGCTATGGCCCCGACTATGATGCCCTGGCAGCGGACTGGCGCATCAGCCACGTCTCGCCCTGCCTCGATGCCGGCAATCCATTTTACTCCCCGAACGAGGATGGCAGCCCCTGGGATATCGGATTATATCAGCGTGCCTGCAAACCAGCCATCACCTCTGCCAGCGATTACCAGCCCGATCAGGGGCACCAAGTGGATCTGCAGTGGAAACGTTCGGACATCGATGAAGCCTTCTATCCCTTCGCCTTCTATTCGGTGTGGAGGCAGACCTCTGCCGCTTCCCGGGAGGCGGTGTTCATTTCTGATCCCGCCTCGGTGCCGGAAGGATTCGATCCTGAGGGAAGCGAGATTCTGTGGCGGGATGGAGAAAGGTTGTGGTATTACCTGCTCCAGGTGCCGGCTGTGATGTTCGGGGAATATGGACTGATCGTACCCACGTTGCAGGATTCATCCGCCACCGGTACGCACGAATTCGATTTCATGGTGATGTATCATAATGCGGATGGTTTCTGGGCTTCGCCACCGGTGAGCGGATACAGCGTGGACAATATTCCTCCTGCCAGTCCGGAGCGGATTGCCCTCAACACTCTGGGTGCCAATATCTTCCACCTGTCCTGGGATCCGGTGACCGAGGGAATTTGGGAGGGGAATTCCTATCCCGAAATCAATCCCATCACTTACAAAGTTTATGCTGGCGATACGCCTGATTTTGAGATCGGGCCAGCCTCCTTCCTTCTCTCCACCGGAGATCCGCAAGCCTGGCTGACCGGACAGACCGCGGCCCGGAGGTTCTTCTGCGTCATCGCTTCCGATGCGGAGTGAAGCAGACCTATATAGTGTTTTGGGCTCAGGCGATGTCAATGCAGCGGGGAAGGATGCTTTATGCCTTTTCCCTCCCTCTGGGATCTGATAAGTGGGTTTGCCGCTAACGGATAACCGTGAATCGGATGGTTTTACCAGTTCCGGAAGCAGTTTTGAGCCGACAAAAATAGATGCCGCTGGATACTTTGCCCCCGGAATCTGAATCCAAATCCCAACTCAAGCGATAGTAGCCCTTGGCTTGAATTTCACTGACCAGGGTTCTGACCTTCTGACCCCGGAGATTGTAGATGGCCAGTTGGGTATGCCCATCCCTGGGAACGGCATAGGCAAAGACAGTTCGCTCCAAGGCAGGATTGGGATAATTCTGCAGATGGGGTTCGTCAAAGAAACCGGGAGGATCGGGATCGTGGGTGACCGAGACGGGTATGGACAGCAAGTTGCTGCCATTGTAGTAGATATTCAGCAGGTAGGCTGCCTGTCCGCCGGTCATAAGATTCTGATTGGCAGAGAGCACCAGAACAGCTTCCTCTTCGTCCTGAAGCTCTCCCTCGCAGGGATTGAGGGAAATACACTGCAAAGCAGGATCGCTGCAGTCCAGTATGATCGTGCCTGCGGAGGAGATGATCTCACCGGTCGAACCCGCAGATACTATCTCATAACAGAGGTTCAGCTGCTGCAACGAGGCATCGGTAGCCAACCGCACTCCCGCAAACAGGCTGTCTGCCAAAGAACCAGCCTGCCCCTGCCAATGCAATTCAGACAGGCTGCCCAGGCTTCCGGTGAAGGGCAGCCCGGTCTGGCCGGACAGGGCAAAGGGTGTTGCGGACAGGGCCATTACCTTGTCCGGCAGATGGATGCTGATCTTCTTCAGGACCTGCGGGGGTGAGCTGTTATGGAAGGTGAACAGAAATAGTTGATTGGTTCCGGGTGTATAATCACTTCTGTTACAGGTCAGGAAGCAGTGATCGCCCCGCATCTGTGCCGCCGCCGCTTGCTGGATAACCACGCCGTATTGCAGATACTTGCCATCTGCGGAGCGCAGGCGGAGCGGAAGATTAAGGATCTCTCCCGGGGCCAGGGTGAGCTCAAAACCGGGTTGATCCGTCATCAGCCTGGCAGTGGAGAATATTGTCTTGAGCGGAAACTCGATGGCATCCAGCTGAAACACGCCGGAAAATCCTTTGCCGCCAGGGTTGGCGCTGCCCACCCAGCGGAGGGTGTTTTCCCCTGCCGCTAAGCTCACTTGCAGCTTTTGCCAGCCTGGATTTGGGTGCAGTTCAAATATATACCCGCCGTTCAGCTCAAGCTTCCAGATCTCGCCTGGGCTGGGGCTGCCAAATCTGTAATGAAAGGATAGTTCGCCTGCCTGCAAGGAAAGGAAGCTGATGCTGAGCGATACCACATCGACAGCGACCGGCGCGCATCGCACGCTGTAAAATCCATCCAGGGCATCCGGGACAATCTGCCACTGACCGGAGGGTTGAATCCAGGGAAAGCTCTGCAGATCAGCCGATTCGAAGCTTTCCATCACCCCGTCGTCTGCGATCACCAACCAGCTTTGGCAAACCACGCTGTCAGCGGCGTTACACGAGCCCAGATGCAGGGCAGTATCCAGACTGCTGCCGGCAGGGCAGGAGGGCAGCACATGCAGGGTGAAGCTGAGTGAGTCAGTTGCGGAGACAGGAATAAGCGGTAAATCAGCCTGGGCTGTGATGATCTGCAGGTAAGCCGAGGAGGTGGTCAGTTCACCAACAAGTTCCCTCAGCGGCGCGCTGCCGTGGTTTTCAATGGTATAGACCACCCTAAAGGTATCGCCCGGATCGATCCAGTTGCACTGCGGCGTTCGTTGCACCCTGGAGACCAGCAGCACAGGTGCATGAACCGTCTGGTGTAAGGCATAGGTCTGGCTGAAGCCATCGGCCTCAACTTGTATCAGATAGCTCACTTGGGAGAGGTCTGATGCAATCTTGGACACCCGGTAGGATAGGGTAAATGCAGCTTCGCCACCCGGAAGCAACTGTGCCAGAGCCTGATCATCGTCCACAGGGAGCAGATTGCCGGATTGGGCCAGAAGCCTGATCCTGAGGTTTTGGGCAGGAGTAGAGCCGCTGTTCGCCACCCTGAGGGTAACCGGAACGTCAACCATGGGTTCCACAAACTGGGCCTCAGCTTCGAAAGTGACTATCAATCCGGGCTGTTCGGCAGTGCGGCAATAAAGATACTGCTGGCTGGTCTTTTTATTGAATCCGGTGAGGGTCAGCAGCAGCCTGTCTCCGCTTTGGAGTTCTTCCAGCCAGTTTAGAACGACAACTCCGCTGTTGTCCGACCAAGAGCTGGCCAACAGCACATCGTTATTGGACAATGCAGCCAGGATAGCGGGACTGCCGGTGTGCAGCGTCAGAGAAGTGGAACCCGGCTCCAGGCGGTCAGGGAGGTCGGCACTGATCTCATCCGCGGGCCTTGTTCTCAGCTGCAGGGAGGAATCGCCAAACAGGTTCCAGGCCAGGAAATTGTAGATACCGGCGTCGCCATAGTCGTCGATCATGCTGCAGGAACCGTTGTAACACAAGCCGCCAATGGTGTTTTTGGTGCCCGTAATCAGCAGTTCCACCATGTGGTCTTGAGCTTCCATCGGCGGGGCAACACCCTGTTCCGGCGCGGATGCGTAGACGGCAATCGCTCCCCTGGCCTCTGCAGCCGTAAGGTCCCGGTTACGCATAAAGGCTTCGGCCAGGCAGGTGCCGTTGTAGAACTGCCCCGTCCAGCAGGAGACTACATGGATAAAGGGCAGCATACCGGTGTTGGTGAGATTTTCCGCGTCTGAGACCCAAAGTTCCGGAGCCAGCCAATGGGAGGGATAGCCTTCCCCGCAATAATTAACCAGGGATTGGCCTTGATTCAGGCAGGAGATCAGATCTTGGGTGGTAGCCCCTTCATTGGCATAGACCCGGTCAACCTGGGCATAGCCGTAATCCAGAAGCTGGACGCGCAGATTGTCCAGATGCTCCCAGTTATGCTCATTGTCGTCACCAGGGATGGGGGGATTATTGGAACAAACCCCTGCCGCACGGGACAGCCAGGCACCGGCCGAGACTTCCTTTTCATATTCCAGGCTGCGCTTGATCTGGGTATAGAGTTCAGCGGGAGTCTGGGCAGAAAACCTGCCCACAAAGATATCCGGATATCCGTCATCGCCCTCGAGCAGAGTGTAAAAGGCATCCATGCCCCCGGAATTGCCCATGATGACCGTCACCAGGCAAGGAACCTGGTCATGGTCTCCGATCAATTGCACAAAGGTGAGATTGGGATCGGCCAGATACAAATCCAGGATAAAGGCCTTGATCGTTTCATAGGAGGTGCCGGTTTGATCCGTGCTGTAAACCGTGGTAGGAATGCCCTTCTGATTCTTCCACCTCACCCAGGGCTGGATCAACTGCATGAACTGCGGAGGACAGATCACCGCCATCGAACCGTATTCCGCCAGCTCCTCATAGCGGTGGTCGAAATTGATGAAGTGGTGTTTGTAAATATCGATAAAGTATGGATTAAGCTTCTTCCGGGCGGTTGTTGCTGTTGCCGCGCTGATGGTTTCCCGGCCGATCAGATCCAGCGTGATATGATCCGCAATGACCAGTTTTCCTTCAGCGATCTGGAAGGGGCAGATCGTAAGCTCCATACCCCTGATCTCCCTCAGCCAATAGGGATCGCTCAGTTTCACAAGCTGGCTACCGATCCCGAAGGTGTCTTCAACGGTGATCCCGGTGGGCTGCAGGTGCTGGTTCACCAGGCAGTGGTAATCCTCCTCGCCGGGTAAGGCCACCTGTACTGTAAGGGTTGGCAAAGTATCCTTACGCTTGAGGTAGGATGAAAACTGGGCGGGAAGCTTCACCCGGCCGGATTCCTCGAAGCCGAGGGAACTGCTGTTGATCTCGAGCCGGATATCGCTGGCATTGGTTTGGGTACAGCGGATGTAGTTTCCTGCATCATTGAGGGTCAGACCCTGACTGTAGCCGGCCGCCGAGAGTAGCAGTAGCGAGGCGATGCAGATCAGCTTGTTCATTTTACCTTCTGGTTGGGCTTCAATCAAATAAACACTGAACCCCAATCCCGGGAACATACTGAATGGGGTTCGGATACTTGTCAAGCATCATATGCGGACATTATGTCTTAACCGGGTGATCCGCGTGGCGGAACAAGGGACTGATCAATGAAAGTCCTGTTTTCAGAGTATGGCACTGGCTTGGGGATGGACCATCATACTCCGCTTATTGGTTCAGACTTTGTAGCCCTCCAGCAGCTCCCGCACCAAGAGGGGAATCATGATCTCGTGGTGCCCGATGAAATAGAAGCCCTTTCCGCCGTTGAGCACCGGGCGTTTCACAACGTTCTCTTGGGCGCGGTAATGCAGGTTCATATCGAACACTGCGGTGGTGAAATCCTGCACCCTGCCGGTGATGTTGCGCGCCACGGTGAGCGCTTTCAGAAAAACCTCGGGCAGGATGACCGCCGATCCGATGTTGATATAGACTCCTCCACCATCGAGACGGGAAACCTGGTGGCAGAGGATGCGGAAATCCCTCAGACTGGTGTCGCCGATCGCCTTGCCGTCGGCGCAGGGGGTCTGATGCACGATATCGGTGCCGAGGGCGATATGCGCGGTAACCGGGATGCCATGCTGATAGGCCATGGCCAGCAGCGATAGTTCGGGATGGGCGGCCTTCTCCACAAGATATCGGCCCAGCGCCTCACCAAAACCCAAACCTTCAGCGCTGCCTTGGGTGATCACAGAATTGATGCCATGGGTGGTCTCGAACACCATGCCGAAGGAACCGTCGGCCAGGGCGGAGGCAACGTCCTCGGAGGTTTTGCCATAGCAAGCCAGCTCAAAGTCGTGGATCGCCACCGCACCATTGATGGCAAAGCAGGAGACCGCTTCCGCCTCCATCAGCCGGATCAGCAGCGGCGCCAGTCCGCACTTGATCACATGGCCGCCCAACCCGATGATGATGGGTTTTTTGGCTCTGAGAGCAGTCCGGCAGCGCTGGATGAAATCCTTCAGATCAGCGGCTTTGAGCAGATCTGGCAGGCTTTCCAAAAAGCCCTCCCGCTCACTGGCAAAGGCAGAGATCTCCACCTTGCTGGGACGGTCTTTGACCGAATTCACCCTGATCTGGCTAAGGTCTATCTCTTGGTAGCGGCTCACTTTATACTTCCCAGATAGCGCACTTCCTCGCTGAAGATGCAGCCGCAGTATTTCTGGCGGTACATCTGCTCCGCCTTGGACAGCCGGACGCCTTCCTGCCACAGTTCCCTCCAGTCCCGATAGAAGAAGCGCACCCGATATCGATGGGCCATCAGCGTGGCGATGGATTGGATCAGTTCGTGTTTTTGGTATTTGCTGTAGAGCAGGGTGGTGGAAAAGGCGTCGAAACCATGCTCTGAGGCATATCTGGCCACGGCAGCGAGCCGGACGCGGTAGCAATATTCGCAGCGGCGCTCGAGATCGCTGATCACATTGGTCACGAAATCCACCAGCCCATACTCATCTTGCAGGATCAGGGGGAAGCCTTCCTTTTCGGCATAGGTTTTGAGGGTATCCAGACGGGCTTTGTATTCGGTGTAGGGATGGATATTGGGATTGTACCACAAGGCGCTGAATCTGATCCCCTCGGCTTTGAGCTGCTGATAAGGCGCGATCAGGCAGGGCGCGCAACAGGTGTGCAGCAGCAGATGTTCAATTCCGGACATGGTTTGGCATATCAGCAGGCAATTCCAAAGACAGTTCCACCAGGCCGGCGACCTCTCCGTTCTCGAACCAGGGCTGCTGGAAGATCAGCTTTTTCTTGCCTTGTTTATCAATGGTATAGACGTTGTTGCGGCCCGTGGCGAGCATATCCTTGATGATGGCGATGGATTCAGGCTTGTGGCAGTCCCAGAGGCTGTGGCCGATTAGCTTTGCGCCCCCGTCGGCGGCGAAGGTCTCGCAGGCTTTTTCGTTCATCTCGGTCACGATGCCGTTCTTATCCACTACCGTGATCGCGGCGGGAAAGTGCTTCACCCATTCGTGCATGGATCAATATTCCTTGAGCAGGTTGGCGGCGACAATGGAGCGCTGGATCTGGTTCGTGCCTTCATAGATCTGCAGGATCTTGGCATCCCGCATCATCTTTTCCACCGGATATTCCTTCATATAGCCATAACCGCCCAGGATTTGCACGGCGTCGGTGGTAACCTGCATCGCCACGTCCGAGGCGAAGTATTTGCACATGGCGGATTCCTTGGAATAGTTCCTGGCGCCGCTGTCCACCATGCGTGCGGTTTGAAAGACCAGGGCACGGGCAGCCTCGATCTGGGTTGCCATGTCCGCCAGCATGAACTGGATTGCCTGGAAGGAGGAGATTGGTTTGCCGAATTGCTCGCGTTCCTTGGTGTATTTGATGGCGGCTTCGAAAGCGCCGCGGGCGATGCCCACTGCCTGGGCGCCCACCATGGGACGGGATTTGTCGAACACCTTCATGGCGGTGATGAATCCGGTGCCTTCGCGTCCCACCAAGTTTGCGGAGGGTACCACGCAATCCTCGAAGATCAGCTCACGGGTGGCGGAGGCACGGATGCCCATCTTGTTTTCCTTTTTGCCAAAGCTGAAACCGGGCGTTCCCTTTTCCACGATGAAGCAGCTGCAGCCACGGGCACCCTTGGTCTTGTCCGTCATCACGAACACGGTGTAGATTCCCGCTTCGCCGCCATTGGTTATCCACTGCTTGGTGCCGTTCAGGATATAGTTATCGCCGTCCTTTTTGGCTGTGGTTTCGATCGCCCCGGCATCGGAGCCGGCATTGGCCTCCGTTAGCGCAAACGCCGCCAGCTGCTCTCCGGCAGCGATCTGGGGCAGATAGGTCTGTTTCTGCTCCTCGCTGCCCGCGATCAGGATCGGATACATGCCCAATCCGGTGGCGCCAAAGGCCAGCGAAATGCCTGCATCCACGGCACAGAGTTCTTCTGTTACCACCGCCAGATCCATCACCCTGCCACTGATCCCGCCATATTCCTCCGGCACCAGGATGGCAAAGAGGTCGCTCTGGCGCATCACTTCCACGATGTCCCAAGGGAAGATCCCTTCCTCATCGTATTTTTCGGATAGTGGTTTCATCTTTTCGATGGCGATGCGGCGGGCGATCTCCTGCATCTCCAGCTGGTCTTCGCTAAGAAAGTAGTTCATATCCCAACTCCTTGGTAGTCAATGTAGTTATATTGAACAAACAGTTTGTGGGACAGGGGGAAAATGTCAATAGAAATCTGCTGGCACGCTGCAATCGGCAGCTTGGTAGTTGAAATCAAACCGGTTGGAATCTTCGCTGTTGCTCTGAGCGCGTCAGATCAATGAAAACGCTGTAAACAGCATTTGCCCAGCTATAAAGCAGACCTGCAGACGCGGAAGCCGTTGGAAAAGCTGCTGTAGTGAGGGGCGCTGCCATAGCGGTACGAAACCCTGCAGCCACCGGCGAAGCCGTTCCAACCCGAGTTTCGCGCTACCCGACTTGAACCGCTCGCAGGTCCCGTGGGATTGCTGCTGGGACTGCTGCTGTAATAGCTTGGGGAATACCAATCCCAGCACCATTCTATCACGTTGCCGCTCATGTCGTGGGTGCCGATGCTATTCGGCGCTTTCTGCCCGACCGGCTTCGTCCCCGACGGATATCCGCCGCTGGTGTCGTTGAGATGATACCAGGCCACATCATTGATCTGATCCGAACCGCTGTACAGGTAATCCGGACCGATGGCAGCTCCACGGGCGGCGTATTCCCATTCCGCCTCCGTGGGCAGGCGGTAGCCTTCTGAGTTCCAGTTGCAAACTGCCGCGTTCCAGGCAGCGTGGTCGGATTCAGGAACGGGACCCCAATCCGCGGGATCGGTGGAACCGTAAATCGAATATACCGGGGCCAATCCATCAGCCATGCTGCGCAGATTGCAGTATTTAATGGCCGAATACCAGCTTACGTTATACACGGGGTGATCGTTGCCCACTCCGTGGCCGGTAGCGGGATTGAAGCCCATGACGGAAGCAAATTCGCCTTGGGTAAGCTCATATTTTCCGATCGAGAATGAGTTCAGGGTTACGCTGTGCGTGGGTAGTTCGTTGCTGTAGTAGTTTCCGTGCGTATCTCCCATGATGAAGGTGCCGCCCGGGATCTGGATCATCTCGATCGGGGTGTAGTTGATAGTATAAGTAGCGCTGGATATCGCACTGGGTTCCCAGCCGTCCCTGTATCCCCTTGCCCTGATGGCGATGGTGTTTAGTACATGAAGCGGAGATGTGTAGATCGCGGAAATATCCGTGGGATCGCTGCCATCGGTGGTGTAGCGGATCTCGGCTCCGCTGGTGGCGCAGGTAAGTTCCACATACTGCGCTGCCTGATACTGCCCTTCAGCTGGATTGAATTCAGGAGCGGCCACACTCAGACTGATCATGTAGCAGGCGCTTGCAGTCGCGCTGGGCACCCAGCTCTCCTTGAAACCTCTGGCTTTGATGGTCGTGGTGTTCCTTATTGTAAGCGGAGCTGTATATGGCGCGGAAGTATCAGTGGGATCACTGCCGTCGCTAGTGTAGCGGATCGTGGCTCCATTGGTGGAGCAAGTGATACGAACATACTGCGTTGAGGTATATGATCCCCCGGGAGGGTCGAATTCGGGTGCGGCAACCAACTCGCTGATTGTATAGGTGGTGCTTGCGGTCGCGCTTCTTGCCCAACCGTCCTTGAAACCTATAGCTTTGATGGTAGTAGTGCTTGTGATTTCGAGCGGAGAAGTGTAAATACTTGAAGCCTCCGTGGGATCAGTACCATTGGTGGTATAGCGGATCGCGGCTCCTTCGGTGGAGCAGTTGATGGTAACCAGCTGCCCAGTTGTGTAAATTCCCTCTTCCGGGCTGAAGGTTGGTGTGGCAACCGTTTCATCAGGTTCTGAAGTCTTCTTATAGCAGCTCAGGGTGAGAGCCACGAGCAACAGAGCCAGGATGCCTAAGGTTAAGCATTTTCTTTTCATTTTTCATCTCTCTGATCAGGATCTCAAAGGTTGGCGCCAAATCCAGCCTGTTCTTTCTGTCTTGTGCGGAGCCCACCGCGGGTCAAAGCATCCCGCAGGCAGTATGTGTTGTTTAATGCAAGAATAAACCCAATCTTTGACATTTTCCCTCCCGGTTCGCGCCAAGTCTCGAATCCTCCAGAAAAAGATGTCGCAGAAGAAATGCTTGACACCATATCCCATTTCCGATGAGAGTGTATTTTCAAAATTTGAACTGGGAGACAGCGATGATAACTGAGAAACTGATACCTTACCTTGTCGATTCCACCAAGACCTATTGGGACCTGCCTGCCTTCACCGATTACCCGGGCGACGCCCTGAACTATTCCGATGTGGCCAAGCGCATCCTCTGGCTGCATCAGCTCTACAAAGCCTGTGGCATCCGGAAGGGCACCAAGATCGCCCTGGCGGGGAAAAACTGCTCGAACTGGGCGACCGTGTGGCTGTCCACAGTAACCTATGGCGCTACCATCGTTCCCATCCTGTCCAATTTCTCACCGGAGGATACCCAGCATATCGTCAATCACTGCGACGCCGAGCTGTTCTTTGTATCCCACGATCGCTTCGACACCATCAGCGAAGACCAGCTCCACCAAGTGAGATATGTGTTCTCGTTGGATGATTTCAGCACTCTGGTCAATCGAATCGATGGCAAGCGGGAGATCATCCCCGCCCTTTCGGAAATGGAGGAACTAAAAGAGCTGAAGCCGGATGACTTCACCGCGCCTGATGTGTGTGATAACGAGGACATCGCCGCCATCATCTACACTTCCGGCACCACCGGTTTCTCCAAGGGTGTGATGCTGCCCCACCGTTCACTGCTGGCGAACCTGATCTACGCAAGGGTAACCCTGCTCTTCAAGGTTGCCGCCAAAGTGCTTGCCTTCCTGCCTTTGGCGCATGCCTATGCCTGTGCCTTCGATATGCTCTATCCCTTCACCCGGGGCAATCACATCAACTTCATGGACAAGATCCCCGCCCCCAAGATTCTGCTTGCGGCGCTGCAGGATCTGAAGCCCAATGTGGTGCTGTCGGTGCCGCTTCTGGTGGAAAAGATCTACAAACGTCAGTTGCAGCCGGTGGTGGAAACGCCCAAAATGCGCACCCTGCTGAAGCTTCCCGGCATCAAGAGTATCATCCACAAGAAGATACGAAACAAGCTGTTGAACGCCTTCGGCGGCAACCTGACGGAATTCATCGCCGGCGGTGCACCCATGAATGCCGAGGTGGAGCTCTTCATGAAGAAGATCAAGTTCCCCTTCACCATCGGCTATGGCATGACCGAGTGCGGGCCCTTGATCTCCTATGCCCGCTGGTTTGAGCATCGCTTCGAATCCAGCGGCAGAATCGTGCCCTCCATCAGCTGCAAGATCGTCTCCCCCGATCCGGCCAACATCCCCGGCGAGGTGTTGATCTCTGGCGATCCTGTTTTTGCCGGCTATTACAATAATCCTGAGGCCACTGCCGAAACCCTGAAAGACGGCTGGCTGCATACCGGCGACATCGGCACCCTGGACCAGGATGGCTTCATCTATCTACGCGGCAGAAGCAAGAACGTAATCCTGGGCCCCAGCGGGGAGAACATCTATCCCGAGCTGGTGGAGCAGAAGCTGAACAACCTGCCCTATGTGATGGAAGCCCTGGTGCTGGAGCGGGAACGGCAGGTGCACGCCCTGATCTATCCCGATTTTGAGACCCTGGATCAAGACCACATCCCGGAATCCAAAGTACCCCAGATCATGGAGGAAAACCGCCAGAACATCAACCAGGTGCTGGCAGACTTCAGCCGCATCGCCAAAATCCACATCGTCAACGAGCCCTTCCAGAAAACGCCCACCCAGAAGATCAAGCGTTATTTGTATCACTGACGGATAATCCCTTTGACAGGAAAGCCAGCCTGGAATTTTTAGTCCCAAAGTGCAAAATGGAGACTAAATGAACAGCCAGATCCAAGATTTCCTGTCCTTTCTGGACAATTCCCCCACCGCCATCCAAGCTTCGCAGCAGATCCTGAACCGGCTGCGCGCGGCGGGCTGGACCCAGTTGGAGGAAACCGCTGCCTGGTCCCTGGAGCCGGGCGGCAGATACTTCGTCCAGCGGCAGGGTTCGGCGGTGATCGCCTTTGCCATTGGCAGCAAACCCTTGCCCGACAGCGGATTCCTGCTTTCTGCCTCCCACATGGACAGCCCCGGCCTGAAGCTCAAACCGGACAGCCTGAAGACCGAAAACTCGGTTTCCCGCATTGGGGTGGAGGTCTATGGCAGCCCCATCATCAGCACTTGGATCGACCGTGAGCTGGGCATTGCGGGCAGGGTGGTGGTGCAGGACAAAGGAGAATACAGCAGCTATGCCCTGGACCTGAAACGCCCGGTGGCGGTGATCCCCAATGCCGCCATCCATCTGAACCGTGAGATCAACAAAGGCTTTGAATACAATAAACAGACCCAACTCCTGGCCATCCTGAACACCAGCACCCTGGCCGGTAATCCGCTGCTGGCAGCCATAGCCGAGGAGCTTCAGACCAGCCCCGAACGCATCGTCGCCATGGACCTCTTCCTCTATGACGGCACTCCGGCCACCCTGGCCGGCTTGGATCAGAGCCTGGTGGTCAGCGGCAGGCTGGACAATCTGGCGATGACCCATGCCATCCTGAGCGCCCTCACCGCGGTGCAAAACCCGGTTTCCACCTGTGTGGCCGCCTTTTACGACCATGAGGAGATCGGCAGCAGATCACCCCAGGGCGCCGTTTCCCTGCTGCTCACTGAAGTGCTGGAACGCATCACCCTGGCCCTGCGGCTTTCCCGCGAGCAGTTCTATCAGGCCTTGCGCAGTTCCTTCCTGATCTCGGCGGACATGGCGCATGCCTATCATCCCTCCTACAAGGAGAAGTATGATCCGGACTATTCCCCGGTGATGAATCAGGGTCCCGTGCTCAAATACCATGTGGGACTGAACTATGCCTCCACGGCGGAAAGCAGTGCCCGTTTTGCCGCCCTCTGCGCCGCCGCCAAAGTGAACTTTCAGAAGTTCCTGATCCGCAGCGACCTCCTCTGCGGCAGCACCGTGGGGCCGATCGTTTCCGCCCAGTTGGGCGTTCCGGCGGTGGATGTGGGCAATCCCCTCTGGGCCATGCATTCCGCCCGCGAAACCTGCGGAGTGTGCGACCATACAGCACTGATCAAAGTACTTAAAGAATATTATCAATAGAAACAGGAGAACCGATAGATGGCAGTTTTCAAACCGTTCAAAGCACTGCGCCCAGTCCCGGAAAAGGCGGCTGAGATCGCTTCCATGCCCTATGACGTGATGGATTCCGACGAAGCCCGGATCGAGGTCGCCCGCCACCCCCTCAGCTATCTGCATGTGGAGAAGCCGGAGGTGGACCTGCCCCTGGGCACCGACCTCTACGACCCCCAGGTCTATGCCAAGGCCCGGGAAAACCTGGACAGCTACGTCACCCGCGGCCTGATGAAGCAGGACGACCAGCCGATGTTCTATATCTACCGCCAGATTATGGACGGGCGTGCTCAGGTGGGCCTGGTTGGCCTGGCTTCCATCGACGACTATCTGAACGACGTGATCAAAAAGCACGAGCACACCCGGGCGGACAAGGAAGCAGACCGCATCAAGCATGTGGACGCCTGCGACGCTCATGCCTCACCGGTTTTCTTCACCTACCGGCACCAGGCGGATATCGATGCCACAGTGAAGAAGGTGATGCAAAGCACAGCTCCGGTCTATGACTTCATCAGCGACGACGGCATCGGGCACACCCTCTGGTTGATGGACGATCCCCAGGACATCGCCGCCATCGAGCAAGCCTTCGCCGCTCTACCCAATCTATATGTAGCCGACGGCCACCACCGCACCGCCAGCGCGGTGAGGGTGGGCGTGATGCGCCGCGAACGGCATCAGGGCTACAGGGGCGACGAACAGTTCAACTATATCATGGCGGTGATCTTTCCGGACAACCAGCTCAAGATCTTCGATTACAACCGCGTGGTGAAAGACCTCCACGGCCACAGCAAAGAGGAATTCCTCAACCTGGTAAAGGAGAAATTCGAACTCACCGAACTGCACGTGAGCGAACCCTTCCATCCCCGCCAGACCCATGAGATCGGCATGTACTTTGCCGGCGGCTGGTATCGCCTGGTCCCCCGTCCCGGCACCTGGAACGCTTCCGATCCCGTGGCTTCGCTGGATGTTTCCATCCTGCAGCACAACCTGTTGCATCCCATCCTGGGCATCGGCGATCCCCGCCGTGACAAACGCATCGACTTCGTGGGCGGCATCAGGGGCTTGGATGAATTGGTGCGCCGCGTGGACAGCGGACGGGAGGTGGTGGCCTTTGCCATGTATCCCACCTCCATGGACGAACTGATCGCCATCGCAGACGCCGGCAAGATCATGCCTCCCAAATCCACCTGGTTCGAACCCAAGCTGCGTTCCGGGCTATTCATCCATCCACTCCAATGAAGACCTACTATATCGAGAGCCTGGGCTGTCCCCGCAACCTGGTGGACAGCGAAGTATTTGCCTCCATCTTTCAGCGTGCCGGCTACCAACCCTGCGATCAGCCTGAAGATGTGGACATCGTGCTGGTAAACACCTGTTCCTTCATCGCGGACGCGCTGCTGGAGATGGATGCGGTGTTGGACGACATGGGCTATCTGAAGCAGGATGGCAGGATCGACAAACTGCTGGTGACCGGCTGCATCACCAACCACAATTTCGAGGACATCCCCCAGATGTATCCCTTTGTGGATGGCTGGATTCCCTTGAAGGACTTCGCCACCCTGGAGAACTGGCTGGAGTTGGAGCATGCCCCCTCCCACCGGCGCAAGGCGGTGGAGGTGGCCTATCACCGCTATCTGCGCATCAGCGATGGCTGCAACAATCATTGCGCCTATTGCGCCATCCCCTCCATCCGGGGTCCCCAGGTCAGCGTGCCCATCGAGGAATTGGTTGCCGAAGCCGAATACCTGGCCGCCGATGAGTATTATCCCCCCCGGGAGCTGATCCTGGTTTCCGAGGATACCTGCAACTATGGCCTGGACCTCTATGGCCGCCAGGCCCTGCCCGAGCTGATCGAACGGCTCCACGCCCTCCCCGCCTATGACTGGATCAGGCTGATGTATCTGCATCCCGACCATTTCGATCCCCGCTGGCTGGAGCTGTGGGAGCGCTTTCCCAAGCTGATGCCCTATTTCGAGATCCCCATCCAGCATTGCCAGGATCGCCTTCTGCAGGCCATGAACCGCAAGAAAGGCGGAGCCGAACTGGAGGAACTCTTTCAGACCATCCGGTCCAAACTGCCCCAGGCGGTGTTCCGCACCTCCCTGATCGCCGGTTTGCCGGGAGAGACTCCGGCCGACGCCAGCGCTCTGAAAAAGTTCATCCAAAGGGTGGAATTCACCTGGCTGGGCGTGTTCGCCTATTCCCGCGAGAAGGGTACTCCTGCCGCCAGGATGGACAAACAGGTGCCCGAAGCCACCGCCGAACGGCGCCAGGATAAGCTGCTCGACATCCAGTCCGATATCACTAAGGACCATCTGGATGGCTATGTGGGCCAGGATATGGCAGTCCTGATCGAACAACCGGCCAGGGTGGACGCGCCCGATGTCTTTGCCGGCAGAACCTGGTTCCAGGCGCCCGAGATCGACGGCATCACCTATGTCCACGGCTCCGGCATCCGGCCCGGCTTCTTTGTGTTGGCGCGGGTGGTGGATGCGATCGGCACCGACCTCTTCTGCGAAATGCTTCCCAGCGATTGAGGAGATCATGAAGGTATCGCTCACTGGCATCAAACCCACCGGAATCCCCCATATTGGCAACTATCTGGGCGCCATCAAACCCGCCCTCCAGCTTTCCGAAACCTGCGAAGCCCGCTATTTCATCGCCGATTATCATGCGCTCAATTCCTGCAAGGACCCCGCCGCGATCAGGGCCATGACCCTGGAGATCGCCGCCGCCTGGCTGGCCTCCGGGCTGGACCCGGGCAGGGTGCTCTTCTATAAACAGTCCCTGGTGCCCCAGACCTTCGAACTGCTAACCATGCTGCTGGCTTTCACGCCCAAAGGCCTGATGAACCGCGCCCATGCCTACAAAGCACTGCTCCAGGCCAACAGCGAGGCCGGCCGCGATCCGGACGATGGCGTGAATATGGGCCTTTTCACCTATCCCGTGCTGATGGCGGCGGACATCCTGCTCTTCGACACCGATTTCGTCCCCGTGGGCAACGACCAGTTCCAGCATGTGGAAATGGCGGTGGACATCGCCCAGAGCTTCAATTTCACCTATGGAAGCCAGTGTTTCAAGCTGCCCCAACCCATCGCCACCGAATATACCAAAACCCTGCTGGGGCTGGATGGGCGCAAGATGTCCAAAAGCTACAACAACACCATCCCCATGTTCGCTCCCGAAAAAGAGCTCCGCAAGCTGGTCATGCGCATCGTGACCAATTCTCAGACCGTGGAGGAGCCCAAGGATCCGGAACAATGCACTGTCTTTTCCCTCTACCGCCATTTTGCCACGCCGGAACAGACCGAAGCCCTGCGCCGGCGCTACCTGGCCGGAGGCATGGGCTATGGGCAGGCCAAACAAGAACTCTTCGAGGTGATGAATTTTGCCCTCAAGCCCCTGCGCGAGCGCTACAACGAGCTGATGGCCCATCCGGAGCGGATCAGCGCCGTCCTGGAGGAGGGTTCCGCCAAAGCCAGAGCGCTGGCAGCCCATAAGATAGCCTTCCTCCGCGCAGTGATTGGAGTGGATTAGAACTTCCTGCCCTCCCGCAGGAAAGGCAGGAGTGGCATACGATTCAGCGTAGCATACGATTTAGGGTAGCATACGATGCCGATCCGGCGCCCCGCCCCTGTTTTGGCTTATAATTCCGCTTCTGATTACAGGGCAGCAACTTGTAGCGGTCAGACTCTGCGGAATTATGA
This sequence comes from uncultured Candidatus Cloacimonadota bacterium, assembly GCA_964631665.1. GTDB lineage: Bacteria > Cloacimonadota > Cloacimonadia > Cloacimonadales > Cloacimonadaceae > Syntrophosphaera. Next base: position 802 of record CAZVXK010000046.1, on the reverse strand, counting down.
GTTAAAACTGGGGCTGATTTGGAGTTCAAGCCGGCAAGAAAAACCTGGCACTATTTGCCAGTTACACAGCCGGCTTGGACTTCAAACGATGGGGGATTTTTCGCTTCGGAGCATGTGAATATCCGGGCTGTTTGAAGTCCAGGCAGCCGCATAATCTGATGTCCTGGCATAGCTTGCGAAGGCTGTCTGAACTCCAAACCGGGAAACAGCTTCGGCAAAATATCTGCTACAGCGCCAACTAAAGGGCTGCCGATCTCCCGGTCGGCAGAGGCAGCTTTGCTGCCTGTTGAGCTATCCCCTGTCCTCTGAACCTGGCAGGTAATTGCTGTAGCGACCTGTCGGCCGCTGTGGCGAACAGGAGCTCGCCACCCCTATACTCCAGCGCAGCTTATCTTATCTCTTTCTCTCTTCTCTTTTCTCTGTGTGAAAGATACTCTCTGGGTCTCTGTGCCCCCCTGTCTCTGTGGGGACAGAAAAAGATGAAATCCCGGGGCCAAAGGCTGGCGGGGTTGGTGTGTCGCCGGATCGGCATCCGGCTGGTACAACACGATCGGTATCGTATGCTACGGCGCTCGGTATCGTATTCTACATGAGCAGAGAGGAACCCAGGCATCTTGCCTGGCGGGGGTGAGAGGAACCCAGGCATCTTGCCTGGCGGGGGTGAGAGGAACCCAGGCATCTTGCCTGGCGGTGTAGCTTGCGGACCCATCAGGCGAGACGCCTGATACACCTCTCCCCAGTCCCAGCTTGCCCTTTTTGAGAGTGTAAGCGTGGAAACGTGGAAGCGTGTAACACCTGTTCC